>CAZZHQ010000027.1:0-26277 GCA_964654015.1 uncultured Dehalococcoidales bacterium | reverse complement strand
TTAATATCTTTACTAAACATACCACAGGTGTTACCTATGTATCTCAGCCTCCGCAGTAGTAAAGCCACGAAAGTTGCCCTATTAACCAGGCAATAAAGGAACCATGTTTATTACAAAAATTATATTTGCCTGAAAAGTGAGTGACTTTTCCTCATTAATAGGAATCCTTATAAATCTTCGCTATTGCAGCAGCATCAGGCACATTTGGATTAGCCTTCAATTGAGGGATCGCATTCCGAGCACAGTCTTCTGCTATAGCTTCTAACTCTTCATAATTAGCACCTAAACTCTGGAGGTTGTGCTTCATACTTATCTTCTTCAACCAATTTTCTGTAACCTCTACTATATCTTCTTTGCCAAATCCCTGTATTCCTAAAAATCGAAATCTTTCAGGGCATGCGGAATAGGTATATTTCATCCATGCAGGAAGAAGAGCTGCTTGTACATCTCCATGCGCCATGTCATATTTCCCACTTAGCGAAAATCCCATTGGATGTAAAGGTAAAGAGCCAACACCTCCCCCCAAAAACATGGAAGGAGAACAAGCCATAGTACTAGCCCAGGCTAGTATATTACGTGCTTCAATATCATCAGGCTTATCCAGCACCCGTGGCAAAGATTCAACCACCACTTTTAGTAGTGTTCCATAAATACTATCTGTTATCGTTGAGACACTTGGGGCACTGACATACTTCTCAACCAGATGAGAAAAAATATCAACTCCTCCTTGGGCAGTTGGTTTCCTTGGTACAGTTATTGTTAACTCCGGATCTATAATAGAGACTTTGGAGAGAAATGCCGAGCTAACCAGCACGCGCTTCTCGCGGGTTTCCCAATTAGTAATCACTGATGCCATATCCTGTTCCGAACCACTGGCAGCTACAGTTGAAGCCAATATAAGTGGTAAGGGACTAGTACCAGTTTCAGCAAATGATACTGCTCCTGTTGTGTACTCCCATATCGGTTTATCGCTATTTTTTGCCAGTGTAAGGCTTTTTGCCGTATCCATGACGCTACCACCACCAAGTCCAATAACAAGATCTAACCCTTCATTACGGATTATTGCAGCGCCCTCATCTATAGTTGAGACACGTGGATTTGGTATTATTTTATCGAATACAAAAACATCCAATCTATTATCCTTAAGGTCTTGTACCACTTTTTCCAATAATCCTGTCTGCCTCGCACTATGCACGCCAGTTACAAGTAGAACTTTCTTTCCAAGTCCGCTTGCTTCCTTCCCAAGAACCCCTATGCTACCTACCCCGAATATTACCTTTGCAGGCCATGAAAGAGTGGTTATCATATACTTCCTCCTAATTCAGATAATTTAGCTATAACACTATCAATTATTATACAGGCAACACAACTACTTTAAAGAATAAAATCAAGTACAAGCATTTCATAGTAATAAATGGAAATGACTAAAGAGAAAGTAAATAAGAATGAGGTGGCTCTGCTTTAAGGTTTGAGCGCCAGTAATAGCTGTACTATAATAGCGTACTCAAACAGTAAGATATACGATGTTTAATAAGTTAAATCTAATTCAAAAGCGTTACCACGAGATCAACAACCTAATGGGCCAATCAGATATACTTTCCGACTTGAAACAACTACAGGAGTTGGGCAAAGAGAAATCTGAACTGGAAAATATTGTTGATATCTATAACAAATATAAGGCCTGCTCAACTCAATTAGGTGATATGACGAATCTCCTTAAAGAAACTGAGGAACCTGAAATGGCAATATTGGTAAAACAGGAGATAGACCAATTCCAGCAACGTATGGATGAACTACTGGATAAACTAAAGTTCGCATTACTACCCAAAGATCCCAACGTTAATAAAGATGTTATTGTAGAAATAAGAGCTGGCACTGGAGGTGAAGAAGCAGGCCTTTTTGCTGCTGACCTGTTTCGAATGTATAGCCGCTATGCACAAAGCAAAAAATGGAAGGTAAATTTAATCAATACTAGCCCCAGCGGTACTGGTGGTTTCAGAGAAGTAGTCTTCGAAGTAAAAGGGAAGGGAACTTTCAGTCAACTGAAGCATGAACGTGGTGTACACCGTGTTCAAAGAGTTCCAGAAACTGAGGGATCGGGTCGAATACATACCTCGACTGTTACTGTGGCGGTACTACCAACAGTTGAAGAAATCGAATTAAAAATCAGTCAAGATGATATCAGGATGGATCTATTTCACGCCGGTGGTGCCGGTGGCCAAAATGTGAACAAGGTAACGACTGCTGTGCGAATTACCCATTTACCAACAGGCCTCGTGGTTGTATGTCAGGACGAGCGTTCCCAATTGAAAAACAAGACGAAGGCTATGGCTGTACTCCGTGCCAGAGTATTCGATCAGGAGCAACGCAAACAATCAGCGGAAATAGATAAGCAAAGAAAAAAGCAGGTAGGTACTGGAGAGCGAGCAGAAAAAATACGAACTTATAATTTCCCTCAAGACCGTGTGACCGACCATCGTCTTAATTCCACATTTCATAACCTTCCCCAAATTATGGATGGAGATATCGAAGATATTATTGAAGCCCTTCTTGCGCAGGAACAGATCAGCCAACTAGGGGCTGTCCTCTCATGATTTTAAGGGAGGCTCTAAATCTAACCAAACAAAGCCTATCCGAGTCAGAGATTCCTGATGCTTTATTGGAAGCAGAATTATTGCTCTGCCACATATTAAATATTTCACGTACACAATTGTACACATATCCAGAAAAAGAACTTGAAGACAGAGAATTTATCCTCCTTAATCAGCTTATACACCGACGACTACTGCACGAGCCAACTGCCTATATTTTGCAGCATTGCGGGTTTTACAGTTCCAATTTCTACGTTGATCATCGTGTACTCATTCCCAGACCCGAGACAGAACTTCTTGTAGAGAGAGCGATTGATTTTGTCAGCATACATCTCCCGACAAAGCACATGTTAAAGATAGCGGATATAGGTACAGGTAGTGGAGCTATTGCAACCAGTCTAGCACTAGCGCTTCCCAAAGCTATAATTTATGCTACTGACGTCTCAAGGCAAGCTCTTAAAGTTGCCTGTCTAAACTTCCATCGCCACAACATCCACCATCGCATAATACCACTACAGGGTAACTTGCTGGCACCATTGCCTGAGACAGTTGATGTCATTGTGGCAAATCTGCCCTATATAGCAAAGAATGAAATAGCAGCGTTGGCTCCTGAAATAAATAATTTCGAGCCAATTATAGCTCTAGATGGGGGTCAGGACGGGATGGACCAAATATGCAACCTTTTATATCAATTACCTGGAAAAATACACCCGAATGGTTGTGTCCTGCTGGAGATAGGACAGGATCAGGATAAATTGTTAGGCCCGTTAGTACATCATCTCTTTCCAGAGGCCCATGTTAAAATGACTGCTGACCTATCGGGTATAAACAGGGTACTTGAAATACATGAGGGAATGAGTTCGCTCTCAGAAGTTTCTGTTTGTAGTCAAGCAGACAGTAATAAAGAATTAACGATTTGTTAACTCACTATCCTTTGAATACGCTTTATCTCCAAGGCTTTTCCTGTAGCCTCATCTAGCTCCAGTATGACAGCATTAAATTCCACTTCTCCGGTCGCTACAGACAATCGCCTGTTTATCTGGGTAAGAAAGCGCTCGGTCACACTTGCTATATCATCACCTATAACTGAGTTAACTGGACCAACCATACCAATATCAGTAACATATGCGGTACCTGCAGGTAGAATTTTAGTATCTATAGTACCAACATGTGTGTGAGTGCCCAGAACAGCGCTAACCCGTCCATCAAGATATCTACCCATGGCTACTTTCTCAGAAGTAGCTTCGGCATGAAAATCGACGATGATAATATTAGCCTTGTCCCGAATTTCAGGTAGCAGCTGATCCATAGCTCGAAAAGGACAATCGAAATTACTCATGAATGTCCTCCCAATCAGGTTAACAACCAATATACCTTGATGTAATATGTAGCCACGGCCCGGAACAGACGGAGGATAATTAAGTGGGCGAATTATAGCATTATCTCCATTTAAATATGGATTTATCTCTTTATGAGCCCAAATATGATTCCCTGAGGTGATTACGTCAATACCTGAATCGAAAAGCTCATTTGCAGTAGATACGGTCAGACCAATACCACCAGCAGCATTTTCACCATTAGCTATTACTATATCGAGTTTATGCCCCAGACTTAAACTCGGTATTAAATTACTGACCGCTTTCCTACCAGGTTTACCAACTATGTCCCCTACTACTAATACACGCAATGTTTTATCTTAATACTTTACTTGGCATAATCAACCGCTATTGTTTCTCTAACTACCATTATTTTTATTTGTCCCGGATAAGTTAATGTTTGTTCGATTTTTTGGGAAATATCCCGTGCTAATCTCATTGATGCCAAATCATCGATTTCCTTTGCTTTAACTAGAACCCTTACTTCTCTCCCCGCCTGTATGGCGAAGGTCTTTTCCACTCCGGCAAAGCTCCCTGCCACATCTTCCAGTTCTTTGATTCTTTTAATATATTGCTGCATCGATTCGCGTCTAGCTCCCGGGCGAGAGCCGCTTATGGCATCAGCTGCAGCAACAATATAGCCTAAGGTACTGGTTGTTGATGCCTCGCCATGATGTTCAGACACTGCCTGAGCTATCACTTCTGACTTATCCCATTGTTTGACCAGATTGGCACCTATCAAGGCATGTGGCCCCTCCATTTCGTGATCAATTGCCTTACCAATATCATGGAGCAAACCAGCTTTCCTGGCTATAGTAGCATCAATGCCAATTTCATCAGCCAGCATACTCGAAAAGAACGCGACTTCAAGGCTGTGCGCTAATACATTTTGGCCATAGCTAGTGCGGAACTTTAATTTCCCCAGCAATTTGATTAATTCAGGGTGTAATCCAGATACACTGGCCTCATAGGTTGCCTGTTCCCCTTCCCGACGAATTGTTGCATCAGTCTCTTCCTTAGCTTTTTCCACCACATCCTCAATCCGAGCAGGATGTATACGCCCATCCAGGATAAGCTTGTTCAGAGCGATACGCGCAACTTCACGCCTTATCGGGTCAAAACTGGAGATGGTGACTGTTTCAGGTGTGTCATCGATTATCAAATCCACGCCTGTGGCTTGTTCTAGTGATCTGATGTTACGTCCTTCCCTACCTATAAGGCGCCCCTTCATTTCATCACTTGGTAAGGAAACCGTCGAGATAGCAGTTTGTGAGACTACATCAGTAGCACAACGCTGTATAGCCGTCGCCAAGATACGTTGAACTCGCTCTTCAGCTTCAGATTTTATCTCCGCTTCCCATTCTCGCACATGGCGAGCAGCCGCTTCTTTTACTTCGTTTTCTAGTTCCTCGAATAACATGCGTTCAGCATTAGTTTGTGATATACCAGATAACGATTCAAGTTTTTCAATTTGTTCTTGCTTCACACCCTCTAATTCAGATTTCAGCAGTTCTATATTCTTTGCTCTGTTTTCCAAATCACGTTCGCGGCGTTCAGCGGACTCCCGCTTACGATCCAAAGCCTCTTCTTTTTGATCAAGGCGTTTTTCTAAACGCTGCAGTTGACGATTAAGTTCTTTACTTTCTACACTGGCTGTTCTCCGAACCTTATCCGCATCCAGTTTGGCTTCACGGAGCATCTCTTCCTGTTTTGTCGTGGCTTCACTTAATAATCGCTGAGCTTCTCTCCTGGTACTCAAGATCTGCTGATTTGCTACTAATTGCCTGATAAAGTAGCCGACCAAGCCAGCCAATACAAAGGCAAGCCCTATCACTATATATAAATAATTCATATTCCCTCTTTACTTTGCAAAAGCAAAAGCTAATAAACATAATGTAATACTAAACTTTTAATATACTACAGTCAATACTTTTTATTCTTCTATTCCCGATATTAACATTATCTCGCTAAATTATCATTGCATTTTTAAGGATATCTTCCCCCCAGCCAGATTGTTTGCGTCGTTTAATTCATCCTTACCAATCAGGCGAAAGATACTATCGCATAGAATACATAAATTCACCCTCTTTTCAATCATTTCCCCACAAGAATAAATTAGCCCTGGCGCGATTCATGAAAAAATGATGTAATGGTCTGCTTCAATCCATCCAGAAGGGAGTACTGTGGATCGTAGCCGAAGTGCCTGGCCCGTGTGATATCCGCAAAACTGTGTTTTACATCACCTGGTCTTATCTCTTTATAAAGACGGGAAGCCTCAACTCCAATGAGTTCAATAATTAACTCGGCCAGGCGATTTATCGTAGTTCTCTCTCCGCTGCCAATATCGAAACTACCAGTGGCATCACTTTCCGCCGCTAGAATATTAGCATCTACGACATCGCCTACGAAAACAAAATCTCTTGTCTGCTTGCCATCACCAAAAATGATGAGAGGATCGTCATGGTAGGCTTGGTGAATGAAGAGGGGGATCACAGCAGCATACTGAGAACTGGGGTCCTGGCGTGGTCCGTAGACGTTAAAATAGCGAAGATATATGGTGGACAGCCCATATATCTCCTGAAAAACATGACAATAATGCTCGCCTGCAAGTTTGGTCACAGCATAAGGGGAGAGTGGATTCGGTATTATATCTTCCCCATTGGAAGAGGTAAGAGTATTACCATATACCGATGAAGACGAGGCAAAAACCACTTTCCTAACTTTCGTATCCCTGGCAGCCAGCAGTACGTTCAGTGTCCCGGTTATGTTAGCCTCATGAATAACCAGAGGCTCCTTTATACTGCGAGGAACACTGGGAATGGCTGCCTGGTGAAAGATGAAGTCCATCCCCTGAAACAATTTTTGTAGTAGGGGAAGATCAGTAATAGTGCCATGAACAAAATTTACTTTACCTGCACTTTTACTGTCCGAAGCCTCTTTAGCAATCAGATCGGCTATGTTCTCTATTTTGCCAGTAGAAAGGTTATCAAGCACGGTTACCTGATAACCACGCTGTAGTAATTCACGAGTTAAATGAGAACCTATAAAACCAGCCCCACCAGTAACTAAAACCTGTTTTCTATACATTCGATATGTTGCTTCCTTCATGACGCCATTATTGTTTTTATTCTTTACTTCTGGGATTTTGTACCTATGCTGGATGGTCGGGGTGAGAGGATTTGAACCTCCGGCCTCATGGTCCCAAACCATGCGCGCTACCACTGCGCCACACCCCGTTTTTTTAGTAATGCAAGTTCAATAACTGCGCTAGTAAAGTAGCACGTTCATATTACGTAGTCAAAAAGTGTTAGTTAATTCTTACCGTTATTAACTCCAAGTCATATTTCCCCAGATTATTGAGTTTTCGATTCGTAATGAAAATAAAGAAACGAATACATGCTCTCACAGAAATGACATGAAGAGCAAGAACAATAAAAAAAAGGCTGGTATATTAACCAGCCTTTTTCCCAGTAACTATAGTTTATTTTATCAGTCTGCAGAGAAGCACGTTATTTTCCTCTGGAGCTTGGCGTAATCCTTATCCACCATCGTCTGAATCTGTCCAATTTCATCTTCGGTCAGGTGACGAAAACGTCCTTGCGGCTTCAGGTATTCGCTAACAGGCTTCATTTTCTTTGGAGTAACAGTCATCTTATACTTACCGTATTCCACCTCGTACAGTGGAAAGAATCCAGTTTCCACCGCCAGGCGGCCAATCTCGATACTTTTATCCGAGGCAGTGCGCCATCCCGTGGGACATACCGCCAGGATATGAATATAGGCCGGGCCTTTCATGTCCGCAGCTTTTTTCACCTTGTCCATCAAGTCAAAAGGATAACTAGGACAGGCAGTAGCCGCATAAGGAATGCCATGAGCGGCAGCAATCTCAACCATGTTCTTTTTCTGCGTTTTCTGCCCAATGCTTACCTTGCCAGCAGGAGCAGTGGTAGTCGATGAACCATACGGGGTGCTGCTGGAACGCTGAATCCCAGTGTTCATATAGGCTTCATTATCCCAGCATATATAGACGAAATCGTGGCCTCGTTCCATTGCTCCTGAAAGAGCCTGGAATCCAATATCACTTGTTGCTCCATCGCCACCCATAGCAATACACTTGATATCCCTTTGCGGCATCTTCCCTTTAGCCATAAGGCTCTTCAAACCTGCCTCGCCACCTGATATGGTGGCAGCAGCATTCTCAAACAGGGTATGCATCCATGGTACACGCCACGAAGTAACAGGCAAAGGAGAAGTACAGACCTCATCACAACCTGTAGCCATGTTTATTATCATGTTCTTGCCAATTGCTTTACACACGAGTCTGATAGCCAGAGCCTCAGCGCATCCGGTGCAGAAATTGTGCCCTTCAGCGAGGTATTCCTCTTTATCTATCAGGTTTTTACCAATCTTTACAATATTTTCTGCCATCTCATTCTCCCTTATGCCTTTATCATTTCGCCCCTCACCCCAACCACCTCAAACATTTTATCTGACCCATTCTCCGCAATCTCTTTTCCACGATCGAGAACATATTCAAAATCTTTAACCGCCATATCCCTTCCGCCCAATCCACCTATCAAACCAACAACTTTTGGTCGAGAGGCTTCATCATACAATGCTGATTTGGCCTCAGAGAAGACTGGCCCACCCATACCAAAGGAAATGCTTCTGTCAAATACAATCAGCGTTTCAGCACCACTGACGGCCTGGCGAAACTCCTCGTAGGGGAACGGTCTCCATAGCCTCAAACTTATCAGTCCTACTGACTCTCCTTTGGCACGGCGCTCATCTATCATAACCTTCGCTGTTTCACTATAACTTCCCATCGTAAGTAGTAATGTTTTAGCACCGTCTGTCATGTACCGCTCAACAGGAGAATAATAACGACCAAATATATCTCCAAATTCTTTCCATCCCTGAATTATCACAGATTTGGAATTTCTTAAAGCTACTTCCTGAGCAACTTTTGCTTCGGTATATATATCAGGTTGCCCCAGACCGCCATGAGTAATTGGTTTATCTGGATTTAATGCGTATGGATAATTGAATTTCGGAAGGAATTTGTCTACCTCGCTTTGCTCAGGAAGGAACATTGACTCCGTCACATGTGACAGTGTAAAACCATCAAGGTTTACCATTACGGGAATCATCACTTTCAAATCCTCGGCAACACGATATCCCCAGATGGTCAAATCAAACGCCTCCTGGCTGTTTTCACAGAAAACCTGTATCCAACCAGTATCTCTACATGACATTACATCAGAATGATCCCCCCAGACGCTGATAGGCGCAGACAGAGACCTGTTACAAACTACCATCACCATTGGAAACCTCATAGAAGCGCCACAATAAACCACTTCATGCATTAGTTCCAGTCCCTGGCTTGCCGTAGTGGTGAAAGATCTTGCCCCAACAGCCACAGAGCCAAGGCATGCACTTAATGCACTATGCTCAGATTCAACAGGTATATAGCTTGCTTGCAGTTCTCCATTGGCAACCATTTCTGCCAATTTCTCCGGTATATGAGTTTGCGGGGTTATAGGATAAGCAGAGATGACATCAACATCAGCCATCTTAACTGCTTCAGCAACTGCGTGAGAAGCTTCAAGTGCTACTCTCTTACTCATTCTTCCACCTCCTCTATCATCGTTATCGCTTTCTTCGGGCACACGTTAGCACAAATGCCACATCCCTTACAGTAATAGAGGTCACTTACAAAATATCCGTCTTCTTCCTGTTTTATAGCAGCATCCGGGCAATATAGCCAACAAAAGCCACATTTAATACATAGCTCTTTATCAAGAATTGGCCGGTTGCTTCGCCAATCACCTGTTTTTCGTGCACTAGCGTTCCCTGGTTCAGTTATAATGTTACCAACTTCCATATCCTTCCAGGTGAAATCGTATGCCGATTTTAGCTTTTTCTCCTCCATTTTTACTCCTTTATCACCGTTTCGTCATATGCTCGTTTCATTGCTACCACGTTTCCATCAGCACGTTTACCAAACCGCTCTTTCAATTCCTCTTCCATAGAAGCATTCCCAACAGTCTCAGTCACTCTCATAAACGCACCAATCATAGAAGTATTGGTTATAGGTAACCCAATAGCTTCCCTGGCGATCTTGGTGGCATTTACTGTTGCCACTCTCCATTTAGAACCAAACTTGGTAGCAATTTCTTCCGCAGACTTAGACGAGTTGATTATGATTATTCCATCATCTTTGAGTCCAGCTGTTACATCTACAATTTTTACCAGTGTTGGATCAATAACTACCACTACATCGGGATAATAGACATTAGTTCTGATACGTATAGCTTCATCGCTTATACGGAGAAACGCCATAACCGGTGCCCCCCGTCTTTCAGAGCCAAAGTTCGGAAAAGACTGAGCATACTTTCCCTCCCTTATAGCAGCTTTGGCAAGCAGTTCGCCTGCAGTAACCGCCCCCATTCCACCTCTCCCATGCCACCTCACTTCTAACATTTTACCCATAAAATAACCTCCTTGGCACAAAATAACTACCCCTGAAGGGACTCGAACCCTTGCATCTGGCTTCGGAGGCCAGCGCTCTATCCTCTGAGCTACAGGGGCTAACGTTATATATTATACTCGTTTCCACCGATTTTGAGAAGAATTCGCTTCTACCACCATGCGACTATGCTACAGGAGAAAAGTGATAATCTATAAAAAAGGTGTTTCAGTTAATACTATAACGACGTGAAATCAGCTTACCTATTTCCACAACAATGAGCACGGACGAAGCCGAAGCTACAGCGATATACCAATCGACAGCGCTCAGTGCGTAAGTATGAAACACTTCCTGAAGAAAAGGAATATAAACCAGCATAACAGTCATGCACAAGCTAACAGTTATAGCCAGTAACAGCCACTTATTGCTCAGAAGACCTATTCGAAATATGGAATGCTTCTCTGAACGGCAATTGAGAGCATTGAAGAACTGGATAAGAATCAGGGTGACAAAGCACATACATTGGGATTCAATAAAACTACGCCCAGAATTCAATGCCCAGAGAAATACCAGCAAGGACACTATCGCTGTCCAGGAACCAGCACCAGCCAGGAAGCCGATTACTGGCCTGGAGAAAATACTTTCGCCACGCCTACGCGGTCTTCGGCTCATCAGGTCCGGGTCAGGAGGGTCAACCGATAAAGCAAGCGCCGGTAAACCATCTGTCGCCAAATTCACCCATAAAATCTGTATGGCAATAAGCGGTAGTACCTCAGAAGGAATCCCTATCAAAGGACCAAATAGGATAGCTACACCCATCAATAATATCTCTCCGATATTGCAGGACAAGAGGTACATTAAAAACTTTTTTATATTGTTGAAGACTGCCCTCCCTTCCTCTATAGCCGCCACAATTGAGATAAAGTTATCGTCAGTAAGCACCATATCTGCAGCCTCAATACTCACATCTGTACCAGTAATTCCCATTGCAACTCCGATGTCCGCCTTCTTTAAAGCTGGCGCATCATTTACCCCGTCGCCGGTCATTGCTACCACATGTCCTTTAGACGACAGCATCTCTACCACCCGCAATTTGTGTGCCGGAGATGCTCTGGCGTAGACCTCCACCTTCTCGACGATAGCGCTAAACTCCTCATCGTCTAAGTTATCGAGTTCTGCACCACTCAGTGCCTCTCCCTCTTTGAACAATCCCAATTCACGAGCAATCGCTATCGCCGTCATCTTATGATCGCCAGTTATCATCACTGTTTTTACACCAGCCTGCCCACATAGCCTTATCGCATCCTTCACTTCATCGCGAGGTGGGTCAATCATGCCAACCAAGCCAACGAAGACCATATCCTCTTCAATTACTCTACTTTGTCCGGCTGCCCCAGGAAGATTCCCACAAGCTATAGAAAGAACGCGCAAAGCATTACCAGCCATGAGTTGAGCCGCGCTGGATATGTTTTGCTTATCTTCGTCAGTTAACTCTCTTTTCTGTTCACCCTCAAGAATGTAGCGGCAGGAATTTAAAATCATTTCAGGGGCTCCCTTGGAATAGGTAACCTCACCTACAGCTGTTCGGTGAACAGTGGTCATTCTCTTTCTTTCTGAAGAGAATGGCTGTTCATCAATGCGTGGAAAGAGGTCATTCAATTCATTCTGCCACAACCCAGCCTTGGCTGCCATAGAGACCAATGCGCCTTCAGTAGGATCACCCTTGATTTGCCATTTGTCCTCATCCTGTATAAGCCTTGCGTCGTTGCAGAGACTACCAATGGTGAGCAACATTCGTAAATGTTTATCTTCTTCTGGATTACGGGGTGTTCCCTTTAACAAGAATTCTCCACGGGGCTCATAGCCCGTTCCTGAAACATCAAAAAAGTCATTTCTGATATAGATCTGACGAACCGTCATCTGGTCCTGAGTCAGTGTACCTGTTTTGTCCGAGCAGACAATGGTGGTACAACCCAGGGTCTCAACTGCGGGCAGTTTTCTAATCAGTGCATTTCGCTTAACCATTCTTTGTACACCAATTGCCAGTGCTATGGTCACCACCGCCGGTAAAGCCTCAGGAACAGCGGCTACAGCCAGGCTCACCCCCCAAATAAACATCTCCAGTATTTCATGTCCCCGAGCAACACCAATCGCCGCCAAGATAATACAAAGCGTTATGGCACCGACCGCAATCCATTTTCCCATCTGATCCAGGCTAACCTGAAGTGGAGTTCGCTGAGATTTAACCTCCTGCAGCATTGTTGCAATCCTGCCAAATTCGGTAGCCATACCTGTTGAGGTAATTACCGCTTTTCCCCTCCCATAGACTGCCGCGGTACCCATGTAGACCATATTATTCCTATCAGCGACTGCCGCATCTTCATTAATAATTTGAATTGTCTTTTCTACCGGGGCAGACTCTCCTGTAAGCGATGCCTCATCAGTCTTCAAATTAACAGCCTCAACAAGTCGTGCATCAGAGGGTATTCGATCTCCCACCCCAATAATAACCACATCGCCCGGTACCAGCAGTGTAGACGAAATGACTATCTCCTTTCCGTCTCTCAGAACTGAGGCGGTGGGCGCTGCCATCTTTCTCAGGGATTCCATAGCGCGTTCAGCTCTGTACTCTTGAACAAAGCCCAAACCACAGGCAAAAAGAACGATGAGTGCAATTACGCAGGCATCAGCCAGTTCCCCTAAAATAGCTGATAGAGCAACTGCTATGAGAAGTATAATAATTAAGAAGTTTTTAAACTGAGAGAGAAATACCATCCAGGGGGATATGCTTTCTTTCCCAACCAGTGCATTTGAGCCAAACTGAGCAAGCCTCTCTTGAGCTTCCTGGCTGGTCAGCCCGTTGATGCTTGTCTGCAGGGAGTTTAGAGCCTCCGGTACTGTTAAATTGTGCCAGATTTTTGTTATATCAATTATCATAAGAAAACAGAACGTATTCCGTGATGAATATTCTATGTAAAGAAAGACTCTTTAGCATACCCAACTACTATGAGTATACCATATAAGAAGCATACGATGAATCACATATTAGACTAAAGCCATATGCTATAATCAAAGGGCCAACCAGGGAGAGGTGACCGAGTGGCTGATGGTGCCGCTCTCGAAAAGCGGTGGGCAGCAATGCCTCGTGGGTTCAAATCCCACCCTCTCCGCCACATACAGGTAATAGACAACGATAACTACCTGAAAACGGAGAGAGAAACCCTAATCTACAAGTTGCCTTATCACAGGGACAACAGTTTATGAGGAGAGGTGCTGGAGTGGCCTAACAGGCGCGCCTGGAAAGCGCGTGTCGTTTATAGCGACCGTGGGTTCGAATCCCACCCTCTCCGCCAATTCTGGTTTTTCCAAACGCAAGCCAACGATTGCAGAGGTTCCTATTGTCTTCAATAGGGTTAGCCATTTATTTTTTTTACAACCAAGTTGAAATGACGAACAAATTGATTGTTGATATAAAACTTCTATGTTATTATGAAACTAATTAAATAAAGCTACCCTCATAATGTAAGGAGAGGCGAAGATGAAGAACATGACAAGGAGACCTGCGTTATCCCTCGGGCTAGTCCTGATTTTACTGGGCATATTGATAATGAGCATAGGATGCAGTTCGGAGGCAGAACCTGCACCGGTGCCTACCGGAGCCCCGCCAGCACCAACAACACCAACAGCACCAACGGCAACAACAGTTGAGGGTAATCGGGCGCCTGTAATATCTCTGACTACCGAACAAATCCAGGTTCAACCTTCGACTATAGTCGAATTAAAGTTTACATCCACCGACCCTGATGGCGATATTGTTAGTTATGAATGGTCATCTACGGGAGGAAAGTTCAGCGGAGCAGTTCCTACTCAATCATGGGTAGCTCCAGAGCAGTATGGGGATTATACAATTACGGTAACAGCTAAAGATGGCAAAGGAGGCATCACACAAGCAAGTATTAGTCTGAGTGTGATAGAAAACATGGAACCGGCAATCACCAGCGTGACCGCCGACACTGCCAGTCTCCTACCTGGAGATAGAACACTGATTACATGCGTAGCTACAGACCCTGATGGTGATACCTTGAGTTATAAATGGGAAATAGAGGCTGGTGAAATCACCGGCACAGGAGATAAAGTCACCTGGATAGCTCCTGATATTGAGGGAGAATACACCATCACAGCGCTTATAGAAGATGGTAAAGGTGGCGGTGACATGAAAAGCATCTCGGTTTCCGTAACAAAAACGGAGATGACCAAAACGTTTACCCCGATATCACAAGAAACGGGTACAGTATCAAGCGAAGGAGACAAGGATAACTCAAGAACCTGGGCAGGTGATGACAAGGACAATATAGGCTATCGTGCTTTCTGGAGTTTCGACCTCTATGAGGTACGGGGAACAGAGGTGAAAGAAGCAAAGCTGGTATTCACCACCAAGTTAATGAAAGCTGACCCATTCGCCATCACTGGACAAGGGCTTAAAGGTTTATATCTATGGCAAATAGTAGATGACTCTGGAAAACTACCTGATTACAAAATAAGCTATGAAAAAATATTAAAGGTATCTGGCGATGATGAAATATGGAACAGTCCGCCTGAGTCGGTGGATATTACTGAAATTGTGAAAAGAATCGGCACAGGAATGAGCAACAGAGCCAAATTCCAGTTGATGGCAAGATTTGTTGTAGACACCAGCAATGGCACCAGCTTTGCTGAATGGCTGGAATGGAACAAAGTCGTCCTGGTTGTTTCGTACGCTAATAAATAGACTAAAATATGCTACAATCCGTCCGAAGCTATGACAAGCACGGATGAATTAAAATATTATATAGGGTTCTCCCGAATCCCTGGGATCGGCCGGGTGAGAATCGCCCAGTTGAGAGATTACTTCGGTAACTTAGAACAAGCATGGAAAGCAACAGAGGTTGATTTCAGGCGGGCAGGCTTAGACTCGAAAGCTACAGAGGCCTTTCTGTCGTTAAAGCCTAAGATAAACCCTGATAGTGAGATAGAAAAGCTTGAACATTATCATGTGACGGCACTCAATTCCGAGGACCCTCGCTATCCACAGCTGTTGCGGGAAATCTACGACTATCCACCGATCCTTTACCTGCGTGGAAATTTATTAACGCAGGATGAGCCTTACTTGTCAGTGGTAGGAACACGCCGCCCCACCATCTATGGACGGCAGGTAACTGAAGAAATAGTGAGAGACCTTGCCCAATGTAAAGTGACTATAGTGAGCGGGCTGGCCAGAGGGATTGATTCTATAGCCCATCGAAGTACCCTGGACGTTCAGGGCAAGACGATTGCCGTACTGGCCTCCGGGCTGGACTACATCTATCCCCCGGAGAACACCAAGCTGGCACGAGATATCATGGAGCAGGGAACATTAATAAGTGAATATCCTCTGGGGATAAGACCAAAACCAGAATATTTTCCGATGCGGAATCGGATTATGAGCGGACTTAGCCTGGGTGTGCTGGTAGTCGAGGCAGGACAAAAAAGTGGAGCGTTGATAACAGCTTTTCAAGCCCTGGAACAAAATCGAGAGGTATTTGCCATACCAGGCAGCATCCTTTCAGCCACCAGCAAGGGAACCAACGAGTTAATACAACAGGGGGCAAAACTGGTCTGTAATTTCAATGATATCCTGGAAGAATTAAATCTTGCTACAGCAACTCCACAGCAACTTAACATAAAGGAATTTATAGCATCAAATGAAAGTGAAAACACAATACTAAAACAGCTTAGCTCTGAGCCAGTGCACATAGATGAGATATGTCGTCTGAGTGGTCTCGGTATGGCAGAAGTGGGGAGCACATTAGCTATGCTGGAATTGAAAGGCGCAATCAGACAAATAGGAAACATGAATTACACACTGGCACAAGAAATGAGGAATAAATAATCTATGGCTAATAAACTTGTTATTGTTGAATCTCCAGCCAAGGCTCGAACACTGAACAGGATACTTGGACGCAGTTACAGCGTCAAAGCTTCACTGGGACACGTGCGAGACCTGCCGAAATCAACACTGGGAGTGGATGTAGACGATGATTTCACGCCCACGTATGTAATACCAGATCAAAAGAAAAAAATCGTTAAAGAACTAAAAGAAGCAATGGGAAAAGCCAAGACTATTTACCTGGCTACTGACCCTGACCGCGAAGGAGAAGCTATCTCCTGGCATCTGATACAAGCTGCAAATCTGGATAAGTCTAAGGACAAGAAGACGCTATACAGGGTTGTTTTTCATGAGATAACCAGGGAAGCAGTAGAAAAAGCCTTTAAAAATCCTGGCTCTATAGATGAGCACATGGTCAGCGCACAACAAACAAGGCGAATACTGGACAGGCTGGTAGGTTATAAACTCAGCCCGCTACTCTGGAAAAAAGTACAGCGAGGTCTTTCTGCCGGTAGAGTCCAATCGGTTGCTGTCAGAATTGTTGTGGACCGAGAACAGGAAATCCAGGCCTTCAAATCTGAAGAGTACTGGATTATAGAAGTAGAACTGGCTCCAGCCAAAGAAAAAGCCAGTACATTCAGAGCCAAAGTAACAGGTACCGGTAGCAAAGCAAAACTTGTTATAAATAATGAGCAAATAGCGACCGAAGTAACTGCTGACCTGAAACAGGCTCAATACTCAGTCCTGTCTGTAAAAGCAAAGCAGGCATCTCGTAATCCAGCTCCACCATTTATAACCAGCACCATGCAACAGGAAGCATCGAGAAAACTGCATTTCAGTGCCAAGCGTACAATGGCTATTGCACAGCAACTATACGAAGGACTCTCCATAGCAGAAGAAGGCTCAATAGGACTTATAACCTATATGCGTACAGATTCCACTAACATAGCAGCCACGGCCATGACAGAGTTAAGAAGTTACATCAAAGAAAAGTATGGAAAAGAATTTCTGCCACCAAAAGCACGTCATTTTGGCAAGAAAACAAAATGGGCACAGGAAGCCCATGAGGCAATCAGGCCTACCAGCATATACCGCGAGCCTGAACAGCTTAAACCTTTTCTCAAGCCTGAACAGCTTAGACTCTACGAGCTTATCTGGAAACGCTGCGTCGCCAGCCAGATGTCAGCAGCAATATTTGATAACACGACCATAGACATAACCGCGGAAGTAAAACCGAAAAAAACATATAAACTCGTGGCATCAAGCTCAAATCTCAGTTTTCCGGGTTTTATGAAAGTTTATAGTGAAGGAAAGGATGAAGAGGAAGAGGAAAGTATTCCTCGTTTACCAGCATTACAGGACGGTGATAAGCTGGATTTCCAGGACATCTTCTCTTCACAGCGATTTACTCAACCACCACCACGCTATACTGAGGCAACACTGATAAAAGCACTGGAGCAGAAAGGAATCGGACGGCCCAGTACATACGCACCTATTTTATCTGTTATCCAGGATAGAGACTACGTATGTAAAAAAGAAGGCAAATTTCATCCCGATGAATTAGGAACAGTGGTTACTAAGATACTGGTTGAGCATTTTCCTCAAATAGTGGATGCTGATTTTACCGCCAGGATGGAACAGAGCCTGGATGAGGTAGCCCAGGGAAAACTCTCTGAGACCTCGGTCTTAACCGCCTTTTATTCTCCCTTTGAAGAGTTATTACAAAAGGCCTACACTGACATAGTTAAAATAGACATGAGTAAACCCAGTGGCGAATTTTGTCCCGTATGCGGCGAACCTATGCTGATAAAAGTAGGACGTTTTGGCAAGTTCCTGGCATGTAAGGACTATCCCAAATGTAAGATAACAAAACCTTACCTTGTGAAGACTGGAATCAACTGTCCTGAGCCTGATTGCGATGGCGAGTTGGTAGAGAGAGTCAATAAGAAGAAACAGGTATTTTACGGCTGTAGTAATTATCCAAAATGCCGTTTTGCCACCAGCTATAAGCCCTTGCCAACTCCATGCCCTGAATGTGGAAAACTGCTTCTGCAGGATAAAAAAGGACAGGTAAAATGTTACAGCTGTACATTCAAAACAACGATAGACAAGCAGGAACAAACAGACCAGGAAAGTGAAGCAGATGAATGAATCATCTCTCCCCTCCAGCAATGAAACGTGTAACTGAAAGAGGCAGTTATGATAAGCAGTAGATTGCAGGGTATACGCACCCTGATTTCGGAGAAAGGTATTGACTCATTCCTTGTATCACAGCAGGAAAACCGCCGCTATTTATCTGGATTTAGTGGTTCCTCAGGATGGCTGTTCATATCGCAAAAACTGGCGATTTTAACAACTGATTTTCGCTATACAGAGCAGGCAAGACAAGAAAGCCAGGATTTCGAGATAGTACAAACTAAGGGAGAAACATCCATTTGGTTTACGCAACTGATACAAACTCATGGCTGGCATACACTGGGCTTCGAGGCTCAACACATGTCATTCGCCACCTACCAGCAGCTAAGCGAGATAATAGAGGCTGAACAGCTTGACTTAGAACTAATTCCCTGCCAGAACATGGTTGAAAGACTGCGCTGTATTAAAGACACAATGGAGTTAAACACAATCACGAAAGCAGTTCAGCTTACCGACGCCGCCTTTAATCAAATCCTTGCCACTATCAGACCAGGGCTGACAGAAAAGGAACTTGCATGGGACATCGAAAGCTTCTTCCGTCAGAATGGAGCTGAAGCAACAGCTTTTGACATTATAGTTGCCAGTGGGCCTAATTCAGCCCTGCCTCATGCCAGACCGGGAGAAAGACGTCTCCAGCCAGGTGAGCCAATCCTGATAGACATGGGAGCAAGGATAGACGGTTATTGCAGCGATTTTACCAGAACAATATGCATAGGTAAGGCCGATGATAGACTACAAGAGATGTACGATATTGTCCTGGAAGCGCAACAGGCCGCTATGGATGGAACTAAATCAGGGATGAACGGTGCCGAGGCTGATAAACAAGCCAGGAATATTATCGAAGATGCCGGATACGGCGACAATTTTGGACACGGGCTGGGACATGGCGTAGGCCTGGCAATTCATGAAACGCCTTCCCTATCACGACTTTCCATTGATATACTCGATAATGGGATGGTATTTACCATAGAACCTGGAATTTATATTCAGGGCTATGGAGGTGTTAGAATTGAGGATACGGTAAGACTGGAGCAGGGCAATATAAAGGTGCTTACCGGGTCGGCAAAATTTCTTTCATTCTAAGGATAATAACTGAAGGATAGATTAAAAACCCTTCGGTCCAGCCAGGATGGCGATTTATTAATAATATAAACAAGGGGGGATTCAATGATTAGCGCAGGTGATTTGAAAAAGGGGATCGCCATTGAATTGGATGGGACTATATACCAGATTACTGAATATCAGCACATCAAGGTAGGAAGAGGGTCAGCCCAGGTCAGGCTGAAGCTTCGCGATATTAAAAACAGTAACACCACTGAACGCTCCTTCCAGGCCAACTACAAATTTACACCAGCTTTCCTGGAAAAACGTTCAGTTCAGTATTTATATACCGATGGTGATTTATATAATTTTATGGACAACGATAATTATGAACAAATCTCACTCACTGCAGAACAACTTGACGAGGCAATTAATTATCTCCAGGAAGGGCAGAGCCTTGATTTGTTAACATGCAAAGGAGAGCCCATAAACGTGGATTTACCTGTCTCGATAGAGATGCAAGTTATAGAGACAGATCCCGGTTTTAAAGGTAATACCGCCACCGGTGGCAGTAAGCCAGCGAAGCTTGAGACAGGCCTCATTTTGCAGGTCCCCCTCTTTATCGACGTAGGGGATAAGATTAAAGTTGACACCCGTAGTGGAGAATATTTGGAAAAGGCAAATTGATTAAGGCTGACCTGCACATTCATAGCTGTTATTCGCCGGATAGCTGCATCCCCCTGGAAGTTATCGTAGAGCATTGCCTCAAGATTGAAATAAATTGCGTCGCCCTGGCTGACCACAACAGCATAGAGGGAGCTTTAAGACTACAGGTAATGGCACCGTTTACAGTAATCGTTGCCGAAGAGATTATGACAACAGACGGTGAAATCATGGGGCTATTTCTCAGCGAGGAGATTCCAAGGGGGTTATCCCCAGAGGAGACCATAGTCAGAATCAAAAAACAGGGAGGATTGGTAAATATACCTCACCCGTTTGGGCGATGGCCGCTTGATAATTATAAAAAGCTAACGTCACCTGAAATTATGGAGAAGCTGGACCTCATCGAGGTCTTCAATGCACGAACTCCTTTTCCAAACAGTTCCAGTAAAGCCTACGAACTGGCTCGTAAATATGGATTGCCCCGCGGAGCCGGAAGTGATGCCCATACTTCCAGTGAAATCGGCAAGGCCTATGTGGAGATGCCTGAATTCAGCGGACCCGAAGAATTTCTAAGCAGCCTGGCACAAGGAAATATTATCGGAAACCGGTCCAGCCCGCTGATACACTTTGCCAGCACCTGGGCAAGGATGAAAAAGAGACAAAATCCGCACCACTAATATATCCTTTGTCCAGGGTGAGGAGATAATATTCGGAGGGTACAGTCATGTTGAAGTTCGGCTGGTTTTCCACAGGCAGGGGAGAAGGCTCTCGACGGCTGCTACAGGCAGTGCAGCAGAGCATTAGCAATGGCGATATCGACGGTAAAATAGGCTTTGTATTCTGCAACAGGGAACCAGGGGAATCGGAACAGACCGACATGTTTTTCAGGTTAGTGCAAAGCTACCAAATACCGCTGGTCTACTTCTCCAGCAAGAAATTCAAGGAGAGATTGCCCGCCAAAACCAATTCAGGACAAGAGCCTCCAATTAGTTCCGCCTCTCCCCATAATAGCAGTCCGGATGCCCCTGCAAAGGAAAATCCATCGCAGCAGAGATGGCGAATACTCTACGACAGAGAGATAGACGCAAGGATTAAGGAATTCGCTCCGGACATCTGTGTTATGGCAGGTTATATGCTCATCCTCGGCGAAGAGTTGTGCCAGCAATACACCATGATTAATATTCATCCGGCACCTCCCGGAGGACCAGTTGGTACCTGGAGAGAGGTAATGTGGAAACTGATAGAGCAAAAGGCAGAACAGGCCGGCGCAATGATGCACATGGTAACTCCGGAACTCGATAGAGGTCCGGTAATCAGTTATTGCTCATTCCCGATTAAGGGCCTGCCCTTCGATTCATACTGGCAAAAAGACGACAGGGATGGCCTGTTTGCACTCATCCGACAGTACGAACTTGCCAGAGAATTTCCGCTGATTATATCTACTATCAAGGCGCTGAGCCATGGAGATATTAGCATTAAAGACAACATGGTGATTGATGCCCACGGGAAGCCAGTCAAAGGCTATGACCTCAGTAAAATAATAGATAAACTTGTGACCGAGACTGACTGAGCTCAGATGTTAATACACTATGGGACAACCCTCTTTATTCCCTCAAGCTGGTCGAAATCCTTATCATAGCTATAAATTTCCTTAATTTCTCTTTTATTCATGAAGCAAGCATTGAAGGCATCAGCGAAAGAGAGGGTGCCTTGAGAATATAGCTCCAGTGCTGATTCAAAGACATCTCTGTAATCCAATCTCAGGCCTCTGAGGTTGAAAACAGGCTGCATAATTTCTTTAATCTCCCTCCTGGGAACCTTGTAGTAGCTCCCCAGAGTAAATACGAGCTCAAATATCACCAAAGGACTTGTGATAATCTTCTCTTCATTCTTTTCTACTCTCTTCAACAATTTCAGCACAGCTTCCGCCTTTTCCTCATCATCCCTGGTAAAGTAACGAATAAATAAGTTAGTATCTATAAAACGCATAATTACTGTTCCTTTAAAACTTCCTCTGCCACTCCTTTCTCAAAATCCTTCCTCTGTTTCTTAAAGTCCTCGGGCGTTCTTTTTGGCTTTACCCTACCAAAGTTTTCCTCAAGCAATGAAGGAACAGCAACGACCTTTACTTCACTACCATCTATCTGGAAGCTAACCTGATCTCCAGGGCTAACCTTTAAGACTTCCCTTACTTTCCTGGGCAAAGTAATCTGTGATTTACTGGTAAGGGCTGTCTTATGCATTACTTCTGTCATATTCTTACCTCCTGATAAACATCTCAATATTTATGGTATTACTATAATTTAATAGAGACCGAAAAGCAAGTTAATTAACTTGTTTATATGACTGATAACACCTAATTTTACCTTGTCATCCTCGAGGGAGCTTTAGCGACCGAAGGATCTCCTCGCAGGCTATTCATCGGTGAGATTCTTCGTTTAACTCAGAATGACAAAGGGCATAAGGCTGGAACAACAAACGGCAGGAAAGCTTCCACTCTACTGACTATACAAATATGCACCGTGTGTTAGATATAAATACGACGATGCCTGATAACTGCTATTAGCAGGATAACCAGCGCCACAACACCGGCTACAATTCCGATAAGTGTTTTCGTGCCCAGTCCTAATATTTCTGCCAGGAATGCGTCAACCCCCCCAGAGTTACCATTATCGATACCTGGGCTATTGTCTATAGCACCTGCAGGTGCGATGGTTTGCACATACAGGTCAAAGTTTACTATCGGGTCCATAGAGCTAATATATACATGCTCGCCGGCGACGATGTCATATACCTTGAATACCACCATCTTGCCCGTATAGTTCTCATTCGGGATTACCAGCATATACTTACCTGACTCAGTGATACCCCCACCAGGGGCATTGGTAGCTGCCTCAACTCCCTCCACCTCCGCCACGATAACAGTGCCCAGCGGAGCGTCATAGCCATCAATAGTCACATCACCCTCAAAAACCAGTGACAGCTTTGCTGTCTGCGCCAGGGCTATACCCGGCACCAGCAAGGCACAAAGTACCAATGCAATTACTATATGTATTTTTATTTTCACAGCTACAATGTTTGTTACGTTACAGAGGAAACCGTCCTCTCTTCTATATTATTTACCAGTCTCCCAACCATAATGGCATAATTGTAGCAGTAGCCATCATTCAGAGCCAATATTGAGGCTGGCCTGCGCAATCTATATTCCTCTCCTCCTGATAAACAAAAACGCCAGCACCAGTACAGCAACAAAAGCTGCGATAGCAACAATTATTCCAGTATTAAATCCATCAGCAGTGCTTGTTGTCGAGGGTGCTGCCACTATGAACTGCCCTGGCAATCCTTCCATTAATACATCATAAATACCCGGAGTTGTTTTGCTCAGCGTAAAGGCAACATCCTGTGTTGAGCCTGGCGCAACGCTTACAGTCCTGCTATCTTCCAAATCACCATTTATGTAAAGTATGACGGTACGTTCGCCAGTCGTTCCACCATGATTCGCTGCTTCAATTGAGATTTCAACTTGCTGATCTGGCTTAATCTCTTTTGGTACAATCAGCAGGTTTGAAAAAGTAAATCGCGCAGGCGAAATGCCAGGCGTGACCGCAGTAAATAGAGCGGTGACCGACTTGTTTTCATTCATTTTTATTGTCGTCGTAGGGTCATCAATATCAGCAACTGCGTCCACATCTCCAGTCCACTCATCAAACTCATAGCCATCATCCGGGCTCGCCACTAATTGAACCTGCTCTGCGGCGTCATAGTGAAAAGTTCCTTCGCCTGGCGTAGTTACTGAGCCACCTTCTGCGCTGGAAATATCCAGGCTATACTGCTCAACTGATATTTCATCTTTTTCATTGAAGTAAGCGACGATTGACTTATCGTCATTCATGTTTATTGTCGTCGTGGGGTCATCAGTATCCGCAACCGTATCCACATCTCCAGCCCATTCATCGAATTCATAGCCATCATTCGGACTGGCAACTAATTCAACCTGTTCTGCGGCACCATAGCGAAAAGTACCCTCGCCTGGCGTAGTTACTGAACCACCCTCCGTGCCGGAAATCTCCAGGCTGTACTGGTCAGGTGCTACCTGGCGGAAGTGAGCGATGACCAATTTATCAGTATCCATAGTTATAGCAAGTGGATTAGTACTGCCACCTGAATCACCACTCCAGTGGTCAAAAACATAGCCACCTGCTGGCTGAGCTGTCAGAGTCACCGACGTTCCGTGTTCATACCGATTATCAGCCATGCTGGGATTTAAAGCTACAGTGCCACTATCTGACGGTAACGTATTTATGGTCAGTGTATAATAAATCTCTTCTGTTGCACTGATATTTAAATTTAGCTCAGTAAACGCAGAAGACTGAAATGTATAAGTAGCCGCCACTTCACCATCCACTTTAAAGATAATCTCATCGCCATTTTTTCCGCCGTCTTTTCCGGGTATTGCCGGGTCGTCAAGCGGTATTACGAATCTATAGCTGCCACCAGTGGTAGTTACTGACCAGGAAAGGCTCCCGATATGGGCTGACACTATAGTGCCGTCAGGGGCGGATTCCTCGCCAATAGTTACCTCTCCACGAAAGCAGTGGTTTGGTGGGAGTGGCGGTGGCGGTGGCTGTGCTGCCACAGGCATAACGTATACCAGCAGAGTAATAACGAAAGCCAGCGTTAATAAAGGCAGTATTTTTTTCATTCGATAGCCTTCACTGCAGTATTATAATATGTTTTATATTATTAACATTAAATGGCAACCAAAAGGCAAGAATGAAATTATTTATATGCCTGGTAACACCTGATTTTTCTTTTGTCATTGTGAAGAGCCAAAACTTTTTTATTATTCCTGCCCTTCTCTTGTCATTCCTGCTAAACCTGTGCCTGCGAAAGCAGGTAGCAGGAACCTACCCTCTATGGCACAAGAACAATGTCCCGAGCAAAGGCAGCACCACTCAATACAGAAATACAGGTGATATACTATCTAATTATGGCCTCGCCTTTTTCTGACAAGCAGCAGTATAACCACTATCACAACAACCAATCCAACTGAAATGCCAGCAATAGTAGCGGTGCTTAATCCGCTAGTGACTTCTGCCACTGGTATAGCTTTTTTAGCAGATTGAAAAGTCCAGCAATAATCAGCGGATGGTAAACCTTCTGTTGTTGCATCATCCCCTTCCAATGCATTATTAGCCAAATCTGTGGCACTCGCTGCGATGCATACCCTATATTGGGTGGCATACTTCAGCTTGACCTCCGGGCTGAAGATCATCGTATTACCTTCCCAGCTAAATGACCCGACAACACCTGGTAAAATAGAGAAAGCGTCCTCTACAGAAGCCTTGTTCATGGGCTTGCTAAAAGCTATCTTTATATCAGAGTCAACAGAGATATCAAAGTCAATCGGCGCTTTACCCATCACAGTGGGAGGAGTTGTATCTACTTCACTTATATGGACCGTGCTTCCTCCCCAAATCGCCGGTATGTACTCTCCATTATTGTTACCCAAGGTGCCATTCTGTAAGCCTATATCAGTAGAGCTGTCCGTTCCCCCAATTACATGAAAGCGAATTTCACACAGGTGACCTGAACCCGTTACACCCGGATTACCGGAAATATTAACAACTACCTTAACCACTCCTTCAGAAACTACATTGGTGATAACAACTGGAATAGTAGTCGTAGCTATCATTCCATTGTGAATGTCAGCTCCTACGCTTGTATCCTCGATCTTTAAAATGCTGGAATCAAACGTTAGCTCAAAATCAGCAGCATCAAAATCAACGACCCCAGAGATGTCTATAGTGGCAGTGAAGGATTCACCATAGTTGACCTCTGTTGGAGTATCAATACCTACCTCAACAGTTTGAGCAACAGCGAACGAGGCAGGAATAAGCAGCACCAGGCATGCAGCGAGCCACAGTCCCACCATTAATGGTGTTAATTTTTTCACTATCCTTACACTCCCCATTTATCTATTCCTTTCACAGTAGTCCTCCCACAATCATTTCGGTTGTTGTTATATCCAGAGCA
>CAZZHQ010000026.1:0-26985 GCA_964654015.1 uncultured Dehalococcoidales bacterium | reverse complement strand
CTCCATGCTTACGCTCCACCCGTCCTTTGGCCTGTGCTGAACTTGCTGGCAGAATTTCTATATCCAGCTTCTTACAGGCCCTCCCAAACTGCGTCAATGGTAACTCACCAGATAACTGCTCCTCCAATGTCGGCTCCCTCTTTGTTATATACACGTTCTTCCAGTCCACGTACAACGCCTTCGGTATCCCATACTTCTTAACCTAGGCCCATAACAATTCCATCGCTGCTCTCGTTGTCTCCTCCTTACTTAGCAGAGCCAGAGTCTTCCCGGTTGCATCGTCTACCATGTCCATCAGACATCCTTCCTCTCCTCGATCCTCTTTGCTGACTATCACATCTACCGAAAATAGGTGAGAGGATTGTCTCAAAAAGTTTGTAACGAAAATGCTCGATATCAAAGCTATCTACTTCATGAACAACCGAATCCCAAGGCTTGTCGAACAAGCCAAGAGAGTTCATCTGATTTATCAGTGGATACCATGTTTGTTCCTGGAGTAAAAGAGTGTCAGCTGGCAACATTCTGAGCCTATTTATTAGCATGGCTTCAACTAGCTGGAAAAATTCCTCCGGATTTTTCGAATTCACTCGCAAATAATTAACTGCGCCTTCATATCCCCCTTCCATAAATATTTCAAACAGCACATGCGATAATAGTTCTCTCGCCGCAAATCGCATGTCGAAGTCCGTTTTTCTAAAACACTCTTGCAAAGACGGATGTGCCATAAATAGCTGCTTAGCGCTCTTGATTGCAGCTCTGTCTCTGGGGTAGATGGTTGCTATTATTTGTATGAAACTTCCTCTAAGCGGTTCAATAATATCTAAAGCCTCTTGGGCAGCTTTGCTATTATCAAAATATAAACTGCACATTTCCCAAAGTATTTCAGGAAAAGCAATAGAATGATCGAAGCAGTATCTAGGAAATTCAATCACTGCCTTCAGTTCTACTGGGTGAAAACCAGTAGGCAGCAAGTAAGTAAGCTTCTTGTGATAGAAAATATCAGAGGCATATGGTAGACAATTAGGGCTTAGATATCCCGGTCCTACTACAATCACAATAAACTACCGAACAGCTACAACACGAAAATTATACTGCTCAAGCATGGTAACTGTCTAATGAAAAGGACTCTAAATCATAATTCACCAGAGAACGGAAGTTATTGGTTTTATTCGTTTCTGGTTGATAACCATTAATTCCAAAAGGAGAAAAACAATGAAAGAATCTGAGTTAGAAAGGGTTCTTGCCTCACCAAACAGTGAGACACTTGATCAGCTATGCGATCTTTTATTGACAAAGCTGACTGAAAAACAAAAAGGGTGCTTGCTTCCCAAGCAAAATGTCGGCGGTGTATCAAAGATGGCGGATTGCGATTTAGCCAAAGAAACCTGTTAGACCGGGTAATTATTTTCAGGTAGTATATAACTTGAATACAATGGAAAGACGAAAAGCTAGCGAAGTATTCATAGTACTTGGAGCAGTATGGCTCATTGTCGGGCTAGTCATTTATGATAATCTGCCCGTATGGCAATTAGGTTTTATCTTCTTAATTATTGGCTTAATGCTCAAATTAAAGAAACGCAAATAACGCTTTCTAATAACTCAATCTGTTACAGCGCCTGGCATTTACCAGCTTTTATACAGGCTCAAGCCGGAGGCTATTAATTAGCGAATCAGCTTCCGGTAACAAGTGGCTAAAAGATATCAGTGATTTTGCCGTCCCTCAGTGTAACCTGCCGCTTGGCCTGAGAAGCAATCTCGTCGTTATGCGTGACCATGATAACGGTGCTTCCCTGGGTATTTATCTGGTGGAACAGCTTTATGATTTCCATGCCAGTTTTCTGGTCCAGGTTGCCGGTCGGTTCATCAGCAAGTATAAACAGAGGGTCGTTGACCAGTGCACGTGCAATGGCAACCCTTTGCTGCTCGCCACCGCTAAGTTGGGCAGGCCTGTGATTAATCCGTTTCCCCAGTCCAACCTGCTCTAAGACGGCAATAGCTTTTTCCTTTTCAAGTGAAGCCCCTGCAAAAACCAGCGGGAGCATCACGTTTTCTAAAGCATTTAATGACTGTAACAGGTGGTACTGTTGGAAAATATAAGCTATGTTGCCTCTCCTGGTTTTTACCAGTGAATTTTCATCGAGGTTATCTATTCTTTTACCATTCAGCAGTACTTCCCCGCTGGTTAGATTATCCAGTCCCCCCATGATATTCAACAGCGTGGATTTTCCACTGCCAGAGGGACCGATGATAGCCGTGAAATCACCGTCACCAATCTGCAACTGTATGTTTTGCAGGGCAATTACTTCGTTCTCACCCTGTCCATAAATTTTAGTAACATTATTTATTTCTAGCATTCTAATCAACCTCACAATGAGCGGAAAGAATCGGCAACCTTTATGTTTGTTGCCTTGTAAGCAGGATAGATAATTGCGATTAGCGCGATAACACAGGATAGCAACAGGGCTATAGGGATATATTGCAATTCGTATGACATCGATATCTCGCCCAGGATAAATGGCCCGATAATATATGATAACAATGTACCTGCAATGTATCCGAGTACGCCTCCGATAGTACCGATGATAATTGCCTCGTAGCCCAGTAGCTTGATTATCTGTTTCCGTGAAGCGCCAACGGCACGCATAATGCCGATGTCCTTTCTTCGTTCGTTTACTGCCGTAATCATCGTGTTTGCCACTCCAAAACCGCCAAGGAGGAGGGTGATTCCTCCAAGTGCCATCATGAGCCTGTTTACTCGTTCCAATACCCCGGATTCTGCCGCTGCAACCTGCTTAACTGCTATGGCACGAACACCCGCGATATTTCCGTTAATGGTATCGGCTATCATTTCTACAGGACATGCGTTACATAACGCTCGTATATCGATTGATGACACCATACCCTGAACACCAAAAACTTCCTGTAGAGTTTCCAGGGGAACGAATATCTGGTAATCCTCATCGCCCCCCGTTTCTTCAAGGATTCCACTAACAGTGAAACCATGCGTCTCTAATTCTATAGAATCACCTACGCCTAACCCGATAATCCGAGCTACCTCGGAGCCTATTAAGGTATCATCCGGCTCTGATAAATAATCACCTTGACCAATACGCCACCATGTTCTAAGCCCGATTTCCTCAACGGGGTCCACTCCGACAGCTATCACCGATACGTCGTTTACTGTGACGGGTATATACAGTTTGGGCGCTATTAGCGCAATGTTACCCGGATCATCAATATCCAACTCTTCACGAATTTCGCTGTCGGTTAACTCTCTGATTATCGGTATCTTATCTTGGGATATGTAATTATCTCCTACAGTCACAGTTCCCAGGCTGATATCGCCTATCTTCATGTCCAGTTGGCTGATAGCAGGAACAATTGAAAGATTAGCGCCATATTTTTCAAGCTGATTGTAAATTTTTTCTTCTCCGGCACGCGCGACGGTTAGTATGCTAATGAATGTCATAATGCCAATGGCAATGCCGAATACTGAATAAATAAACTTCTTTTTACGAACCAGGATGTCTTTGAAAACAATTTGATGAATATTCATTTTATATGTCCATACGATATTATTATTTAAAATAGGGTCGAGTTATTGTTTATATTGTTGACAATAATCATCAACATAGTCAGTATAATAAAGATATATATGATTGTCAATTAGCAGTATCGAAATGGGACATGCTGAATGGCATCTGAATGGCATAAGAACCGGGGATAAATACCATTTTAATTGGCGAAATTGGATTAATGGCGCTGAAGGATTGACTTTGTGACTATTGCGTATTAATCTATATTATGTAGATAATAATTGGCAACTTAGATAACAAATAATATATTTGAACAGGAGTAGTCAGCGATGAGACTTTCTACTAAAAGTCGATATGGGACAAGGGCGGTTCTTGATATAGCCTTACAGGAGAAATCAGTAATTCCCCTAAAGGACATTGCCGAACGGCAACAGCTTTCACTTTCTTACCTGGAGCACCTGATTACACCGCTCATTATTGGTAGCATATTGCGAAGTAGCAGGGGACGTGAAGGGGGAATTTCCCTGGCAAAGCCCCCTGCAGAAATAAAACTAAGCGAAATCATACAAATACTTGAAGGGCAAACTGTTACAGTTGACTGTGTAAAGAATTCTTCCGTGTGTGAACGTTCTGAGTTCTGTGTGACCAGGGATCTCTGGGTCGAGGTAAATGAAGCCATGGACGATGTGCTGCAATCGACTACTATAGCTGACCTGGTAGAGAGGCACAGCAAAAATAAGTAACCACCACTACCAGTAGTTCCACAGGTTTAATATACTCAGGAACAGGAAGTACGGGACGATATCTCTATTGTTTCCATCAAGTTGATTGCGTGATAAATGCTTATAAGGGATAAATGATGTTCTTCGCTACTATAAAAGAAGATATACGAACAGTTTTCACTGAGGACCCTGCGGCAAGGAATGTGCTGGAGGTCCTTTGCTGCTACCCTGGATTACATGCTCTATGGCTTCACAGGGTTGCTCATTTTTTATGGCAACATAAGGCCAAATTACTGGCACGAATTATCTCTAATTTCAATCGCTTTCTGACCAATATTGAAATCCATCCGGGAGCCAGAATCGGCAGGAGATTTTTTATTGACCATGGAGCTGGAATAGTCATAGGAGAGACCGCGGAAATTGGCGATGATGTTTTACTGTATCAAGGTGTTGTATTGGGTGGGACAACTACAACGAAGAAGAAGCGACACCCCACTATTAAAAATGGTGTGGTCATGGGAAGTGGAGCGATAGCGCTGGGTGATATAATAATTAATGATGGGGCCAGGATTGGCGCGGGCTCGGTAGTAATAAAGTCCGTTCCCCCTGGAGCTACTGTAGTCGGCATACCGGGGAGAATTGTAGAAAACCTCTTTGTGCCATCTTCCAGTTTGGAGCATGGGCAACTTCCGGACCCGGTGACCGAAACAATAAACCTGCTTTTAAAGGAGCAGGAAGAGCTACGACAACGATTAAGTAAGCTAGAATCTTCAGATTAACCGGCAGACAATTCTGGTCCGGCGCACTATAGCATAAGCGAAAAGAGATCCATTACAAAAGGCAGGTATAGACAGGTTGTTCAAGGGCTAAATTATCTTCTGCCTTGATCGTCCCACCCCTGATCACTCTGGCAAACACTCCCTCCAGGGGCATAATGCATTCGCCCATTTTATGGAAGATAGCGCATTTGGTATGGCATTCCTTGCCTATCTGACTGATTTCCAGGATAACTTCTGTCCCAACCGTCATTCTTGTGCCGACTGGTAAAGTGAATAATTCTATCCCTTCCGTGGTAAGGTTCTCGGCAAAATCTCCAGGACTGACGTTGAAACCACGATTCCGCATCTTATCGATGCTTTCAGTTGCGAGTAAACTCACCTGGCGATGAGTATCATTACTGGCATGGGCATCGTCCCTCAGGCCAAAATCTTGTATAAAGATACCCTCAGGTATTACTTCTTTAGGCATACCCTTTTTCTTGCTGATACAAACAGCTGTAATTTTAGCCATGATATGCTCCTTTTCTCTTTCTGGCAATATAAATTCCAGTTCATACTGCCTGTGAGCACTCCCAGTTGATAGATATATATTCTAGCAGGGTCGGCAGAGTACTTGCCTCTTTTTACTTATATAGTTCTCCAGGAGCAGGTTTATCTATTTTACGGTTGGGTATCCTTCTGCTTTCCATTGATTGATTCCACCGCCCATATCATATATCTTAATAAAACCAAGGTCTTCCATGATAGGCATCGATTTACTGCTGCGATTACCGCTGCGACAATAGACCAGATAGGTTTTGCTTTTATCCAGCTTATCAAGTTCATCCTCGAAATCATCGGCGTAGAAGTCCAGCAGGACTGATTCGGCAATACGCTCGGCAGCAAATTCCTCCGGTGTCCGGATGTCCAGGAGTACAAAATCGGGATTATCCCCATTATCTTCTATCATAGAATAGGCCAGCGAAGGGGCAATAGCGGTGTCCGAGCCAATACAACCGCTGGATAGTCCCAGAAATACTGTAAGCGTTGCCAGCAAAGCCAGTATCCATAGTTTCTTCATTCTTATTCTATTGCCTCCTCTAGTTTTACCCGTTTCACTGGCTTAGCAGTCGCAAGGATCTACGGTACCACAGTCTTCACTATTAGACTGGCATTCCCGGGCGTTGACGTAAACATCAATCTGATATCTGGTGAATTTGTAAGCGGTTTGAGCGCCAAAAAACAGGGAAACGAATAATGAAATTACCAGGACCCAGGAAATTGGCTCCCAAAAAAGGTAGATGCCTCTTGCTAGCTTTGTAGATTTATTCAGGATTTTTCCAATTATTTTACCTTTGATTTTTTTATCAAAGCCGGTATCACAGGGCCTTAAGGTAATTCTTTTAAAAACGCAGTCAAAAGCTTTTTTGGACGTCTGACGGTGGGAAGCGCTAAAAATTCCCAAAATAGAAAATACAATTAAAGTAATTAAGCAAAACACAATCTATACCAATTTAGCTATTCTCTTTAAACTCTCAATAAAAACACGGGCCTCTTCTATGGTGTTGTAGAAGTACAAAGAAACTCGGGCTGAATCTTGAATGCCTCGACTGGTAAACCAGGAATGCACACAATGTTGGCCAGAACGAATCATAATATTGTTGGTTTCGTCTAGCATTAAAGCTATCTCGTGAGATTCTATGCCTTCCATGTAAAACGAAATAATCCCACTTCGTAAAGCAGGGTCAAGAGGACCGATAACCTTTAGTTTAGGAATTTCCACTATCTGTTCTGTAATAAATTTATTTAGCTTGTAATCCTGTTCAGCGATATCCTTAAATCCAATTTTACCTAAATATTTCGCTGCCTCGCCGAGGCCAATAATTCCGGCATAGTCCTGTAATCCGGCCTCAAATTTTGCTGGCGGAGGGAGTAATTTGTGACCCTCATAAGTGGAATATTCAACTGTCTCGCCGCCCACTATAAATGGCTCCATCTCCTCTAAAAGATGATGCTTTCCATATAAGACTCCAGTACCTGAAGGACCAAGTATTTTGTGTCCGGAGAACGCTAGAAAGTCTACATCCAACCTGGATACATCAATTTTGCGATGAGGCACTGCCTGGGCGGCATCCAATAATACTTTTGCTCCGTATTGGTGAGCAATCTTTATTATCTCTTGAATCGGATTAGTCACGCCGTCTAAATTGGAAGTATCAACCACTGACACCAGTTTTATCTTGCCCTGCAACTCTTCCATCAGCTCTTTAAACTTTGTCAGGTCAAAAGTATTGTCTTCCTGTGAGGGGACTATTTTATGAATAATCCCAGATTTCCTGGCTGCTATTTGCCAGGGAATCAAATTGGAGTTATGTTCTTTATCAGTAGCCAGAACAATGTCACCCTGCTTCAATCCCAATGATTTTGCCACCAGGTTTATCCCTTCGGTGGTATTACGGGTAAAGATTATTTCCTCTTTCCTTTTGGTATTTATTAACCTGGCAACTGCCACTCTAGCTTCTTCACATTTTTGCGTTACTTTCTCTCCCAATCTGTGAATACTGCGGCCGCCACAAGCTGAATACTTTTGATAATAATCATTTACAGCATTGATAACCGGCCACGGCCGCAAGGTTTGGCAAGCATTATCAAAATAAATGATAGGCTTCCCATGATGTTTTGTTTGCAACAAAGGAAAATCCTGTTGTATTTTTTCTGTATCCATAATTTTACTTGAACACTGTATCAATCATGGTTTCAGGCTGCTGCATAAAGCGATGGAGGCGATGGTGTGTGCAGCAAACCTGCTTTTTCAGTGTTCCCTCTTTTCATTTAGCAAAATAATTTCCGGCCTGGACAAGGCTAAGTACATCCACTTGATGGATATACATTCCAGCAGAGTAGTGAGTGTACTTAGCCCATCTCTTCTATTGATTTTTCTCGCCGTTACCTGTTTTCCCTATTACCAGGCGCGTTAACAGGAAGTCTTCCCAGAGGCGAATATTAAAGTCCAGGGAATATATATTAATTATACTTTTATTAAATCTATATTCTTAAAGACTATACCTGCCTCTACCCCGGGTATTTTGGACACGGGTTCGGTAAGCAGGAACTCTCCTTCATCTATCCACTTTTTAAGGGTATTAGCAATTTCTACTGCCTTGGAATAACTGGATAATGAACTGGTTACTACTTCTTTGTCTCCTATTTTAATTTTTCCGGTTTTAAGCTGGGCATAGCTGACTTCACCCAGGATATCAGGTTTCCTGTTCGGATAACTGTCAGAATAGTCTACAATCGGCGCACTTATATCGGAATCTTTCACCAGGGTGTATTTGAGAACTTCTTCAGAAAGGATTGGTATAGGAACTCCGATACCCACTGTTAAAGTGCTGCCATATCCCAGCATACTGGTCCCACGGAGCCATTCCGGTTTCATCTGTTTGAGATCCCCAATTACAGAAAGAGTTCCGGATGGCCTTAGCGGCAAACCATCAGGGGAACGTGGAACACCAGGATTATGTTGTGTGCCATGCCAGGCAATATAGCCGGTACCCCCACCCAGGAATATCTTGGTTCCTATTCCTATCGTCTTATAGTAAGGATCATTTAACAGTGGAGAAAGCTGTCCGGCGCTTGAATAATTAGCATTGGCCAGATTTGGATTTAGCACCCCCATGTAGGTATGAATAACACGATCCGAGAGATTAACTGCCACATTATAGTTTTGATAGGCATTCCTGATATTAAACAGCACGGCCTCATTGATACTGTTAATGTTGATGGTTGTTTCCAGCTTCTTTCTGGGATAACAATCTGTTCCGTATGCGGTAGCTACCATCTTGATATCCTTACCAGCTACCAAATCTTCGATTACGTGACCACCTCCATAGGAAAAACTGCCCGGATAAACCTTGTTTCTGGGGTCGTCCTCAGGAAGGTCAGTTACTCCAATGAAAACATCTACTGCTGCCAGGCCGGTGTAAACAGGCACATCATTGAAATATACTTTACCACCGCCCAGTTTTATTCTCGGTTTAGAGTGACCGGTATTGACAAACGCCCCTGACGAACACATCGGGCCAAAAGTGCCTGTAGTTACTACATCTATTTTTCTGGCTGTTTCCTCTATCCCTTTTGCTTTGACGATTTCAAGGATTTCTTCTGCAGTTACAACTACAGCTTTTTTCTTGCTTATCTTTTCATTGATTTGTGCAATTGTCTTAGTCATCTTATTCTCCTTAATACGAATATTTTTGTCCCAAATGCCCTTTCGGGCCGGGCATGAGCCATGACATTGCCCACCCCATAATTTTGGGATATTCAAGGAAAATAGACTTAATATACAATACTATGTTCATAGGAATAGTATACTATATAGTCGGGACGGAAGTTTGTCAAATACGTTGCTGGAATAGGGGAGAGCGTTATTAAATGTGTAGAAATGGGTGCTTGACAAGCTTTAATTAAGTAAAGTAGACTATAACTATCATATTAATCAACATATATGCTGAAGTGAACTAAAATTAGGCAGGAGGAAAATTTGAAATGATTAAAAAGGTAATAGTCAGTATAGTAATCTTAGGTGTTCTTTTAGCCGTTGTAGGCTGTAACGGCTTGGCTGCACCCTCTACACCTGATGCTCCCCTTACTCCCGATACAACACCAATACCTGCTCCGACACCGCCGGCTACGCCAAGCCCACCGGATAGCCCATCACCTGCATTGCCATCACCGCCCCCGTCCGGACCGATTGAAGCGACGTGGATTGACTCGCTATTAGAAGGCGATACCATTTCCCTTTCGTTAGCTGAGGTAGAGGAAAATAGGAACAACAATTTCAAACTGGAAACAGCAGATGGAACCCTCAATTTCATGGCTTATACATTAGATGGAGAATTATCCGTCAGGGCTAATGTTTGCCCGCCTTGCAGGTCCATTGGTTTTTCCCTGGACGATGATATTCTGGTATGCGATAGATGTGCCACCACTTTTGAGGCTGTGACTGGTGATGGGATTCGGGGAGCATGTGTGGATTTTCCTAAAGCATCTGTTGCATATGAAATCACCGATGCAAGCGTAGTAATGAGTATTGATGACCTGGTAACCGCGCACGAGGAGACTATTAAACCAGGGTAGACACAAGGGCTGTCTTCCAACTGAGTGATACTTGATAACGGATATGTTAGTATAGAATAAGACCTGAGAGTAAAATGTCCAAGGCCAGGGGGATTGTACAGGTTAAACGTGCCCAATCCCCCTGTTGGAAACTCGTAAAGCCGTTATGAAAGTAAAAGAAGACGACTTAACCTGGAATATAAATATACCTTCACCTCTTGGATTCAAAAAGCTTGTCTCCCGGCTTCCTCTGGTTTTTATCACGCTACTGGCAGTTTTTTTCCCTTCGTATTCAACTGTACCCGAATTCGTTGATTCGCCTGGTTCAGCAAATTCTGCTCCTTCTTCCTCATGTTCCACTGCACCCAAACCTGTTAATACTCCTGCCTCCACTTGCTCTACTATGCCTGAAGTAATTGATACACCTGGTTCAGTCAATTCTACTGACAGCAGGGTTATTCCTGTATACACGTACAGGATTATCAATACATATCCTCATGACCGGAATGCCTTTACCCAGGGATTGTTTTTTGAAAACGGTTTCATATATGAAGGAACAGGCCTCAATAAACGTTCAACGTTGCGCAGAGTGGAGTTGGAAACAGGCAACGTAGTTCAACTATATGAGATGCCGGAGCAATACTTCGGTGAAGGTATCACCATCTGGAAGGACAGAATAATACAGTTAACCTGGCAAGCCAGAGAGGGCTTTGTTTATGACAAGGAAAGCTTTGAGTTGTTGCGGAACTTTGATTACCCGACCGAGGGTTGGGGCATCACACATGATGGTGAGCAGTTAATAATGAGCGATGGTACAGCAACTTTGTATTTATTGGACCCTGAAACATTTGTTGAGACTGGACGGATACAAGTGTCTGATATTGACGGGCCTGTATCCAGGCTCAATGAGTTGGAGTATGTAGACGGGGAAATCTACGCCAACATCTGGCAAAGTAATCGTGTTGCCAGGATTTCTCCCAATACGGGTGAGGTTGTTGGCTGGATAGATTTGCAGGGACTGCTCCGTCCTGAGGCTGAAGCAGTTGATGTTCTCAATGGCATTGCTTATGATGAGGCCGGTGAACGCCTATTTGTGACGGGGAAACTCTGGCCAAAGCTTTTTGAGATTGTAATTGTTGCTTCGGAAAAGTAGAATAAAATGTTATATGGCAGCTAACCTGTTTTACCGGACGGCGCTTTGTGTATAATACCCGCTCCGGGACTTAACTAAATATGTTTACTGAAAGAGGTGAAAAATGAATCAAGCCCTTGAAGCAAAAATAATTGGGATGGTGTATGCAATAATTGCTTTGCTTATCCTTACTTATCTGTTTCGCAAGGATAAATACAACAAGAAAATTGGCTTTATATTTCTTATCATTTCTACCACCCTGGGCTTTCTGATATTCGCACCGATGCTGCCACACCAGTTTCAAACTCTTGTTATCGGAAAAGTTGGTGGACGCGGTTCGCCATTACCCATGGTGATTTTTGGCCTGTTATTGTTTATGGGCTTCACATTTATATCCGGGAGGCTATTCTGTGGCTTTGTCTGTCCTATCGGGACGATACAGGAACTGGCCTATAAGATACCAACAAGGAAGAAGAAAATCACAAGCAAAGCCCTGGTATTGGCTGTTCAACTGATAGTCTTTATTCTCTTTATTGTTTTGGGCATATTATTTTCAATAGCTATTCTTAGCTACTTTGGATTTCAGGACTTCTTCCAATGGAATGTCGTATCGCCTTTCTTCTATGTCTTTATAGCCCTGCTGATAATATCGGTCTTCATATACAGGCCGTTTTGCCAGCTTTTCTGTCCGTATGGATTGTTACTGTCTCTTTTTGCCGTAAAAAGCATATTCAAGCTAAGGCGAAATGATAAATGTATTGATTGTAGTGGCTGTGACGACGCCTGCCCAACTTCCGAAGCTGGCAGAGGGGACCTGAAACGTGAATGCTACATGTGTAACAGGTGTAAAGAGAATTGCGCTTTTGATGCTATTGAATATCGCAAGAAGTAAATAGATAAGCGGGGAAAGCATGAAAATAACAGAGAAGCAGTGTTCAGGTTACTTGTTATTAAAACACCCCGACCGATAGAATCGACTCAGCTCTTATAGGGCTGGTATTCTCGTTCTTTAACCGGTTTCAATATGATAGAGAGGATAATTGCAGCAGCGCTGGATCCGATTATGAGTAGAAAAGCCAGGTGATAATTGCCGGTTACATCGAATATTCTGCCTGCTACGAGCGGTCCGACCGCGCCGCCTGTCATCCCGAAAAACGAGGCGATGCCAAAAAGTGTGCCATGTGACCTGGTCCCGAACAGTTCTGCTATCAGCGGTGAGATTAGCGCAAAGAATCCACCATGGGCAAAGCCATATACGGCAGCGAAGAGATACAATTGCCAGAGCTGTACTGATAGCAGCAGCCATGATACGGAGGCTACTACTATAATGAAGCACAGCGTAAGCATCGGTCTATTGCCTGCCTTATCTCCGGCGGCGCCTATCACAAGACGGCCCACGATGCTTGCTCCACCAATTATAGAAATCAAACTGGCGGCGCGAGCTGGGGAAATCCCGATATCTATTGCATGTGGGGATAGATGGACCATGAGGCCATTTCCGCAGTACCACATAATAAAGAATACTGCACATACAATCCAGAACTGCCTGGTACGGAAGGCCTGTCGCGGAGAGAACCCTGCGTCTTCTGGCTTCAACTCAGTAACAAGTCCGTTGGACTCGCCATAAGGGCTGAGTCCTTTCTGACTGGGGTCTCGCCGCAATAACTGGGCCAGTGGCACCACTACTGCCAGGCAGATAATGCTGAGTATGACATAAGTTGTACGCCACCCGTAGTTACCGATGAGATGGCTGGAAAATACCGGAATTAGCATGATACCGAGACCGGTACCAACCTTGACGATGCCACTCATAAGCCCTCTTTTACTGGAAAACCATCTCATCGTGGTGGACAGTAGTGAGACATTCGCCGGGCTACCCCAGAGGCTTACCATGACACCGTAGAACAGGTAAACCTGCCACATGGCAGTGACGCGAGACATTAGAAAGCAGCCGAGGGCAAATACGACCCCTCCCACGGTCATTATCATCCTGGAGCCCAGCCTGTCACTGACACTACCAAGCAGGACGGAGGAGATGCCGGCAAGCAAGAATCCCAGTGAATGGGCGCCGGAAATGGCAGCCCTGCTCCAGCCAAATTCAGCCTCAAGAGAGCTTAAGAAAATGCCCCAACTACTCGAAATCCCATGCATCACAAAAAGCATGAGAACAGATACTACAATTATGATGTAGCCATAGAAGAATTTCGAGTTCCGCTTATCTGGCAATCGTGTATCTCCTTTTCCCTGTGCTGACACAATCTGTATCAGTCATATTATCTGTACAATGGTAATCCTGTAAAAACGAAAGAGTGTTTGTCATGTGGCATTTGCTATTATGGCCTTTATGATGTTCTGTCTTGATGGACCATGTCCCACATAGACTGGGCTGAAACCATTGCCCGACTACAACGCAATACGGTCTCCATCAAATATGGGGACGACGTCATATCTGCCTATTTGGGAGGCGAATTCAAGGTCCGCATTGAAGCCGATGCTTTGCAGGTAACGCCCATGTTCACTTTCTGAAAGCACCTTTAGTGCCTTTTCCCCGTCACCACCAGCGAATCCGGTAGCAATGAGAGCGCCATCACCCAGCTCGGAGCTGATGCCAGCATCCAGTAGCTTATTCATTATATTTTCCGTAAGAAGTCCGGCGCAGTAGAGGTCCTCTGCCGAAGGAGTGCCATAACGGCCTGAGCATACCAGCAGGATACCTGTTGGCGAATCAGCTATCGCAGTCTGAACCAGCGCTGACGATACTGCAGGCAGGTTGGCAAGGGAACTGATATACACGGGGACTCCGCTGTATGAATGAGTTTTCTGCATGGTGGGGGTCCCGTTTGTTGTGGCGAAGAAAATTGTCTTGCCAGAAATCAAATCGGACGACTGATATTCGAGTGGTGAGTTTCCCAGGTGGAATCCCGGTATACGCAATCCTTCTTCTTCACCACCAAGCAGGATATTGTTGCCACTCGTCGATTCTGCGCGTTTTCTTGCCTCCGTAGCATCATGACAGGGATATATAGCAGTTGCCCCGTTTGCCAGCGCCACGACGATGGTGGTGGTCGCCCTTAAGACGTCGATGACAGAACACAATGAACCCTTACAATCAGAGTCCGAAAGCAATTTAGGAGTGAGTACTACATCAATTTTCATTATCGGCTATCTTGGAAGGCTTTTTAAAAGCTAAAACAGGTGATGATTATAACATATTGCCCGAAATCGCAGATGTGGATTGTTGTTTCTTTAATTACCTGAACGAGTATATAATATTGAAATGTAAGATAATCGGTAGTATTATTAGTATGCAATATTTTGTATTGCAGAAGGGAGGAAATAAATGGGTGGAAAAGCAAAGACAGAAAAAATGTCGGTTACACTGCCCAGGGAGCTGGTCGGTGAAATACGGTCTATCGCGTCCCAGGGGGAGATAAGCTCTCTTTTTGCCGAGGCTCTTGAGCACTATCTTGCTTACCGTAAGCAGAAGGTAGCTCTAGAGGAAGGGTTTGGCGCTTGGAAGAATGATAGCCATCCTGACCTGGCTACTCCTGAGGATTCTACCGCGTATGTTCGCGCTATCAGGGAAGCAGGTAGAGGGCGACAAAAAGCGATTAAGGGGCGTAAATGCAAAGTAGCCGGGTGAAAGGTATCTCCTGCCTGGTGGATACGGATATCGCCATTGATTTCCTGAGACGGCGTGAATATGCTCAGAAGCTGCTTACTAACTGGGCTGGTGAGGGGCTTCTGGCAATAAGCACTCTTACACATCTTGAGATATATCAGGGAATGAAAACAGGTGAAGAAAGCGCGACTAACGCCTTCCTTGACGGCCTTATTTCCGTTGTTGTTGACATACCGATTGCACGGCGGGCAGGTATGATGCTGGGGGATCTCCGCTCAAAGGGGCTGACCATCGGTATTGCAGATGCCATCATTGCCGCGACGGCTTTGCAGTTTGGCGCTCCACTGCTAACCAATAATGTCGAGCATTATCCATTTCCCAACTTGAAGGTAATCCGAGGTCTGGAGATAAGTCGGAGCAACCGAACCGCTACCGTGATTCACTGACCAACTTGATTCTTATGGATTGTCACGAATGTTACCTATGTATCTCAGCCTCCGCAGTGGATCGTTTTTTCTTTTGTCAGTCCCGCGAAAGAGATGGTTCCGTTCCAGTTTTACGCATAATGAAGGTATCGCAATGAGGGTGTTATAATGGCTATGATTCCAGGTTGTTAATTTAGGGAATATGAGCGAAATTGACGGATGAGACCAATAGAAGAGGAAATAGACCTGCATGGTATGACCGTAGATGAGGCTCTCCCCAGGGTAGACGGATTTCTACATGCTGCATATGGGGCAGGTCTGTATCGTGTTTGGGTAATACATGGCAAAGGTACGGGTATATTACGACGTGAGGTTAAGAATTTTTTAAGGAAGCACCCTTTAGTCATTTCCCAGCGCACCGCTGAAAGTAATAGCGGGGGAATGGGTGCCACCGAGGTGGAACTCAGGGATTGGTGATGCTCCATTTTTTAGTAGGAGTAAACAGATATTGTGAGGAAAAATAAAATAGTAATCATCGGTGGCACTGCCTGCGGTCCTAAGACTGCGGCAAGGGCACGCAGGTGTGACCCACAGGCGCAGATAACACTGGTAGAGCAGGGCGCATATTTATCAACGGCGACCTGTGGTCTGCCATATTACATTTCCGGAGTAATTAACAAAGAACAAGAGTTATTAAAAGTGCGTCAGGATTTCTTCGAGAATGTGATGAAGGTAGAAGTCATGACAAACACAAAGGCTCTAGCTATTGATAGAGTGGCCGGTGAAATTTCTGTTCAAGCAATGGAAGGCAACCGGGTTTCAAACATCAAGTATGACAAGCTCGTACTGGCGACAGGCAGTTCGCCAATAGTACCAAACCTTGAAGGAGTAAAGCTCAAAGGGATTCATACATTAGCTAATATAGATGACGCTAACACGATACGGGATATGGTATCAGCCTCCAGGGTGAAGCGTGTGGTTATTGTTGGAGCCGGATTGATTGGAATGGAGATGGCTGAAGCTTTTGCTTCCCAGGAGTTGGACGTCACTGTGATAGAGGCACTTGACTGGGTGCTTCCCACGTTGCTTGATTTTGAGGTAGCCGCCAAGGTTGAAAAACATTTGCATAGCAGGGGTGTAAAAATACTTTTAGGACAGAGAGTTAAGGGTTTTGTTGGTAATGGGGATGGGATGCTGAGAAAGGTACTCACCGAGAATGCTGAAATCGATGCTGAGATGTCGTTACTGTCTATTGGAGCCAGACCAAACATAGGGCTGGCCAGAGATGCCGGGCTTACCATAGGAGTTACTGGTGGCATTGCCGTTAATCAGTATCTGCAGACAAGCGACCCTAATATCTATGCTGGTGGAGATTGTGTGGAAAACACTAATCGGGTTACCGGGAAGAAAGTGCTTGTTCCGATGGGGTCAACGGCTAACAAACATGGCAGGATAATTGGAACTAACATAACCGGAGGGAGTGATACCTTCCCAGGTGTACTGGGTACGGCGGTTGTAAAAATATTTGACTGTAATGTAGCACGTGTCGGCCTTAATGAGTTGCAGGCACGAGCAGCAGGCTACGAGATAGTCACCGCTATTATTTCTGATTATGAGCATGCCTCCTATTATCCAAATGGCAGGGAGATTCTGATTAAGCTCGTTGCTGAAAAATCAAGCGGCAGGCTTTTGGGTGGGCAGGCAATGGGACCTGGGGAAGTAGCCAAACGCATTGATGTGCTGGCAACCGCCCTGGCGTTCGGGGCCACTGCGGAGGACGTAGCCAATTTTAACCTTGCCTATGCTCCTCCATTCAGTAACGCAATGGACCCTCTGCATAAGGCGGCTAATGTCATCCGTAATAAAATCTCAGGATGTGCGGCAGCATTAAACCCCGTGGAGGTCAAGCATTTGCTTGAAACGAATGAGAATGCGATTCTTCTTGATGTACGCTCTCCTGGTGAGTGGGATAGCTGTCGTATCGAAACACCGCAAACAAAACTGTTACCTCTAAGAGAATTGCGGTCAAAGTTGGATAGCTTGCCCAGGGATGCAGAGATAGTAATCTATTGCCAGACCGGTACACGTGCCTATCAGGCACAGAGGATACTGGCTAGCGAAGGCTTTGAGAATGTTACGTTTCTGGATGGTGGTATTATTGCCTGGCCCTACGGGGTGACTGTTATCAAGCCATACCTTTGCTGGTGAGCAAGTTTGGTCTTCTACCACATCTGCTACGGTATTAGGTCTGCTTAATCATGGCTGGCGATGCTGTTTTTATCGTGACCACCCTCGCTGGCAGATAGGGCAACCAGGTCATCTGCGATGATAGAGAGTGCTTTAGGGCCTCTTCTCTGTACTCTACCCCGTACCAGCAGCCACCCTTCTCTGAAGAGAACCTTGCCGCATTTTTCCTGGACATTGCTGAATACGGTCACATCCGCCACGCCGGTCCCATCTTCCATTATCACGTATACCACCCTTTTTCCGCCCCTGGTTGGTGGAGTCTGGTAGCGAATTACCGAGCCGGCAATATTGACCATCCTGCCTGTCGCTATGGTTGGCAGGTCTCTCATCCGGGTGAGTTCCTTGTCGAAAGAGAGGAAGTCCAGCGGATGAGCTGACAGATCCAGGGAGAGGATTTCACGTTCGGCAAGCATCTTTGTCCTGTTGTCGAATGTAGTAAAGGTGGCAGTAGGAGATACCGCACAGTCGTCCTCGAATCGCAGTTTTAGCCTGCTACCAGCCACGTGCGTTTGCCCTGTAAGCCTGTTAACCCGCGCCAGCAGTTCATCCCTGTCTCCAAATGAGTCAAAGGCGCCAACCCTGACCAGGTTTTCCAGTAGACGGCGATTTGTACCAATTCGCCAGGCGAAATCCTCCAGTGATGTGAATTTAGCTTTTGCCCTTTCCGAGAGTATCGCTTTCAGCGACTTCTCAGCTATTCCCTTAAGCTGCCTGAGGCTGATTCTTATCGCTCCATTCTCCACCGTATAACTATCTGAGGAGTTGTTTATATCGAGAGGCAGTATTTTCACTCCCATCCTCCGGGCATCGGCCACCAGCACACGTGGAGGGTAGTAACCCATGGGCTGGTTTGATAGTAACGCGGCAGTGAACTCAGCGGGGTAGTGGCATTTCAGCCAGAGGGTCTGGTAAGACAGGATGGCATAAGCGGCAGCGTGAGCCTTGCAGAAGCCATAAGCCGCAAAGGCAGACAGTTGCTGGAAGACCTTTTCTGCTGTGGACTGGCTCACTCCTTTTTTGATTGCCATGGAGATGAATGCCCCCCGCATCTTTTCCATCTCCTCCTCGCTGCGGTCGTGCGTCATGGCGCGCCGAAAACCGTCAGCTTCGGCATAACTCATTCCTGCCAGGTCATGCGCCACTTTCAACACCTGCTCCTGGTAGAGTATCACTCCCAATGTCTCAGCAAGTGCGTCTTTAAGTCGGGGATGGGGGTAAGTTACCGGCTCCACGCCGTGACGGCGGGGCAGGTATGCCTTATCCACACTGCACTTTAGGGGGCCTGGTCTAACCATTGAGATAGAAATGATGATGTCCTCGAATCTATCCGGCAGGAGCCTGCCTGCCATTTCTCTCTGAGCAGGCGATTCAAGTTGAAAAGTACCGATTGAGTTGCCAGCCTGCAGCATGGCAAAGGACCGGGGGTCGTTCCTGTCTATTTTGCTTAAATCGATGTCGATGCCACGACCATTCCTGATGTTGCTGAGCGTGTCCTCGATGACAGTGAGGGTGGGCAGTGCCAGCAAATCCATTTTAACAATACCAAGTTTCTCGATGTCATCCTTGTCGTACTGGCTGATGATATCGCCACCGCTGGACCACTCCAGCGGAACGAGGTCACTGAGCTTGCCGTTTCCAATCAGCAGTCCTCCCAGGTGAACCGACATGTGCTTGGGGAAGCCGTCTATGGCTGTACAGAGCTTGAAGAACTCGGTAAGGTCAGCTCTCCTGTATATACCACTTCCCTTTAACTCGGGACGGGAATCGGCATATTCCAGGAGTTGCGTGGCTGACAGGTAATGGATACCGTTGCAGGCCTCCTCGATGAGTGCACGTGGTATCTGTAGTGCCTTGCCCACGTCACGGATGGCTCCTCTTGCCATGTAGGTATTGATGGTGCCAACGCAGGCAACGTTATCCTTGCCGTACTTCTGGTAGACATAATCCTTTAATTCGTCCCGATGTCTTCGGTCGATATCGAGGTCGATATCCGGGGGCTCGCGCCTCAGGGAGTGCATAAAACGCTCGAAGAGCAGGTCGTATTCAACAGGGTCAACATTGCTGATGCCCAGCGAGTACACCACCAGGCTGTTCACTGCGCTGCCTCTTGCCAGGCAGCGGATGTTTCTCTCCCTTGCCCGTTGAACTATGTCCCAGCATACCATGAAGTAACTGCAAAAGCCGAGTTCCCTGATTGTATTCAGTTCATGTTCCAGTCGCTTACTGGTACTGTTCGTTAGCGAGCCATACCTGCTGGAGGCGCCTGCCAGGGCCAGCCGTGATAAATAACTGTAATCAGATTCGCCGGTGGGGACATTAAAACTGGGGAAGTGGGGCTTGCCCAGCTCCAGTTCCAGGTTACAGCCTGCGGCAATTTCCTCTGTCATGTCTATGGCTTCAGGAAAATCCTTGAAGAGGAGGGACATCTCTTTCTGTGATTTCATGTACTGCTCCACAGTGCGATAGTTCTGCGACTGGGAGACAGGTATGTTCCGACCAATGGCATTGAGCAGTTCTTTAATTCGGTAGTCATGCATCTCTGCATAATGAACGTTGTTGGTCGCCACGATTGGCAGTCCCTCTTCCAGGGCAAAGGAAGCGAGTTTGTAGCTGTTGCTCATCCCTTCTCTTGCCGGATAGCGGTTAAGTTCCACGAAAAAATCCTGTCCGAAGACTCCCCTGTAGAACTGTATCGATTTACGGCATTCCTCGAATTTGGCTTTGCCAAACAGTGCGGGTATCTCACCCCTGATACAGCCGCTCAGGGCTATAAGTCCATAGCTATGCTGTTGCAGCATCTCCCTGCTTGCCCGGGGTTTCCTGTTCCTGTTTGATAGATGGGCCTGAGTTAACAGGCGGCACAGGTTTGAGTAGCCTTCAGAGTTCTTGCAGAGAAGGGTTAGATGATCCTCTCCTTCAAGATTGATTTCCGCTCCGATTATCGGTTTTATTCCCCGTGCCATGGCTTTTTCATAAAACCTGATGGCGCCTGTCAGTCTGTCATGGTCGGTGAGGGCCAGGGCGGGCATACCCAGTGTCACCGCTCTATCCAGGAGCTTGTCCAGTGACGCGGCGCCATCCATGAAACTGTACTGGGAATGTACGTGGAGATGAATGAAGCCCATAGCCGTAGCCTAATCAAGAATCCTGGAAAGAAACCAGTCCTTTTTATCCTTGCATATTTCGTAAATGCCGGGGCTGTAATTCTCTGCGTTCACGCGTATGAATAGCCTGACCTGTTCTCCGTCCCACCACCTGGAAGGTTCTCTCCACCAGCCAATAACTCCAAGAATCCTGTACAGTCGCTTCCTCCATATGAAGGCGCCCAGGCGGGAATTCCTGTTTCTGTATACCTCTATCCGGTCATTAATGAGTTTAGACATAACAAATACCTTTAAAAAAGGAACACATGGCAGCTAAACCGGGCAGGAAGAACGGGTAAAAATGAAATGGAAGAAGTACATGCCCGTGCTCACCCGCAACCTGTTTACAGTGTCCTGATAACCCCTATGACCTTCCCCTGGATTTCCACATCCTCCGGCTGGCAGTATATTGGCTTCATCAGCTTGTTCGCCGGTTTTAAGCAAATCCTGTTCTCTTCACGGTACATCTTCTTCAGCGTTACTTCATTTCTATCTTTCAGCCATACAGCCACCGTGCTGCCGTCTTCGATTGTACTGACCTGCTGCAGAAGTACGATGTCTCCATCGTCAATCAGAGCATCAATCATGGAACTGCCCTTGACCTTGAGGGCGTAGACATTGTCCAGTCCGCGGGTTAGTTTTTGTGGCAACTCCAGCATTTCCTCCGGCACAGCGGTCCATGTGTCGTCACCGGGGACCGGGATTGGCACGCCGGCAGCTATGGTTCCCATCATTGGAATTGCGGTAACACTGGTCTGCGGTCTGCGTAAGGCAATACTTCTGAACACCTTATGGCTGCGGTTAATGTGCCCCTCGCGCTTCAGAATGTTCAGGTGATACTGGGCAACGGTTGAGGAGTTGATATCACAGCCATCGGCTACCTCCCTTACCGATGGGGAGTAGCCATGCATCTCGATAAAATTGTCGATAAAATCCAGTATATTCCGTTGCTTGTCTGATAAATTATCCATCATTTCCCTCGTTACTATTACACTTGTAATATATTACAAGTGTAATATACGGATGCTTTATTTGTCAACTCGACTTCGACAGCTTTAATAAAGGAAGGACTGAACTATGTATACCTTTAAGGTTTACTTTCTAATAATTTATGACTATTATATAAATATCGGGCAGGGAAGTGGATAAATGGCTAATTCAGGGAAGATATATATAGGAACATCAGGATGGTCTTATCCCAGGGGGGAAGGCAGGTGGACCGGGTATTTCTATCCCACGCAAAAGATCAACGAGCTTGAGTATTATAGCCAGTTCTTCAATACGGTAGAGATAAACAGCTCGTTTTACAGGCCACCAGCCCCGAGCTATGTGGAAAAATGGGTTCATAGTGTCCCTGATGATTTTCTTTTTACGGTTAAACTGTGGCAGAAGTTCACTCATCCGGTGATGTATGAAGAGGCTTCAGGTGAGGAAGCGGCGATATATCCTGAGGACGTGGATCTATTTGATGAAAGTCTCAAGCCACTTGTACAAAGCGGAAAGCTTGGTGCATTGCTGGCGCAATTTCCTCCCAGTTTCAAAAACAACGGTTTCGGACGACGCGTGTTAAACGGCGTTGTCAAGATATTCGGCAGCTATAACCTGGCGGTAGAGCTCAGGCATAAAAGCTGGAGCGATACTGAATATGCCGCTGAGCTGTTCAGGAAGAGTAATGTTTCCTGGGTACGGATTGATGAGCCGAGGTTTCCTACTTCCATAGCTGCAAACCTGCCATTAACCTCCGGTATGGCATATTTCCGTTTTCATGGCAGGAACAGCGAAACGTGGTGGAGGGGAAACAATGAGACCAAGTACCAGTATTTATATTCTCCCGAGGAAATGGATGAACTGGTTGGCAAGGTGAAGGAAGCGGCAGGAAAGGTCAACCAGACATTCGCCTTTTTTAATAATCACTGGCAGGGATATGCGCCCAGGAATGCCGTTTCGATGCTCAGAGGTATGCAGCTGCCCTTCAAGGAGATTCCCCGTCCGGGGCTTCTGCCCAATGAGGAGTGATAATCTCAACTTGTAATAAAATTTATACTAGACTAATCTCTTAATGTTTCCACTGGTGGATATATTATTGCTGATTACTGGTATTAGTTCAGCAACTGTTCAATCAAGCTAAAGTCGTGGTCTTTATATTTAGCTATAACTACTCTTCGGTCTATTTGTGGAGAATGAGTCGGATGGTTATAGTTAATGATGTCATTCGCCTCAGATGCAGGAATAAAATACAGTTCAGGTAGTTTAGTAATTTCTTTGCCAAGACGTACAAATGCCACCATAGAATTCGGACTCGGCTCAAATCTTTTAACTAACCAATCATAATATGTATAGGTTGATTTAACTTGAATTTTAATTGTTTTACCTGAAGGCCCAATTGCAGTCATGTCGTATGCCTTAGCTCTGCCTATCGTAATGCCTATATCATAACCAAGGCGAGATAGTATAGATGCAACATAGTACTCCCCTGCTATTCCTTTTTGTTGGCTATCTGGTTTTGGCATTTTCAACTCCTTTATCATGTCATGAATATTCTATTTAATTATCGTATCGTTTATCGGAAAGTAGTCAATCTAGCTTATCCCCCAAGATATTACTTCTATTATCCCCTCTTTGCATTTTGGGCAGGATTTTCTAACAAGTTCAAGTACTGTTTTAACTCTTTTTGAATTGCACTTAGGGCATTTCCTCTTATCCTTTTCCTTTTTAATTCTATTTTCTATATTACATCCATATGGACTGTAACCGTCCTCCCCTAAATCTGCATCAAACTGGTACAAACAGTCTAAACATATGCAATGAGAAAAAAAGCCCGTTTTATTTCGTATTTCATCAATAGAAACATCTTGTCCTAATACCAATCTAATTATTTCGCCTTCTCCAGGGTGAGGGCATGATACCCTAGCTCCAGCAACATTTTCCACATAAAGATACGTCCCACAACCTGAAGGAAAAGAAAAACCACACTTATTGCATTTGTATTTATTAACTAAAGGCATTATTTTTACTCCTATTCCTCAATTTGTTTCGGATCCAACTCGTAAAAAGTAGTCTCTATTACCTTGCTGTGAAGAGGAAACCGTTCAATTAACAAATTTTTAAATTCTTCAAGATTTGAATGACTTAAGAGTTCATCTATTTGGTAAGCTTTTTTTCCTAACTGACGACAGTACTTATCAAGAACTGCTTGAGTTGTAATTCTTCTTGATTCAGCTACCCTGCCAGTTGCCTCAACTCGACTCATATTATATTTTTTCACTATAGATACCATTTGAAGGATTTGAGCTAAAGCACTGGGTATACTGTTTGGATAATGAGGGATCTCAATTCTTTCAGTGTTACTGGGTTTTACATAATTGTCGGTTTTAAAGAATAGTATTTTTCTAAGCACCGTATTAGGAGTATCTATAAAAGGCTGAGCGTGTTGTTTTAGGTAACTGTAAACTTCCTCGTCTATTTCAATATGATGCATTATTGTTGAATTCATTGTTATTAACCTCCTTTCGTAAAAAGTATCTTCTATTACCTTGCTGTGAAAAGGAAACTTCTCAATTAGGATTTTTCTAAACTCATCTATATTTGAATCAACCAGGAGCTTATCTATCTCACTTGCTTTTTCCCTAATTGCCTACAGTATTTATCAATTACACTTGAAAAGGTAATACCTCTATCTTTAGCTACTACATGTGTTGCTTTTATTCTACCTAGTCCCTCAATTTTTACTAAAATTATCATTTCGAGTATTTGCGCTAATGCATTCGGAATTCCTGTCCATGTATCCGATTCATTCTTATTAGTATTAGCAGGAGTAAATTTTAGGGCTTTATTATTATTAAGAAGAAGCAACCGCCTAAATACCATATTGGGATTATCTACAAATGGTTCAGCCTGTTGTTTTAGGTAGCTATAAACTTCCTCATCTATTTCAATTTGATGCATTTTTATTGCATTCATTTGAATAACCTCCTTAACTATTAGTACTATTAGTAAGATTAGTATATGTAGTTTTATTTGTCAAGCCCATGTATATATTTCCTATATTCTGGTCCCAGTTGATATGATGGTATATATGCTATATGCTCCGTTGCAGTGGAGTAACCCGGGGTGCTCAATTAACTTGAGAAAAAGAGTGGAACATTAACTTGATAATGGGTGGTAAATTAACCTGAGAAACGACAATGAAGCTTGGCATAGCATTATTAGTGATAGGATTGACATTGTTATTCGTGGCGATTCCATACTCAATAGTGGGTATGATTGTTGGGCTCGCCCAGTTAGAGGGTGGTATAGTCTCCGGGGGAATCTCAGCTTATTTCGGAATAATTGCTGTCGTTGTTGGATTAGTTATGACCGGAATCGGAGCTATGAAGGTATTCAAGCGATAAGCTTATTGCTGTAAAGGGGTACCACTCATTAAGTTAGCGCTAAAACAGTTGATGTTGCCTCATTTTAACATTACGGCTGAACTGGTTTTCAAGGGGTAGATCAGTAATATATCACATCAAGAAGAATAATCTACCCCAACCTGTCCTGGCAACGGGGTCCACCTCAAATCTCAGTTACAGCCTTGATCAAGTCCTCCTCATCTGGCATCCAGAATTTCTCCAGAACAGGGCTGAAGGGAACAGGGGTATCAGGGGCACAGACTCTTTTTATTGGCGCATCGAGAAGGTCAAATGCCTCCTCAGCTATAATAGCTGAGATTTCGGAGGCTGCGCTTCCGGTCTTGGGTTCTTCATCCATAATCACAAGCTTGCCCGTCTTTTTGACAGAGTCAATAATAGCCTGTTTATCCAGAGGCACCAAGGTCCGAGGGTCAATAACCTCTATGCTTATACCCTTTTCTTGAAGTTTGGCTGCAGCCGCAAGCGCCCGGTGAACCATGAGCCCTATTGCCACCACGGTAACATCGCTGCCTTCTCTTTTAACATCCGCCTTTCCCAGGGGTATGGTATACTCCCCTTCTGGTACCTCGCCTTTCATACCGCCGGGAAGTAGTGTTGAACGTTCCAAATATCCGCCAGGAAGTAGTGCCGAACGTTCTAAAAATATCACAGGATTGTCTTCTCTTATCGCCGACTTAAGCAAACCCTTGGCGTCATAGGGGGTTGAGGGTGACACAATCTTGAGCCCTGGGATGCTCATTAAAAAACCCTCGAGACACTTAGAGTGTTGAGCAGCAGCAGAACTTCCGGCACCACAATAACAGGTGATGGTCACCGGCAGTTTAGCCTTTCCGCCAAACATGTATCTCATTTTAGTTAGCTGATTTAATATCTCATCCATAGCCACGCCCAAGAAGTCACTGAAAAACATCCAGGCAATTGGTCTCATCCCGGTGGCTGCCGCACCTATAGCCCCTCCCAGGATTGCCGTCTCCGAGATTGGCGTTTCTCTTATCCTTTCGGCTCCATATTTATCGAATAAGCCCTGCAATTCACCCAGGGCTCCTCCCCAGTGTTTTCCTACATCTTCACCCATAATAAATACAGTTGGGTCCCTCTTTAATTCCTCATCAAAGGCTTCATTTATGGCTTGAGAATAGGTTATCTCTCTCATTATTTCTTACCTCCTTAAGCGTAGACATCCTCTAATGTTTCTTCAGGGACTGGAAACGGACTTTCCTCAGCGAACTTCACCGCTTCATCCATTTCCTCTAGCATTTCTCGGTCAATTTCATCTGCTTCCTTTTCTGTCAATACCCCCGTTTCAACAAGTTTCTTTTTGAATCTCGGGATGGGGTCCTTTTTCATCCATTCCTCAACCTCCTCTTTCGGTTTATAGGTTTGCATATCCCCCTCAAAGTGCCCGCGGTGCCGATAGGTTTTACACTCTATAAGGGTAGGACCCTCGCCCCTTCTTGCACGAGCAATTCCTTCACTTACTACCTCATATACCGCTAGAACATCATTACCATCGACAGTTTTGCCTGGAATGCCGTATGCGCCAGCTCTATCGGCAAGGTTAGCAATGTTACAGGCATAGCTGATGGAGGTACTCTCCGCATACATATTATTTTCAATGACATAGACCACGGGGAGTTTCCAGATTGAAGCTAGATTTATTCCTTCGTGGAATCTAGTGGTATTGCTTGCGCCATCACCAAAGAAACAGATAGCCACTTGGTCTGTTCCCCTCATTTGGGCTGAAAGAGCGGCTCCGCCAGCAATTGGTATTCCAGCGCCTACGATACCATTAGCACCTAATATACCAATGTCCATATCAGCGATGTGCATAGAGCCTCCCTTACCTTTGCAATAACCGGTTTTCTTGCCA
>CAZZHQ010000025.1:0-29185 GCA_964654015.1 uncultured Dehalococcoidales bacterium | reverse complement strand
GGGGGTGACAAAATCGCTTAACAGTTAGGGTGACATTTTCGCTTGACAGCAACATAATACGAGTTAGTAGAACTACGATTATGTGCAGGTAACTAATTGACGTTCTCCGTATTTGTATAGAGCAAAATATCTTAAGTAATACCATAATCTATTGACATTGTCCTTATCGTAATTTACAATTTTTAATTAATTATGCTGGAAGTGGTTGTTGACGTAAGGGATATGAACAAATACTTCTCTTTTGAGGGGCAGCACCTAATAATGCTTGGGGGGCTTATAGGCCCCCTGATTTATTAAGTGTAGTCTGGGCTCAGTTTATCGGCCACGTTAGTTTTATGTTAAATATTTATAATCTGTAGAGTAATTACAAATTGATACAGAGAAAACAAATAAGGTAGGTAGAAAAAGGGAGGATAGTAATGGCAAGAGAGAAATGGAGCAAGCGGAGTTATTTCATATTCGCAGCTCTGGGGTCAGCTATTGGATTAGGTAATTTGTGGCGGTTTCCCGCTTTAACATACTCCAATGGTGGTGGAGCTTTTCTTATAGCTTGGATGGTTGGATTACTAATATTGGGTATACCATGGATGATAGTGGAGTATGGCATGGGGAAGCATTTTCAGAGTGGTGCGCCGGGAGTTTTTGCTGGAATTGGCAAAAAATGGGAATGGCTTGGTTGGTGGCCGGTATGGTGCGCTTTTGGGATTGTTACATACTATACTGTGGTTATGGCCTGGACATTGCGTTTCGTTGGAGCTTCTGCCACGATGGCCTGGGGTGTTGGGCAGGCTGGAGCAGAGGGTGCACAGAGCTTTTTCTGGAATGAAGTATTGCATATTTCGGGAGGACCAGGAGAACTTGGTAGTCCAATACCAGCTTTGGTTTTATGCTTGATTGTTGTTTGGATAATAATCTTCCTGGTGATATTCAAAGGAACAAAGGTGATAGGTCCCGTTTCACAATATGTGATGATTGTTGCATGGATTTTCCTGGGAATCCTGGTGATAAGGGGAGTTACCCTGGCTGGAGCCGCTCAAGGACTGAACTACTATCTGAGTACGGACTTGAGTAAACTGGCAAGTGGAGAAGTTTGGTTTGCCGCCTTTAGCCAGATAGCTTTTACTCTTTCACTGGGTATGGCAGGAATGTACGCATATGGAAGTTTCATATCCAAAAAAGGTGATGTGAATAACAATGCGTATATAACTTCCTTTGGGAATTGTGCAACAAGCTTTCTGGCTGGTTTTGCAGTATTCAGCATTGTTGGTTTTCTTATGAAAAGCTTATCAGTACCAGTTGGAGAAGTCAGTTCTGCCAGTGTGGGTCTTGCGTTCGTAACATGGCCTACGGCAATATCAATGCTACCTGGCATGAATAGCTTTTTTGGAGTTATCTTTTTTATATGTCTGTTTTTCTTAGGTTTGACGTCAGCATACTTTCTGGCCTATGGAGGAGTTATTGCTCCGCTTATGGATAAATTTGGATGGAGCAGAACAAAAACCAGCCTTGGTGTTTGCATAGTGGCTTTCCTTATAGGAATTGTGTTTACTACAAATGGTGGCCTCTATTGGGGAGCTGATTTGCTGGACAGGGCAGTTTCATTCTATGGATTGTTGATTACGGGAGCAATCAGTTGTCTTGTTGTTGGCTGGAAATTTCCCGTTAGTCGTCTGCGAAACTATGTCAATGAGACATCAGACTTTAAAATTGGTGCATGGTTTGATTGGATGATTAAAATCGTTGTACCAGTTGCACTCTTGGCCGTGGTTATTTATGGTGGCTTTATGCAAGATCTAAGTGAGTCGTATGGAGGTTATCCACTTTGGGCGAGCTCATTTATATGGGTAGTACTGGTGGTAACCCTGATCTTGAGTTTTGTTCTTGGCAAACTAAAAACAAAGGGTTCTACTAAAGAATAGGAGGTGAAAAAATAATGACTACTGGTGCAATAATTACGGCGGTCATAATGGCGTTGGTGTTTGCCGTTGGATTAATATGGTGTTTCAGAAAGTGGAGTAACAGCGGCAGTCAATGGGATGACTAAATTAAGCTTACTCCAAAGCATATGGTATTTCTTGGCTAGTTAATAATGCCGGCCAGGACTGGGGAGAAGCTATAAAAATAAATATGGGGATAACTTGCAAGTTATCCCCATATTTATTTCAATTGCTTAAAACTATTGTAGGATGATTATTCCAGGTATTGCGTGAATTGATAATACACTTCGCCCATCAAATATCTTTAAATGTCATGCCGAATTTCGTGTATACGAAATGAAAAAGTTCCCGCGGGAGCGATAACTTCAACTATTTGGCCTTTTTCTTTATTAAGCAATGACTTACCTATAGGAGATACTGTAGAACATTTCCCCATCGCAATATTTGATTCTTTGGAGTCTACCAGGATGTAACAGACCTGTTGGCCAGATGATAAATCCTCAAGTAACACAGTATCACCGATTTTCACTTTTGAACCTGATTTAGAAGACTTTATAATTCTTGCTGTTTTGAGAATAGATTCAATTTCTTGAATTCTTCCTTCAATGTGTGACTTGTGGTCACGAGCCGCATGAAGAGGAGCATTCTCTCTGAAATCCTTGTCAGCAGCAGCTTTACGTAACTCCACAGTCACTTCGGTACGTTGTATTAATAATTCTTCCAATTCCGTATTCAGCTTTGAATAACCTTCGGGCGTTAGATTACTAATATTTAGAGGCTGTTGTTGGTTGGTAGTTATTGTACTTCTAGAGGCCTTTCTTCCCTTGAGATGAGTACTTAAATTTGTTGAATTAAACCCCTTACTATAGAGATATTTCAGGAAAGGCTTAACATATTTTATTGTTGAGACGGCAGTTTGATCGCTGTAGCTGGATATGGCGAAAGGTGTTAACTCGCTAGCAGATATTTCTGAACCAATCCAACGAATGAATTTATATACTTGTTCATGCGTCTTTACTCTATTGTTTGTTGGTGTAGAATTTAAATAATCCTTTGCAATTTTGGACAGAAGCGTATCGTTATTTGTAAGGTCATTCACTGTTGATTATTTTAATACGAAAAGGTATTGTCAATCAAACTGACACGACAATGTGGCATACCAATTTACCTTTAATAATTTCTCCTGTATTAGATGTGACATATGACAATTTCATTAGAGGCTTATTCTAAATAGTGTCACGATATTGTAGGCCTTCTAAATTGTCTTGAACCCAGTTACCTGCTCAGGTTGTTTGACTTAGAATATCGTAAAATAAATATTAGATTAGTCCTGACTGTCTTTTGCTGATTGCGAGGATTGTATTTTCACGTTCTTATCTACATGCTATCCGGAGCACTTATGCCCATGAGCTTAAGTGATTTGGCAATAACAATTTGCGTTGCCTGAACCAATTTAAGGCGAGCTTCAGATAAGGCATTATCTTCAGAAATTACTCGACATTGTTTATAAAAACTGTGAAAAGCAGTAGATAACTCATGAATATAGTGCGGTAGATGTTGAGGTTCTAGTGTAGTTGCGATTTTTTCTATTATCTCGGGCATGTGTATTAAATGCCTGATTAATGTTAATTCAGCTTCGGTAGTTAATAACGATATATCTCCCCTTGAATAATCGATACCTCTTTGTTTGGCCAGCCTGGTAATACTTGCAATACGTGCGTAAGCGTATTGTACATAGTAGACAGGATTGCTGGAAGATTGTTCCTTTGCCAGGATAATATCAAAGTCCATTTGGCTATTTGCGGAACGCGAAAGAAAGAAATATCGACAAGCATCTGGGCCAACCTCTTCAATGAGTTCTCTAAGAGTAATGATATCACCACTCCGTTTGGATATTTTTATTGTTTCTTTCCCACGCCGTAAAGTTACCAGTTGGCAAATTATTACCTTGAGTTTATCAGGGTCTTTTCCAAAAGCCTTAACAGCAGCCTTCATCCGCGGAACGTGACCCTGGTGGTCTGCTCCCCAGATATCAATTACAGTATCGAAGTTACGTTTAACTAACTTGTTATAATGGTAAGCAATATCTGAAGCAAAATATGTAGGAGTGCCATCACTTCGCACAAGTACATTATCTTTATCTTCTCCCAGAGCAGTTGACTCAAACCACGTAGCATTATCTTTATTAACTATATATCCTGATTTATTTAGCAGTGCCATAATTTCATCATATTCTTTGCTTTGGTAAAGACTCTTTTCGCTAAACCAGTTATCAAAATCAACATTTACCGATATTAAATCTTGCTTAATATCATTCACAACTGTATTGAGCCCAATTTTACCAATTTCTGAAATTGCAATTTCAGGTGACTTGGTCAAGAAAACATCTCCATTGTCAGAAATAATTTTCTTTGCCATGTCAATAATATAATCACCTGAATACCCATTGTCCGGCATCTCAGCATCTCGTCCTAGACATTCACAGTAGCGAGTGTATAGGGAACGGCTAAAAGTATCTATTTGTGTTCCAGTATCGTTCAGGTAGTATTCTTTCTCCACCGAGTACCCTGCTGCGGTAAGTACATTAGAGAGAGCACTACCTAAAACAGCGCCACGGCCATGGCCAACATGAAGAGGTCCTGTAGGATTTACGCTGACGAACTCAACCTGGACAGTAATACCTTTGCCGATGTCAAGGTCACCGAACATTTGACCACACTCTAGAATGGCATCCACTTGCTTTACCAACCAATCATCACTCAATGTAAAATTGATAAAACCGGGAGGAGCTATGCTAACCTTGGATATTTCAGGACATAAGGACATCTGATTGATTATTTTCTCAGCAATTGAGATGGGAGAGGATTTTAATATGCCAGCCATCTTCATAGAGATGCCCGAAGCAAAATCTCCATGTGCAGCATTCTGAGGGTGTTCTATAGTTAAATTCGTAATGGGCAAGTCATCGCAGTTTTCAATTCTTTGTAACTGAATAACTGCTTGTTTCAAGCAATCTGCAATTTTATCCTTGATCATTGGTATATTCTGATTCATATGTATTGACACATTAACTCCAGTCGGTATTTTGATAGTCTTTTTGAGACATAAGTATTTTAAGGGAATGGTGTTCTGTTTTATTTAGATTATGGTCATCCTTAAGGATGTTTATTGCTTCAAATCTTGCTTTCTCCAACAAATAGAGGTCTGTAATATTTGCTATCTTAAGAGGTGGTAACCCGCTTTGGAGCGTACCAAAAAAATCCCCCGGACCTCTTATTTCCAAGTCTTTTTCCGCAAGTACAAAGCCATCATGAATGTTCTCCATAAATTTTAGTCGGGATGATATTAAAATATTTTCCGATACCAGTATACAATAACTTTGTGCGTTGCTTCGTCCTACACGCCCTCTAAGTTGGTGCAATTGTGACAATCCAAAGCGGTCAGCATTCTGCACAAGCATTACAGTTGCGTTTGGGATATCTATCCCAACCTCTATAACAGTTGTTGCTACAAGTATATCTATTTCTCCTGCGTGGAACTTATGCATTATGGTTTCTTTTTCTGTGGTTGGTAATCGACCATGAAGCAATCCTAGCTTAAAATCAGGGAATACCTGGCAGGAAAGATAATTATATTCTGCTATAGCAGCTTTAACCTCTAATACCTCTGATTCCTCAATTAAAGGACAGACAATGAAAGCTTGCTTTGCACAGGTAATTTGTTTACGTATGAAACTATAGGCTTTTTGAATATCTAGTGTCTCAAGACACATTGTCTTGACTTTTTTTCGACCAGGTGGCAATTCATTGATAATTGACAGATCCAAATCTCCATAAATAGTTAACGCCATAGTGCGTGGTATAGGAGTGGCAGTCATTATCAGTATATGCGGGTTATACCCTTTTTGTCTTAGGGCGGAGCGCTGCAATACCCCAAAACGTTGCTGTTCATCTATAACTGCCAGGCCTAATTTTTGGAACCTGACTCCTTCTTGTATTAATGCATGTGTTCCAATAACAATATCTATCTCACCGTTTTCTATTTTAATCTGCAAGTTCCTTTTATCGTCCAATTTGAGGCTTCCCATTAATAGTGCGACAGTGATTGGATGATCGAGGAGCTTTATTTTATAAGTAATACTATTAGGCGTATTGCTCTTTTGATATCCATTATCTGAGAAATAGCTACAGATATTATTGAAATGCTGTTCTGCCAGAACTTCGGTTGGTGCCATAAGAGCTCCCTGGTAATTATTACTTATAGCTACAAGAAGAGCGAAAACCGCTATTACGGTCTTGCCGCTACCAACCTCGCCTTGAAGTAGTCGTAACATTGGTATTGGTCGTTTTAGGTCGGTGATAATTTCTTCTAATACTTGTTCCTGTGCTTTAGTTAAGGCAAAAGGTAAACTATTAATAAATGAGCTAATAAATTCAGCTAGGATAACAAATTCGTTGCCTAATTGGCTTTCCTGCCAATTTTGTTTTCGTAAAAGTACGTTAAGTTGTAGCAGAAACAATTCGTCAAAAGCCAGTCTTTTCCTGGCATCTTCCGCCATTAGCTGGCTCGATGGAAAGTGGATTTGAGTAATTGCGTCTGCTAGATCCAACATTTTACTTTGAGTTTTTATAGTGCTTGGCAAAAAATCATCTATTTGCCATGACCAACCATCAATAACTATTTTAGCCCATTTCCTTATTTGCCTTGGGTAAAGGCCTCGCGTTAGTGGATAAATTGGGACTAAACGTCCTGTATGAATCAGCTCATTATCTTCGAGGAACTCCCACTCTGGAGAGTTGAACACCATTTTAGACCTGAACGAATTAACTGCTCCACTAATAACAATTTCCTTGCCAGGTAAGAATCTGGTTACGAGGTAAGGTTGATTAAACCAGACTATTCTGATATTTCCTGTACTATCTTCTACAATCGTCTCAGTACTCCTGCGATTGCCAAGGGTGACGACCTGAGACTGCAATATTGTAGCGATGATAGTTTGGTCATCTCCTTCATGGAGTTCAGCTATGGTTTTCCTCCTGCTGTAATCAATATAGCGTCTTGGGATGAAATAGAGCAGATCATGAATGGTTACAATACCCAATTTGGCGAATATTTCAGCTATACGAGATGTTATACCTTTGACAACGGTAATTGGAGAATCTAATTTCTCCATTCTCCTACTTTTCAAGTCAATTGAAATTATTACCTGTTTTTTCTCAGATGTTTTTGTCTCTGTGCATATATTTTCTTTGGACTTATATAATTCGTCCAACCACGCCAGTGCATTATCTATCCATAGCTTTCGCGCCGATAAAGTACAAGCAGCGTAATTGAGGTGAGTTAAGTTAAGCTGGTCAAAACCGATAAGAAATTTTGGATTAATTAAACTTTGCCTGATTGGCAATGCTTTTTGACTGAGATATCTATCGAGACCCCCAATAACTGCTTTGTTGTTGTAGTTGTTCTTGCATTCTAAAACAAGAATGGAATGAAATGACTCAATATCTAGCATTATATTAAAATCCAGCGACGAATAGATAGATATTATGTATAGAAATCAATAGACGCTAATCCTTATAGTGCATTAAAACATTTTACTTAATCAATAATATTAGGTTAAATTAATATAAAATAAGCTTTAATAGTCACCAGCCATAAAGACATTATTTAGCTCATCTCTGGATGGAAATGAACTCAAATAGTTTATTCCAGCGATATTATGTAGTTATAATGAGGTTGGCCACCATTGACCACTTCAACCTCCACCGTGTAGCTATTACGAATATTATTCGCTATTTCCTCTGCTTCCAGAGCTTCAGATTCAGCCCCATAATAGACAGTAACTATTTCGGCGTTTTCAATTTCTGTCGCAATAAGTGCATCAAAAATGACGTCTATCATTTTATCACTGTCATTTGTTAGTATCTCGTGATCGTTTATGACTGCGATATATTGACCCTTATTTATCTTTTTACCATTTATTTGTGTCTTGCGAACTGCCCTGGTAATTTCTATTGTTTGCGGTGTTGATAGTGCCTGTTCCATAGCAAAAGCATTTTCTTCCAGGGAAAGTTCACTATTAAATGCAAGTAGCGCGGAAACACCCTGTGGTACGGTTGTGCTTGGTAAAATTTTAATCTTCTTTTGGGTTAGAGATTCTATTTGGGTAGCTGTAAGGATGATATTTTTGTTGTTCGGTAGTAATATAACATTGTCTGAGGGAACTTCTTCTACAGCTCTTAATAGTTGGCGAACACTTGGATTCATTGTTTGTCCACCAGGAACAATCATGGTGGCTCCTAATGTATTGAATATTTTAAAGAAGCCGTCCCCAGAAACGATTGCAATAGTTGCAATTGCCACCTGAGGCATGTACTGCTTTTGTAGCTTTATAAATTCCGCATATTGGTCACCCATGTTATTAATGTCTATCTGATGAATTGTTCCCAGAAATGTAGCGTAATTTAAAATTTTACCTGGATTAAAACTATGCACATGAACTCTCACCATAGTACCGCTTCCAGCAACCACCAAGGATTGGCCCATCCTACTTAGTCCTTTTTTAATCCTCTCCATATTAAGCCGGTCACCCTCAAGCAAGAAGTTTACGCAATATCCCCAAGGTATCTCTATACCATCAGTAGTAGCAATACGTGTAGTTGTAGTGGACCCGGATTTTACTAATTCCAGTCCTTGCTCTTCGATTTTATGGTGTTTACCTTGTAGTAGATGGAGTGCTCCGTTAAGTAAAACATATATTCCTTGTCCCCCTGCGTCTACAACCCCTGCCTCACGTAGCACTGGTAATAAATCCGGTGTTCGTGCCACAGAATCCCGTGCAGCTTCAACAACAACATTTAATATTGATAACAAGTCAGTTGAGTCATCAGTTGCGGACAAAGCTGCGTTGGCGGCATCTTTGAACACAGTCAGCATAGTACCTTCTACAGGATGAATTACACCAGCGTAAGCAGCCTTAGAAGCCTCTAATAATGCATTGGCAAAGTCTTTTCCATCAAAAGTATCCTTACCATCCAGTCCCGTCGCCAGACCACGCCAGAATTGAGATAAAATAACACCGGAGTTCCCTCGTGCTCCCATAAGTGCACCATGAGATATAGCTTCAGCTATTGAGGTAGCAGTTTCGTTATCAATATTATTTGCTTCATCAATAGCTGATTGCATGGTTAGCAGCATATTTGTCCCCGTGTCCCCATCAGGTACCGGAAAAACATTGATAGCGTTGATTTCCGAGACACTTCCTTCCAACCACTTGGTTCCAGCAACAACCATATTCTTTAGTGTTTGTCCGTTTGCTAATTTAGTTTTCATTTAATTAATCATCTCCCTTTGGCGATGTGAGGTATTCCTGATATAATACCTGAGCTGGGATATTGAGTAAAGGAGGCTAATAATCTATAGTGAAGTGCGATGTCTGTGGGAAGAGAGTCCAATTTGGTAATAATGTTAGTCACTCTAAGAAAAAAGTTAAGCGTCGTTGGTTGCCCAATATACGCAGGGTCTCCATTGCGATAAAAGGGATCAGTTGTAAAATCCATATTTGTTCCAGGTGTTTGCGTAACAGAAATAAGGCACGCATCTAACCTATAACTGTCCTGAAGTCTTGTAGTGCCTTAGTAATCCCCCCTTCTGCTTTGAAGATGCTGCTGCCAATGGCCAGTATATCGCCTCCGGCGTTTACTATTTCGTTTGCATTATTAACAGTAATGCCCCCATCAACTTCAATCTCAGGGTTTACATTATTGTTAACTAACATAGAACGTAAGCAAGTTAATTTACTTAAAGTTTCGGGTATAAATATCTGGCCACCAAATCCTGGGTTAACGCTCATTACTAGAATCATATTGACCTGTTGGAGGATATTTTCGAGGTAAACTAGTGGTGTCGATGGATTTAATGATACCCCTGCTTTAACTCCATGCTCTTTAATCAATTGTACTATACGATGGAGATGAGTACAGGCCTCCACATGTACTGAGATAATGTCCGCACCTGCGTCTACGAACTGTGGTATATAATACTCTGGATGTTCAATCATAAGATGAACATCTAAAGGCAGATCAGTACAAGCTCGAAGAGATGCCACTAAAGGAGGGCCCATAGTAATATTCGGAACGAAATGTCCATCCATAACATCCACATGTATGTAATCAGCTCCTGCTTTACTTGCCTCACTGACTTGTATACCTAGATGTGCAAAATCGGCGCTAAGTATTGATGGAGCTAGCTTAACTTTCTTATTTTCAAATTTCATCTCTAAGTAATCTCCAGCATCTACCGATTGCAGCTTTTACCTGTTGAGGTGAAGTTCCTCCAGTAGCATTACGAGCAGCTATGGAAGACTCTAAGCTAATATTATATACATCGTGGTCGAAAAGTGGAGTGAAATTACGGTATTCGTCAAGACTAAGCTCATTGAAGTTTTTCGCCAGATTAATAGCGTAATTGCTTAGTTTGTATATTACGCCATGAGCTTCTCGAAAGGGCATTCCCTTATTTACCAAATAGTCAGCTAAGTCTGTAGCTAACAGATAATCCTGTTTCAGCGAATTCTTAATATTGGTTTCATTTATATAGATTGTTTTAATCATTGCAGTAAATATATTTAAACTTAAATGCAAAGTGTCAATGGTATCAAAAATGCCTTCCTTATCCTCCTGAAGGTCACGATTGTATGCCAGTGGAAGAGCTTTCATAGAAGTCAGGATAGCCATCAGGTTGCCATAAATACGCCCTGTCTTGCTTCTGGCAAGCTCAGCTATATCAGGATTTCGCTTCTGTGGCATAATGCTGCTACCGCTAGTGAATAATTGGCTGAGTTGAATAAAACCGAACTCTGCTGAGGACCATAATATAAGCTCTTCCGCTATTCTTGAAAGGTGCATTATTGAAATAGCGGATGCAGCTTGATATTCAACTACGAAGTCCCGGTCGGAAACAGCATCAAGACTGTTATTGCTAACGCTACTGAAATCCAAGCTTTGAGCTAAATACTCACGGTCAATGGGATATGAGACACCAGCCATTGCGCCGCTGCCTAACGGCATAATATTTGTACGTTTGAGACAATCCTCGAATCTTTCTTTGTCTCGCTGGAACATCTCAAAATAAGCCAGAAAATGATGCGATAGCAGAACTGGCTGCGCCCTTTGAAGATGGGTATAGCCCGGAATAATGACAGTTATATATTTCTCTGCTAACTCTACCAAAGATTGCTGCAACGACTTTAAATCATTGATAGTACCCGAGAGCTGTTGTCTCATAAATAATCTTAAATCAAGTGCTATTTGGTCATTTCGAGAGCGGGCTGTGTGTAACTTCCCAGCATTACTACCTATTAATTCGAAAAGGCGAGCCTCGATGTTCATATGTATATCTTCGTACTCTGTGCTAAATATGAATTCTCCATGTTTAATTTCTTCGAGTATAGAATAAAGTCCAGCAATTATTTCATCTGAGTCTTCTTTCGATATTATTTCTTGTTTCGTTAACATCTGAACATGAGCTATACTGCCCGCAATATCTTCCTTATAGAGTCTCTGGTCAAATGATATTGAAGCTAAATAGTCTCTTACTTCTTTGTTTTTGTCTTTTAACATTTCACTTAGTATTAAATAGAGATTGTGCCTGGGACTGTGTTTTTACAGGCAGTTCCCAGATATGAATGAAACCTGTTGAAGCACTATGGTCAAACTCATCTCCTTTATCATAGGTGGCGAGGTTATAATTGTACAATGAGTATGGGGATTTTCTGCCTACTATTTGTAAGTTACCCTTATGAAGTTTGACTTTTATTGTGCCTGTAACATAACGCTGTGTATTCTGAACATATGCGTCCAGGTCTTGTCGAAAGCCAGTAAACCACAATGCATTATAAACAAGGTTAGCATATTCATCAGCCACTTTGGCTTTGAAACTAAGTTGGTCTTTGGTGAGAACCATTCCCTCCAGTGCCTGATGTGCATTTAGCAACACTACTGCAGCTGGTGCTTCGTAAAGTTCTCTCGACTTTATGCCTATCAGACGGTCCTCAATATGATCTATTCTGCCTATTCCATGCTCACCAGCTAAATCATTAATTCTCTGTATGAGAACCATGCCATCTAGAATCTCATTATTAAGGCTGATAGGCATTCCTTTATCGAAACCGATATCTATATATATTGCTTGCTCTGGAGTATCCTCTATTTCTTTTGTCCAGGTAAAAGCATCCCTCGGTGGTTCTTTCCATGGATCTTCCAGTATTCCACATTCAATAGCTCTTCCCCAGAGATTTTCATCAATAGAATAAGGACTGGTGACCGTAATAGGGATTGGGATATTATGTTCTCGAGCATAGCCGATAGTCTCTTCCCTGGTCATATTCCAGTCCCTCGCCGGAGCAACAATCTTGAAATCTGGAGCAAGAGCAGCAACGCTTACGTCGAGCCGTACCTGGTCATTTCCTTTACCAGTGCAACCGTGAGCAATTATCTTAACGCCTTCTTTTTTGGCGACCTCAACTAAAAGTTGGGCTATAAGAGGACGTCCCAGCGGAGTGTGTAAAGGATATTTCCCTTGATATACTGCATCGGCCTGTAAGGACGGGAAAATGTAAGATTTTACGAATGTCTCTTTTGCATCTATTACGATAGATTTAATGGCTCCCAGATCGAGTGCTTTTTGTCTTATAGCCTCTAAGTTGGCTACATTTCCAATATCTATGCTAACCGCAATTACATCAAGGTCGTACTTATCCTTGATCCATTTAACTGCCACGGATGTATCAAGGCCTCCGCTATAGGCTAATATCGCCTTCTCTGACATGTTTAAACCTCCTTACCTTGATTTTTGTGCAAGTACTGTGGTCAACACGTCGATTGCTGTATCTATTTCCTTTTCAGTTACGGTGAGAGGTGGCATAAAGCGAATTGTATTTGGTTTTACCCGGTTAAGTAATAAACCTTTTTCGACACACGAAGATACTATTTCTTCAGCGATATCCTCTTTAAATTGTAGGGCGATCAACAGACCACGTCCGCGTATATCAGTTATAAAACTAAACTGATTTCTTAATAACTCTAATTTATTAATAAAATATGCTCCATTACGTTTAACATTTCCTAATACATCATTTTCAAGTAGGTACTTTAGAGTGGAATAAGCTGCAGCACAGACAAGTGGATTACCAGCAAAGGTGGAACCATGATCTCCAGGCGTAAATACCGATACCTCTTTTTTAGAGAGGAATGCACCAATGGGTACTCCACCCCCCAGTCCTTTTGCCAGCGTCATTATATCTGGCTCAATTCCATATTGTTCGTAAGCAAATAATGTTCCGGTACGACCAATTCCAGTTTGCACTTCATCCAACATCAAGAGAAGCCCTTTGTCCTTACATATGTCTTGCACCTCTTTAAGATAACTCTTATCGGGTACATTTACGCCGCCTTCACCTTGTATAACTTCCAGGAAAATAGCGCAGGTTTGTTTACCTATTGCGTCTTTGATTGCCGATACATTGTTATATTCTACATTTACGAAACCCTCAGGGAGTGGAGTATATGGATTTTGGAATTTATGCTGTCCGGTAGCAGCGACCATTGCCAATGTTCTCCCATGGAATGAGCCGTTAGCAGTGATTATTTCATAAGCGCCATCGAGTTTTAATTTACCATATCGACGAGCTAGTTTTACAGCACCCTCATTGGCTTCTGCTCCACTGTTAGCTATGAATATCTGGTCGCAGCAACTTTTTTCAATCAATATTTGTGATAATTGCAGCTGTGGTATGGTATAAAATTGATTAGATGTCTGAATTAAGGTTCCAGCTTGTTCCCTTATGGCCTCAACAACAACTGGGGGGCAATGCCCGAGACAATTCACTGCCCAGCCTGCAACAAAATCAAGGTATTTATTACCCTCGTCATCCCACACCCATGATCCCTCTCCTTTAACCAATGTTATAGGGGTTCTTTTGAAAGTTCTCATGAATAGTTTGTGTTCCAATTCTTGCCATTTATTGTTATTCAATTTTTGTACCTCCTGCTTGATTATCTAATCTATTGAGTAGTGCGTGAGATTTTTTGCCGTTTATAATATGAAATTCAGGAACTGAAATCGAAGCCTTTAAACAGGCTTCGATTTTTGGAATCATACCACCCGTAGCTGTACCTGAACTGATTAAATTACGTGCTTCGTTTAAACTTAGTTTACATACCAACTCTCCTGACTCGTCGTGTATTCCATCAACATCGGTAAGGAATATTAGACTTTCAGCACTTAATTCCGCAGCAATCTCGCCAGCAACGGTGTCCCCATTCACATTTAGCAAGGTTGCTGTGCCGTTGATTGAACCAAAGCTGATAGGTGCCACTACAGGTATATAGCCAGCATCAAGTAATAATTTTAAAATTTTGGTATTTACTTTTGTAATATCGCCCACATAACCTAACTGCGGGTTTTTAATTATGGCATACAGTAAGTTCCCGTCGCTTCCACTCAAGCCTACAGCATTTCCTCCCGCGTCCTGGATGGCAGCAACAAGTTCTTTGTTAACTAATCCTGCATACACTGCGGTAACTACTGCTAAACTGTCTTTATCAGTGACCCTTAAACCGTTTATGAAACTAGTTTGTACATTTAGCTTGGCAAGCCACTCAGAGGCGGTTTTAGCTCCGCCATGCACAACAACTACCGATATATTTTGTTTTTGCATGGTCACCAAGTCTTTAATAGTGGTGTCATGACTGCCTAGTGTGCTACCACCAATTTTAACTACAATAATGTTTTTTTTCATTATGTTGAATAAGCGCTGTTTATCCTGACATATTCCTCTGACAGGTCAGATCCCCATGCAGTAGCTGTTGCTATTCCTGAATTCAGACCTACCTTTATTCGTAAATCCTCGCTATTTGACATCAATGTTCTGAGTTTTTCATTATTAAAAGTCACGGGATGCCCTTGTTTAAACACACATATATCATTAATATAAATATCCAATTTGGCTTCAACTAGCTCTATTTTAGTCATTCCCAGAGCAACTAATATACGGCCCCAATTGGGATCATTGCCATATGCCGCAGTTTTTACCAGTGATGAGCTACATATTGCTCGTGCGGCCTGTTGCGCATCGGATAGTCTGCTTGCTCCTTCTACTGTTACCTCAATAAATTTTGTGGCTCCTTCAGCATCTCTAACCATCAATTTTGCCAGCTTAATACAAACCTCGGTTAGAGCGTCTTGGAACTCTTTGCCAGTTGCAGAATCTATGCATTTATTTTTAGCTAAGCCGTTAGCTAATAGGAAGACACAATCATTAGTACTGGTATCGCCATCAACATCAATCAGATTAAAGGAACTTTCAATAGCCTTATTAAGTGCTATCTGCAGAAAATCTATATCGACAACGGCATCAGTGCCTATGAAGCAGAGCATAGTAGCCATATGAGGATGTATCATTCCTGAACCTTTAGTTACTCCGCCTATTGTATATTTGAAGTCTCCTGCATTAATCTCAACCGCGACCTCTTTAGGCTTCATATCTGTTGTCATCATCGCCCTAGCTAATTGGTGACCGCCATTTTCATTAACATTGATTTTACTAATCCCCGATTTAATTTTGTTCATGGGTAACGGGGCTCCAATTAAGCCAGTGCTGGCAACCAGTACATCCTCAACACTAATAGATAACTTTGCTGCGGTTAGTTTTGCCATCTCCGTCGCGTCAGCTAAGCCTTGTTCAGCAAGACAAGCATTGGCACAGCCCGAGTTAACCACAATGGCCTGTGCTGTTTTACTTGACAAATGTTTTTTAGAAAGAATAACGGGTGCGGCTTTAATCTGGTTAGTAGTGAATACGGACGCTACATTGCACAAGGTTTCACAACAAAGAATTGCTAAATCCAGATTCTCTTCTTTCTTGATACCTGCGTATACAGCTCCAGCAAAAAAACCTGGAACAGAGGTTATACTACCTGCTTGAAGAAAATTGAACATATTAATCCTTATTATAATTAATGTGTAACTTTGTATGTATTTAAAACTTTAAGCACACAATCTATATCGTATCGGGTATGCGCCGCACAAATTTGGAATCTTATTTCCTCGTCACCTCTGGGAACAATGGGGTAACTTAATCCAGTGGACAGTATACCATTAGTTTTTAAATATTCGACGAGTTCAACAGTCTTCTTGGTATCTCTGACCATAAGAGGTACAACTGGATGTTCTCCCTCAATGGTTTCGTAGCCAATGTCAATAAGTGATTTTCGAAAGTAAGCTATTGTCTCGCGTAAGTATTTCAACAGTTCCTTACCTTCACTACTATCAAGGACTTCTAAAGCTTTTGCCGCGGCCCTTGCCTCCGCGGCAGTAATCGGATTAGAGTATATATAGAAAGGGGCCTTCTCCCTCAAGTATGCTATTACCTTAGCAGTAGCCGCCAGGTATCCGCCATTTACTCCAAGAGCCTTCCCTAAAGTGGCTATTAATATGTCAATTCTGTTCTCCTTAGTTAGTTCCAAGGTGCCTCTACCTGTTTCTCCAATGGCTCCGACGCCATGAGAATCATCTACAATTGTAATTATGCCTTCCTCAAATTCATGTTCGTATTTTTCTGCGATGTCGGCTATTGCAGAAAGAGGTGCATGATCTCCTCTCATACTGAAAATACCATCGGTAACAAGTAGTATCCGTTTGCAATTACCAATGCATTCTTTAACAGTAGACTCTAATTCAATCATATTATTGTGTTTGTATATTTTTTTATCCTTTGGTTGTGATAATTTAACTCCATTGATAATACAGTTGTGGTTGAGAGAATCACTAATTACTGTAGTATCTTTGGAGATTAGAGTTACTAATATGCTCATTACAGCAGTATAGGCAGAACTGAATATCAGACAGGCTTCTTTTTGGTGAAATTTTGCCAGTTTTTGCTCAAGTTCTATATGAGGTTTATAAGTTCCACTGATGAAACGGACAGCACCAGGGCCAACACCAAATTCTCTAACTGCCAGTTCCTCTGCTGTTATTACATCCGGTCTTAGCCCCATGCCAAGATAACCGTTGGAATTCATTCTTATAAATTCCATGTCTCCGTAGCCTTCAATAAGATATCTCGGACCCTTACTATCGTGTGACTGTAGGACACCAGTGATAACCATCTCGTTTCCCTTGAAGGCACCGCTTGCCTTTAAGGCGTCTAACTCATTGGATATTAAGCCTTCTATTTTAGATAATGACATTATTAATCCGTTACCTCCTTGAATTAAATTACTATATGTAAATTAATATAAACAAGCTTCGTTATTAACTCTTGAGGGTCAATCCACCGTCGACCACTAAAGTTATACCTGTTATATATTTTGCCTCATCAGATGCTAAAAACAAAGATGCATAAGCAACATCCCATGGTTCTCCTTGTTTGCCCATGGGGCACATGGCATCACGTTTGCTTATCATTTCCTGTACTTTCCCTCCGTACGCGTCAGTAAGTGAGGATTTAACGAACGGCGTATTGATAAGACCTGGTAGTATAGCATTTGCTCTAATACCTTTATCCGCATATTGCAGTGCTATTTCTCTTGTAAGAGCTATAATGCCCGCTTTAGAACTACCATATGCTATGGAGAGAGCCGGTAATGTTCTAATAGCATTAATGGAAGAAATATTTACTATACTACCGCTTGATTGTTTTACCATATATGGCAGTGTATATTTGCAGGTCAAAAACATACTTTTAAGGTTGACGTCTATTGTCTTATTCCAATCATCCTCACTTGCCTGGTCTATACCTCCGGGAATTTCAATACCGACATTGTTGTGCAGGATGTCAATTTTACCGAAATATTCGATACATTTCTCAATCATGTTCTTGCAATCGATTGACTGACTCACATCCGCTGTAAAAGTAGTGCAAACTCCGTTATCTTTAATAATGATACCTTTCGTTTCTTCAGCTGCTTTAAGATTAGAATCGACCACCATTACGCCTGCGCCTTCCCTTGCATAGAGAATAGCTGCGGCTTTGCCATTTCCAATACCTGGTCCTATTGAACCACCACCAGTAACTATAGCTATTTTCCCCTTTAATCTATCACCCATTGTTTTCCTTCTTTGAAACCTGCAATAGATTATTATTGCAGGATACTCTTAAGTTATATTTTCATTCGAAGCTTGTGACATAGCTTCTCTAACATGTCCTTTGTCATTGATGGCAGGTCATATTCAGGTTTCCACCCCCATTCAGCTCTAGCGACACTGTCATTCATTTTATTAGGCCAGGAATCCGCTATTGCCTGTCGAACTGGATCAATATTATAATCCATAACAAAATCGGGTATATGTTTCCTAATTTCATTAGCTATATCTTCGGGGGCGAAACTCATCGATGATACATTAAAAGCGTTCCTGTGTTCTAATACTTCTGGTTTTGCTTCCATAATATCTATTGCTGCCTTGATTGTATCAGGCATATACATCATGTCCAGGAAAGTACCTGATTTTAAGAAACAAGAGTACTTCCTGTGCTTAATAGCCTCATAATAAATTTCTACTGCGTAATCGGTAGTGCCTCCTCCTGGTAATGTAACATTCGAAATAACTCCAGGGAAACGAACACCACGGGTATCTACCTTAAATCTCTTATAGTAGTAATCGCATAATAATTCACCAGCTACTTTGGTAACTCCATACATTGTGTTTGGTCGTTGTATAGTATCTTGTGGAGTATTATCGTGTGGAGTGTTGGTCCCAAATGCTGCTATAGAGCTTGGAACAAATACTGCACATTTATATTCGCGTGATACTTCCAGAACATTATACAATCCATTAATATTTACATCCCAGGCCTGTTGTGGTTTTGACTCCGCTACCGCGGAGAGCAGAGCCGCCAGATGATAAATTGCATCAATCTTATATTTGCTTACAACATCAGCCATTGTTTTAATTTTAGTGCAATCTAGAAAAACGAATGGCCCTGAATTATAAAGACTCTCAGACGGTTTTGTTATGTGTCCCGCAGCCACTACATTGTTGCTGCCGTATCTATCACGTAAAACCAAAGCAAGTTCTGAGCCAATTTGCCCACAAGCGCCAGTCACCATTATTTTATTCATTATTATCTCTCCTCAGATTATGACTTTCAAATATTATCTCTTTGTACAATTTTTATTGGATTCTATATTTTAGCACTCTACAGAAACATGATGCTATTAAAACTAATCAAACCTAGATATGTCATTTCTCTTTAGGAAATATACGGTCTACCAAGAATTATATTCAAATCCGCCATTGTAATTGATGTTGCAGATTATTATTTATAAAATATTTTAATATTACGTGTAGTACATAGATTATATATGAATAACTCAATGTACAAAATGTATTAGCGCCCATTAAAAACAAGGTATATATATTTTAGAGATAACTATCAGGCTTATTGTTTATGACCTGACTTATGGAAGATATTTACAGAATGGCAGGTTAAGGTATATAATGTTAGACGCATCTAACATTATATACTTGTCGTTTTACTATAGGATTCAGATGACTAAACAGCAGAGTGGCAGCATGGAAGATTATCTTGAGATGGTAGCCATGCTGGGCAAGGAAAAGAATATAGTACGAGTAACTCAGCTAAGTACGGCACTTGGAGTTAAAAAATCAAGCGTCTCCGCCGCACTCACCAAGCTTTCCAAACAGGGACTGGTTAAACACGAAAAATACGGTTACGTTGAACTAACTCCTGAAGGGGAGAAAATTGCTCATGACGTACTCTATAGACATAAGATATTGGAACAGTTTCTGGTTGCGATATTAGGTGTTAATCAAAAAATGGCTTGGAAGGACGCTTGCGAAATGGAGCACTACATTAGTCCTGTTACTATTCAAAAGCTGACTATGTTTGTGGAATATGTGATGTCCAAGTCGCCAAAAAATTCAGGTCTTTTACAATGGATAAATGAAAATTCAGAACACGACATAATAAAAAAAGATCCGTCAACAACCCCTGGCAGGATCGAAGGCAGTAATTATTAACTAGTATTCTATTTAGGGGTAATTGGGCTAATTTAAGGAAGGAATATGTATATGTCTGACAAAACAGAAATTACTTTAGGTATGATGCGTACCGGGGACAGCGGTACTGTAGTTCATATGACCGGTGGTCACAATATGATTAATCGTTTGGATGCTTTGGGCATTAGACAAGGGAAAAGAATTACTAAGTTAAGTTCCATGTTCATGAGGGGTCCAGTAACGATAAAATTTGATGAGGTGCAAGTGGCCATCGGATACAGAATGGCGAGCAAGATAGTAATAAAGCTGGATTAGAAATGAAAATCTTATTGATGGGTAATCCTAATGTTGGAAAAAGCGTGATATTTTCTCGTTTAACAGGAATTCATGTAATAGCCTCTAATTATCCTGGTACAACCGTAAGCTATACGCGGGGATTTATGAGGTTAGGAGAGGAGAAAGTAGAGATTATTGATGTGCCTGGCACTTATACTCTGGAGCCAAGTTCCCAGGCGGAACAAATAGCTTTGCAGATGCTTGAAACCGGGGACGTGGTAATTAACGTAATCGATGCTACCAAACTTGAAAGAAACCTTTACCTAACATTGCAACTATTGGAGAAAAATATTCCAGTAATAATTGCTTTAAATATGTGGGATGATACCAAGCACCATGGAATCAGTATTGATGTAGATAGATTAAAATCATATCTGGGTGTGCCAATTGTTCCTACAATAGCGTTGACGGGGCAGGGAATTAAGGAGTTGGCGGAAAGTATCCCAAAGGCTGTATCCGCTGACTTTCCTGTATCTAGCCGTGACTCGCGATGGACCAGCATCGGCAACATTATCGATCAGGTGCAGGTCATTACACACCGTCATCATACATGGTTGGAGCGTCTGGGTGACGCAAGTGTTAAACCGATTTCAGGAGGTGCAATAGCACTAGCCGTTTTAGCCACTAGCTTTATAGTTATTCGTTTCATAGGTGAGGGTTTGATTGAATATTTATTCGACCCCGTATTCCAAAATCTATGGATGCCTGTTTTATTTAGAATCAGCGATATTATTGGAGGAAGTGGCTTACTACACGATGTAATTATTGGGAGTTTGATTGATGGAGAAATTAGCTTTCTTGAGTCATTCGGGCTTCTGTCCAGCGGGCTATATGTACCCTTTGCTATGGTTTTACCATATATAATCTCGTTTTATCTGGTGTTGGGGCTGCTTGAGGACACAGGATACCTACCGCGATTAGCCGTACTTATGGATTCTATGATGCATCATTTTGGGCTGCATGGCTATGCAATAATACCTACCCTTCTGGGGTTCGGCTGTAACGTTCCCGCTGTTATGGCCACCCGCATTCTAGAGAGCAAGAAAGAGCAATTTATAGCAGCTACATTGATTTCTATTGCCGTGCCATGTGCCGCATTACAGGCAATGGTAATTGGGATGGTTGGAAGCTTTGGTTTTCAATATGTTGCTTTAGTTTATGGGACGCTATTTATAGTATGGATTGCTTTAGGTGTAATAATGAAGTATATGGTGAAAGGTTTTAGCCCGGAACTTTTGATTGAAATTCCGCCATATCGCTTACCACCGTGGCGTACTGTATTACAAAAACTGTGGATGAGGAGTTATGGATTTTTAGCAGAGGCTATTCCAATAATTTTAGGTGCTATCGTTGTAGTAAATGTATTATTTAGTCTTCATGTGTTTGACACTATAGCAAATTTAACTGCTCCGATTATTACTGGTCTACTTGGTTTACCAAAAGAGGCTGTAACTGCTTTGGTTGTCGGTTTTCTACGTAAAGATGTAGCCCTGGGCCTGATGGCACCACTAGCGCTGACAAGTAAGCAAATGGTTATAGGTAGTGTGGTTCTTGCTATGTCCTTCCCGTGTATCGCTACCTTTGTAGTTCTACTCCGACAGCTTGGCTTAATTAATATGCTTAAGTCCTTCGGAATAATGATTTGCGCAGCGTTGATAACCGGAGGGCTGCTGAATATTATTCTATAATAGACCAATGGGATCGTTTATGTCTCTATATTTTAATAATCTAAATGTATAAGTTATTGTGGGTATTATTCATGCGCAACTTTACCTTTTAGGTTTATCGATGTAAAATCAGGATAGAGGTGTAACTATGTCAGGACATTCTAAATGGTCATCGATAAAGCATCAGAAGGGAGTTACAGATGCAAGGCGAGGGCAGCTATTTACCAAGTTAGCCCGTGAGATTACAGTGGCAGTGCGGCAGGGAGGTACGAACTCTGAAAGTAATTTTCAACTACGCATAGCTATTCAAAGGGCTCGCAGTAGCAATATGCCGTTGGAAAACATTGAACGAGCAATAAAACGTGGAAGTGGTGGAGGTGAAGGTTCGGATTTGATTGAGGTGGTTCTTGAAGGTTATGGGCCTGGCGGTGCGGCGATTCTTGTTAATGCTTTAACCAACAATCGTAATCGTACTATTCAGGAAGTCCGTCAGATTTTAACGCGCTATGGTGGTAATATGGGCGAGAGCGGCTGTGTTTCATGGAACTTTCAGAGTATGGGAGTAATAACTATAGAAATCGATGGTCAGGATTCTGAGGAGTTTACTTTATTTGCTATAGATGCTGGGGCAGATGATGTTAAAACAACTGATGAATATATAGAAATATATACAAAGCCACAAGATTTAGAGGAAATAAGGAAGATAATCGAATCAAAACATGACATTGTATCGACTGAGTTTGCTCAAATACCTCAAACCATAATGACACTGAATGAAAAACAATCAGCTCAAGTATTAACCCTGCTGGAACATTTGGAAGAACTGGATGATGTGCAGCACGTATTTTGCAACGTAGAGTTCTCTCAGATGACATTGCCAAAAGACTGATATAAGGCATACATGCGCATTCTTGGCATTGACCCCGGAACAATAAATATGGGTTATGGTGTTATAGAGACTGATGACGGTATGCAAGCTATTGATTTTGGAGTACTGAATGTTGCTTCACAAACTCTTATAGAGAAAAGGTTATGCTATCTATACAATGGCTTAACCGAGATTATTGCAAGGTTATCTCCTGACGAGGTTGCTATTGAGGAACAGTTCCTGGGTAAGAATGCACGTACCGCTTTTGTTATTAGTGCCGCAAAAACTGTAGCTATATTGGCGGCAGCTAAACAAGGATTACCAATTTACTATTATTCTCCAACCCAGGTGAAACGACAGGTTACCAACTATGGGCAGAGCGACAAACTGCAGGTACAGGAAATGGTAAAATTACAACTTGGTCTTTCAAGTACGCCGGAACCGCACGATGCGTCTGATGCCTTAGCGGTTGCTATTTGTCATATTTGTTGTAGCCAATTTGAGCGATGGGTATCAGAAAGAAGTTAAAATGATAGCTACTCTTGACGGGACTTTAGAGTACTCTGATTCTAATTCAGCTATTGTAAGAGTTGGTGGAATTGGTTTTAAAGTATATGCGTCCAGGTACACACTGGACCAATTTGGTGATGCAGGTAGTTCCGTATCGATACACATCCATTTTCATATGAGAACAGACAACATTTCTCTATATGGTTTTTCTTCTAAAGAGGAACTGGTACTATTCGAGGATCTCATTTCCGTTTCTGGCATAGGTCCAAAAGTTGCACTTGCCTTACTTTCCAGCCTAAATCCTAAGCAACTTGTGTTGGCTATCACCAGTGGTAGCGTTGAGGTAATCGTTCAAGTACCGGGAATTGGGAAGAAGGTAGCTAGTCGATTGATCGTTGAATTAAAAGGAAAATTTGAAAAAGAATGGGGTGAAGATGCCTTACCGTTAGATCCGGAAAATGCTGAGGCTGTTGCTGCCTTAACTAGTTTGGGTTATTCGTTAAGAGAGGCCACTCAGACGTTAGCGAGCATTCAGAATTCGCCATCATTGAATCTTGAAAATAAGGTGAGACTCGCATTACAAATACTAGGGACCAAATGAGTTTGGCAATTATTGCGATTACTGGTTTGACTTATTATAAATTATTTCGGTAAATAATTAAGTATTATACATACTAGCTAACATAACACTTTTATTGGTAGCGAGTTGAGGTTTCCGCAGTATATTTCGTTTATCTCACTGTTGTAATAGAATACTATGATGTCTAATTTTATTATATCGTCCGGATTTCAGCTTGCGTGTAACCAGGATTTGGCTGTAGAAGGGTTGATGTCGGGACTGAAGAGGGGATACCGAGAGCAAACCTTGCTTGGTGTAACCGGGTGTGGAAAGACCTTCATTATGGCAAACGTAATTGAGAGGTCACAAAGGCCAACACTGATTATTTGTCATAATAAAACATTGGCTGCCCAATTAGCTTCTGAATTAAAGGAATACTTTCCTAATAACGCTGTAGAATACTTCGTTAGTTATTATGATTATTACCAACCTGAGGCATATGTTCCTAAGACCGATATGTACATCGAGAAGGAAACTGATATAAATGAAGAAATAGATAAGCTACGTCATGCTGCTACTAAATCCCTTTGTGAGCGCCGGGATGTGGTGATAATAGCTTCGGTCTCGTGTATTTACAGTTTGGGTTCCCCTGAAGAATACCATAATTACTCTGTTTCTATAGAGAAAGGAAAAACCTGTAATAGAGACAATTTAATCCGCCGCCTTGTCAGCCTGCAATATGAGCGATACGATATTGAAATTACCAGGGCCAAGTTTCGTGTTAGAGGTGATACATTAGAGGTACAACCCGCCTACGAAGAATCGGCATTTAGAATTGAATTCTGGGGAAATGAAATTGAGCGTATTGTGGAGATTAATCCTATAACCGGCGAAATATTATCTTATCTTGAAAACTTAGTTATATATCCCGCCAAGCATTTTGTAACAACCTACGATAAATTGATTACGGCTATTGATGATATAAAGATTGAACTCAAGGAAAGATTGGGTGAATTGAGGTCAATGAATAAATTACTTGAAGCGCAAAGACTTGAGTCTCGAACAAATTATGATATAGAAATGCTTCAAGAAATAGGCTACTGTAGCGGGGTTGAAAACTACTCCAGACATCTACAGAGACGGGTACCTGGTAGTACTCCCTGGACGTTACTTGATTATTTTCCCGACGATTTCTTGTTATTTGTCGATGAATCACATATGACACTACCCCAGGTGAAAGGTATGTATTACGGTGATATGTCACGAAAACACACCTTAATCAATTACGGTTTTCGCCTCCCATCGGCTTTGGATAATCGGCCATTGAAAATTGAGGAATTTAACGGGCGTATTAATCAAGCTATATATGTGTCAGCCACGCCAAAACAATTTGAGTATGAGCACAGCCAACAAGTTGTAGAACAATTGATTCGGCCCACGGGTTTGTTGGAGCCAGATATAGAAGTGAAGCCTGTGAAGGGACAAATAGATGATTTGATTCATCAGATAAAAACACGGGTGGAAAAAGGGGAGCGATGCCTTGTTACTACCTTGACTAAGAGAATGGCAGAAGAACTATGTGATTATCTCAGGGAAATGGAGATTAAAACACAGTATCTGCACTCGGAAATTAATACGCTTGAGAGAATAGAGATTCTTCGTGAACTACGCCTCGGCGTCTTTGATGTTATTGTTGGAATTAACTTACTCCGTGAAGGACTGGACTTACCTGAGGTAAGTCTAGTGGTCATACTTGATGCTGATAAGGAGGGATACCTGAGATCCAGTGAGGCACTTATCCAGACTATGGGAAGAGCCGCACGACATATTAATGGTCATATAATAATGTACGCAAATACAATAACTGGAAGTATGGATAGAGCTATCCAAGAAATTACACGCCGTCGAGAAATCCAGGTTTCCTATAATAAAGAACATGACATAACACCAAGAGGGATAACAAAAGAAATAAAGGATATAACCGAACGATTCAGAGTGGTAGCCGAAACTCAGGCTCCTTATCTATCTGCTTCGTTACCGAAAGAAGAATTATATAAACTCATCAAAGAAATGGAATCGGAAATGAAACGCGCGGCTAAGAATTGGGAATTTGAGAAGGCAGCAAGGCTACGAGACGACATAATCCAGTTAAAAAAGAATAGCACTTCTGACTCATGACTATACAGCTAACGCTATGATTTGTTAGTAATTACTTTTGACCAGTAAACGACGCTGTAGAGCTACAGTGAACAGTTTATACCACAAACAAATCAAATATTTCCGCCATATCACGTATCTACCAGAGCCAGGAGGGCCATTGGGAGCTGAATGCTAATACATAATGATATGCCAGTACCCCTACAAAAATATGACTATCAAATCGATCAAGTATTCCTCCATGTCCCGGTAGAAATCTACCCGATTCTTTTACTCCCGCATTACGTTTTAGCACCGATTCAACCAGGTCACCAAACTGAGCAAAAATGCTGATGAGGAAGGCAAACGGTATAAGCTGCCAGTAATTTAACGGAAGGGGTTCAATATAACCCAGTACAATGAATACAATACTAGCGCCCAGAACGGCACTTACGACTCCACCAAGTGCTCCTTCCCATGTTTTTTGGGGACTAATAGTCACAGCAAGTTTATTTCTACCCCATTTTTTACCAATAAAAAAGGCACCTGTATCGCTGGCAAATATAATAAACATGGCAAGATACACCCAAACTCTTCCATTATCCAAAATACGCAGGCTAATCCAGTAGCTGAGCATCCATCCAATGTATACCCCACCAGCAATCATCCATGCCCAGCTTGAGAATACTTTATTTTGCCTCGACTGATAGTAGAAGAGGCACAATAGTGAAGCTACCAGTATTACGGTAATTAATACAGGCAACACAATGACATTAGGATAATGTGGACTTAACACCAGAACGACTGAAAAAAGTAGACCCAGATAAAGCAATAAGAAACGGTTCTTGAAATTGCTGTCCAGTCGATAAAATTCGAAAGTACCAATAAGAGTTATGCCGGCGATAAAGAAGCTAAACCAGGGGGAACCGAACCAGTTAAGTACTATGATAAGGGTTAAACCTAAAATGCCAGTAATAACTCTTTGCTTTAGCATTAACTCATCTCAAATAAGTTAGTACTGACTTAGTGTCATGCCTGAAAACTAATATTTTGAGATTGTGTCGGGAAATAAATATATCCAGAGATACAATTATAATTCTTTTATTTCCTTTTCTTTATCCAATCCTATTTTATCAACCTGTTCAATAAAACTAGCACAAAGATTATCAATCTTCTTGGAATAAAACATGAGTTGATCCTGAGATATTTCTTTGTTTTTCTCCTGCTCACGCAATTTGGTAACAGCGGTTCTTCTCTCATTCCGAAGAGTGATACGTCTTTCCTCAGCCCTTTTAGCTACAAGTTTAGCTAGTTCAATACGTCTCTCCGAGCTTAAATGAGGTATGATAATCCGTACTACAGTTCCATCATTGGATGGGTTAAGTCCGATATCTGCTTTTAGAATACCTTTCTCTATAGCTCTTATTGCTGCACGATCCCACGGTCTAATCACAATCAAGTTAGCCTCTGACACAGATATGGAAGCAATCTGCTGCATGGGAACAAGTGCGCCGTGATATTCCACCTGAATATTTTCAACAAGTGCCGGGGTAGCTCTACCTGTACGTATAGTTAACAACTGTTTGCCCAAGCCACTAACAGTCATTTCCATTTTGGTCTTGATTTCGGTTAAAACTTCTTCTGCCAATTACAGACCCCTATGTATAAAATTATTGACAGCTAATTACCAAGTTCGTATCTGCTAAATCTTCTTACCTTGATATTTTCGCCAACTTTGGCAATAGCTTCAGATATAACATCTTTAACCGTTTTACCAGGATCTTTTATAAAAGGTTGCTCCAGAAGGCAAACTTGTTTAGGGTCCAATTCCTCTTCGTCCTTCAGGTCATCACTGCTTAAATACCGAGGTGACATGGCTGCCACTTGCATAGCAAGATTATGAGCCATTTGCTTAAAATCGTCTGTCTTAGCAACAAAATCAGTTTCACAATTTAACTCTAATAAAACGCCTACATGATTAGAATGATGAATGTAAGCTTCAATAAGTCCCTCTTGCGCATTACGACCAGATTTCTTTTCCGCGATTAAACGTCCACGTTCCCTTAGAACTTCTATCGCTGCTTCTATATTACCCTGTGTTTTATTCAGAGCATTTTTGCAGTCACTTATTCCAGCGCTTGTCCTGGCTCTAAGCTCTTTTATTACTTCTATTGATACAGTTTCGCTCAAGTTTAGTCCTCCTCCGGGTTAAAAGTATAAGAGCCTAAAACTTCAATTGGCTCACCATCTTCCAATGTTGGTGTCTCCTCAGTCTCTATTTCCTGGGCAGTTCGTAATGCTTTCCCTTCAATTACAGAGTCAGCAATTTTCGTACAAATTAATCTTATTGTTTTAATGGCATCATCATTTGCAGGGATAGGATAAGCAATATCATCGGGATTACAATTTGTATCTGCTATGGCGACCACAGGAATACCTAATCTTTTAGCCTCATTAAAAGCTATTTCGTCTTTATTAGTATCAACAATAAATAGTGCATCGGGCAACATAGTCATTTCCTTAAACCCACCCATTTGCTCGTTCAATCGTTGTATTTTTTTGTCTAGCTTTGACGTTTCCTTTTTAGGAAGAGAATCAAGCTCGCCCTTCTCTCTCTTATCCTCCAGTCGCACCAGAAGATCAATGCGTGACTGTATTGTCGTGAAATTTGTTAACAAGCCTCCAAGCCATCTTTGGTTTACGTAGTACATTTCACATCGATTAGCTTCTTCTTCAACTATCTGTTGCGCCTGTCTCTTAGTGCTTACGAATAATATGTTCTTCCCCTCTGCGATTAAATCTCGCACATATACGCAAGCTTTATCCAGCATGGTAACAGTTTGTTCCAAATCAACGATATGTATGCCATTGCGATGAGTAAATATATACCTTTTCATTTTTGGATGCCAGAAACTGGTCTGGTGACCAAAATGAGCACCTGCCTCTAAAAGTTCCTTAACTGATACTTTTTCCATTACACCTTCCCAATCTGAAATGATTTCTAACTATAAAACTGTCGTAATCTACCATAATATGCGAACTTGGTGCAAGCATCGACACAATTAATGTTGAAACTCCATGATAATGTCCTCTAGAAAACTCGATAGAAATGACCTCTTTCCGAGAAAAGTGGTAAAGAATAGGCATCTTG
>CAZZHQ010000024.1:0-30631 GCA_964654015.1 uncultured Dehalococcoidales bacterium | reverse complement strand
CCTATTCATTCTTGGAATAATATATGGTCACTAATATGATATACTAATTATATATAAAGATGTTCAAGAAACTTTCGTATCTAATCATAGTACTCTTGTTATTGGGTCAGATATTGGGTTCATCTGGTTGTCTTCTCTACCTGCCGTTACTCCCTTCACCTGATGCTTCCCCTCCCAGCACTGTTCGCCCCAGTAGTACAGGTGAATTCTTAGATCCTTCCTGGTCTGCGCCAGCAGCAGGTGGTAGTTCTCAACTCCTACCCGATATCGCTAGTGTCGTCCGCGAGGTAAGGCCTTCCGTTGTCTCTGTCACTACTGAGATGACAATCACGGATATCTTTCAGAGAGAATATACTCAGTCTGGAGCAGGCTCAGGAGTGATAATTGATAATAAGGGATATATCATTACCAATAATCATGTTGTCACAGGAGCAGAAAAGGTTCATGTAGAGTTAGCAGATGGCCGTATTATACCTGCCGATATAGTAGGTGCGGATGCTCTGACCGACCTGGCTGTTCTCAAAATAGACGTACCGGAGTTATCACATGCCATGCTTGGAGATTCATCTCAACTTTCAGTAGGCGATTGGACAGTAGCTATTGGTAATGCTTTGGGTGAAGGCATTTCTGCCACCCAGGGAATTATAAGCCGACTTAATGTTTCGCTGGCAATCAAGGGAAATTCTCTTTCGGATTTGATACAAACTACGGCAGCTATAAATCCAGGAAATAGTGGAGGACCATTACTAAATATGGCTGGCGATGTTATAGGCATAACCAGCATTAAACTGTCCAGTATTGAGGTGGAAAGCGTAGGCTACGCCATCAGTATCAATAGTGCCGAACCAGTGATTACATCGCTGATTCAACAGGGCTATGTAAGTCGTCCCTGGCTGGGGGTAGCTCTTTACACGGTTGATCCTTATGTGGCAGCGCAATATGAGCTAGCTGTTGACGAGGGAGCATACATTGGAGAGGTAATAACCAATAGTCCAGCAGATATCGCCGGATTGGAAGAAGGCGACGTAATTACCAGCTTCGACGATAATAGAATTAAGAATAACGATGATCTTTTCCAGGCTATAAATGATTGTGAGATCGGGCAACGAGTAAAAATAGTTTTTGCAAGAAACGAAGAAATCGACAAGGTAGTTTGGGCACAGCTAGCAGAGAGCCCTCCTCCGTGGGATTGATTTAGTTAGCTTTACAAACTGCCAGCAAGATATCTTTACCAGAGATTTGGTGCTTCTCCTGATATGATTGAATCGGGGGACAACTCTCAATAAGCTGCAATGACAATGTTTCTCGTTTAATGTAATCGCTATAGTTTACCAGCACTTCAGTTAATAATTCATCCGCCTGATAATAGCTGATGATCTGGTCAGTTATATTAAAATTAGCCGCCTTCCGCATGTTTTGAATACGACGCACGACTTCTCGACTCACCCCTTCCGCCAATAGTTCATCTGATATTTCAGTATCTATTGCTACCCAATTATCGCCATCTTTTACCAGGCAATAGCTGGATGTACCCAGTTCTGCTTCTTCTGTCACCAATTCAATTTCCTTTACATTGACCTCTTCTTTTATCTCTCTTGAGAGTCGCTGTAAGGCCTCTCTATCTGCTTTAGAAGTTACCTTAACAAATAATCGAGCCAACGGTTGTCGTACCTTAATGCCAGCTTTAGCTCGAGCAGCACGACCAAGACTGGATACTTTTATAGCAAGTTCCACATCAGTATTGAGCTGCTTATTTATCTTTTTTTCATCAGCTACAGGAAAATCTGTTAAATGCACACTCTCCGGTGCGCTGGTATCCCAGGAATGTACCAGATTTTGATATATTTCCTCTGCTATAAAAGGAACTAACGGAGCTAAAAGTTTGCAAAGGCCAATCAGACACTGATACAAGGTAGAATAGGCGGCGTGTTTATCTTTATCGTTCTCGCTTTTCCAAAAGCGGCGACGATTTCTCCTCACGTAGTAATTAGAGAGATTGTCGATGAAAGTCTGTATATGGCGTGTTGCAGATGTAGGGTCATAATTATCCAGCGCAGTGGTCACTTCATTAAAGAGTATGTTAAGTTCCGAAATAATCCAGTTATCCAAGTCACTATAGGCCTCTTGAGTTGGTTCACTGGGTACAAAACTGTCAATATTTGCATAGAGCGTGAAAAAGGAATAAGTATTCCATAATGTTAACAAAACCTTCCGCATAGTCTCCTGGACCATCTGAGTAGAGAAACGATGAGTATTCTCGCCCGGCACTGCTGCTAATAAATTCCAACGGATAGCATCAGCGCCATAACTATCTATCACCTGCCATGGATCAATGACATTTCCTTTTGATTTGCTCATTTTTTCCCCTCGCTCGTCGACCACATGACCAAGACAAATAACGTTTTTAAAACTTGGTTGGTTGAATAGTAACGTAGATAAAGCATGTAAACTATAGAACCAGCCTCTTGTCTGATCAATTGCCTCACAAATAAAGTCAGCAGGATAATTACACTTGAATTCGTTTTCGTTTTCGAAAGGATAGTGCCATTGAGCTATCTGCATAGCTCCGGAATCAAACCAACAATCAATTACTTCGGGCACTCGCCACATCACCGCACCACATTCAGAACATGCAACAGGAATTTCATCAACATATGGTCTATGAAAATCGTTTAGTTGTTCAGGGTCTCTAACTTGTTTACCTTCAAGAGAAATGCCTTCAGATTTACCAGGCATGGTTTCCTTCAGTCTATTATATGCCGCCTGCAATTCTTCCTTGCTTCCTATACATTGCATATGATTACACTTTTGGCAACACCATACAGGTAGTGGCGTACCCCAGTAGCGCTCTCGAGAAAAGGCCCAATCAACATTGTTATTTAACCAGTCACCAAAGCGACCATACTTAATATGATTTGGGTACCAGTTAATCTCAGCGTTGCCGGAGATAAGTGCATTTTTTACTTCTGTTGTTCGGATATACCATGCCAGTTTTGCATAATAAAGAAGAGGAGAGTCACAGCGCCAACAGAAAGGATAGCTATGGGTAATTTTACCGCTCCTGTAAAGCAATCCACGTGACTTAAGCTCAGCGAGTATTAATGTATCAGCATCCTTAACAAATTTTCCGGCAAATGGATAACTACCTGTAACTCTACCTTCAAGATCCACTGGCTGGACAAAATCCAGCCCATTATTCATGCCATTTTCAAAGTCAACCTCTCCAAAGGCAGGAGCAATATGAACAATACCAGTACCCTCCTCCATAGAAACGAAATCTGCGCCAATTACTGGATAATCCAGATTGTCTCTTGCCTGCTGCGCATTTAGCGAAGGGAGGCTAATGCGAGACATATTAAAATCATGTGGGTTATAAAGGGGCTCATAACGAAGACCGATAATATCTGCGCCTGATACATTCCCTATCTCTGTGTATTCTTTAAGATCAATCTGGTTAATAAGTTGCGTAGCAACGATTAGATAATCGTCCTCCCCTTTCATGATGCTGTACTTGTCACTGTCAGATACAGCCAGCGCAGTGTTCCCTGGTAGAGTCCATGGTGTCGTTGTCCAGGCAAGTAAATATAGTTGTTTGTTCTCCAGTGATTCGGTAGATAACAAAGATTCGAAAGTTTTACCAGGGAGAGACAATGGAATACATAGTTTAAATTTTATGTAGACTGATGGGTCTTCAGTATCATCGTGATAACCGAGGGCAACTTCATGGGAGCTAAGAGAAGTACCACACCTGGGACAATAGGGGACGACCTTGTATCCTTGGTAAACGAGCCCTTTGTCCCATAGCTGTTTTATAATCCACCAACAGGATTCAATATAATTGTTTTCTAATGTTATATAGGGATGCTCCATGTCCACCCAATACCCAATCCGCTCAGTTAAAGTCTCCCATTCTTTGAGATATTTATGGACATTCTCAAAACAACGCTGGTTGAATTCAGCTATACCATATCCTTCGATTTGGTCTTTGCTATCAAATCCCAGGTCCTTTTCCACCTCCATTTCCACCGGCAACCCATGGGTATCCCAGCCCGCTTTTCTCGAAACGTGATATCCCTGCATTGTCTTGTAGCGACAAATGACATCCTTATATAATCGTGATAACACATGATGAATACCAGGAGAACCATTAACTGTGGGAGGTCCTTCATAAAAAACATAACGAGATGTTTTGTTTCTCCCCTGGACACTTTTTTCAAAGATTCTATTTTTTTTCCAGAACTGAAGAATCTGTTGTTCCATCTGGGGGAAATTGATTTTATTATCTACTTTATGAAACATTGATCAGCGCTGTGTGATAGAAATTGCCACTTTTCTGTTTTTGCCTTCACCAATACTATAAGTAGTAATATCGGGATAGTCGACTAGAGCTATATGAATGAGGCGACGCTCATCGGCTGACATTGGCTCTAAAGTCATGGTGCTATGCCTTAATTTGACCTGTTCCGCCATCCGAAGAGCCAAATCATGCAAATGTTCCTGCCTCTTTTTTTGGTAACCACAAACATCAACACTCAATGGCATCCATGTATCAAGTTGTTTGGTTACCATAGCTCGAATAATATATTTTAGACTGGCCAAAGTACGTCCACCACGCCCAATTAGAATACCAAGATCCTCGCCTCCAATATCTACAGTAATTGACTCACTGTCCAGTGATACGTTTACTACAGCCGACACTCCTAGCAAATCCAACAGCTCTTCGACTATATTGAGGCAAATACCAGCTACGTCCTTTTCAGGATTTTCTAGTGTCTTAGCTCTAATAATAGCTTGTTCCTTAAATATTCCCTTTCTTCCTTTCTTGACTATCTCTATGACAAGTTGTTCACGATTTAAACCCAGTTTTTCTTCAGCTTCTAAAATTGCTTCTTCAATAGTTTTGGCTGTTATCTCCAACTCTTCCATATAGCTACCCCTTATTTGTGCGTATTTGCCTGAGTACTATCTCTTGATTTAACAGTACCACCATTGTGATCCCTTTACTTCTTAGACTTCGATTCCGCAGAGGAGAAAGGATTTGTCAAATAGCCCCAGCCACCACCGAGGAAATATTGTGTGGCAATTCCAATCAGGTTGGAGACCAACCAAAATATGGCTAATCCGCTGGGGAACATCAATACGAAAGCCCCAAACATAAACGGCATCATGATCTGCATTGACTGTGCCGTGGATTGTTGTTTAGGGTTAGCACTTGGAGCAGTCGTCATTTTCTGCTGCACCCACATACTGCCTCCAACCAAAATGGCTAAAAAGAAATCACCAGAACCAGATAAGTCCAGCCATAAAAAGTTGTTATTTAACGGAAGTGCATGGCTTACCACCTGCCACGAATAGAGACGGTGCGACAGATCCAACAGGTTTTCTGGAGTTGTTGCTAAAGCCCTCATAATTGACTGATAAAGTGCAATCCAGACAGGAAACTGAATCAGCATAGGCCCCATACAACCTATAGGATTTATGCCAGACTCCTTGTATAGTTTCATTGTCTCTTGCTGGAGTTTCTGTTTATTCCTGCCGTGTTTCTTTTGCAGTTCTTGCATTTTAGGCTGCAGGCTCTGCATGGCTTTGGTTGATTTCAGTTGCCGCAAACTAACAGGTAGAAGTATGAGACGAACGGTAACAGTAAGCAATATTATAGCCAGCCCGAACTGTACTTGCTTCGGCAATACCCCTGAGAGGGCTATTAACCCATTTAGCGTTGGATCAACAATAATTAGATACCAAAGATCAGTCATATTATTTATCTTGCTCTTGTTCTAAAGAATATACCCAGCTAATATCCGCTTGCTCTATGTCTATAGCGAATAAGGCATCATTCTGGGTATGAACGTATACTATCCCTTCACTATAACAAAGAGAGGATCGTATTATTGCACCCGTAGTAGATACAATATCCTCATCTGAACCCTCTAACCCCATAACGCTTTTACCTCGTCCAGTGAGCTTGTCTACAATAAAGATATCTCCAGATTCACTTGCTACTACAAGCAAATCATCTGCCATTATTGGCGCCGAAACTACAGAATTCCCTGCATTAAACTCCCATATTTTGTCACCAGTTAACACATCAAGCGCATATACTTTTCCATCTAGACATCCTGCATAAACGATGCCCTCATCCACAAGCGCAGTTCCCCAAAACCAATTTTCAGCGTGAAACTTCCATAGAGGAGTGTCCTCACCTATTCTAACTGCACAGAGATTTCGGTCGAAAGACCCAACAATAATGATATCTTCATATATCGCAGGAGATGAAACAAAACCAGTTTCAGACTTAAAAGACCAGGGTAGTAAATTCCCATCAGTTGTTGACAGAGAATAAATATGACCATCGAAGGTGCTTACATATAAAACATTATCCCTTATTATCGGTGTCACCCACAATTTATCACCTAATGGCTCTGACTTCCACAACTCATCACCATAACGCCTATCCAGAGCATAAACCATACTGTCTGAACTGCAAATATAAACAGTATCACCAAGTACTACCGGACTACCTACAATAGGCGCGATTAGCTCATCAGTCCTGGGATAAGACCATTCCTCCTCCCTCTGTTGAGGGAATGGTAAGTTACTGTTTCTAGCTGATGGATTCATCATTAAAACTTTACCATTATAAATACCTATACAAGCTAGCCCATCAGTCACAACAGGTGTCCCATATATGCTTACCGGCGCAGATGAACTACCGCATGACCAACCCGTCGAGGGGACTATCGGCATATATTCCCATTCACCATCTGAAGAAGGAAACTCTTCCCTGGCTACACGCGATTCGGGATTCACTGCGACAATCCTGCCATCTGTAGTACCGATGTATAAAATGCCTTCGTGGTTGTTCACCCCCGAGAAACCAATAGGATTTCGCTGTACTCCAGTGCAACCGGTAGATACCAATAATACTGTGACGGTACTAAGAAGAATTACGATTTTAGCTATTCTAATTTTCATGTTGTTTACCTTGATAATATCTTAAGGGACTGGATCATACCCTCCTCGTGAGAAAGGATGACAATGGACCAATCTTTTCAATGTCAGCCAACTGCCTTTTAGAAATCCATACTGAGTAATTGCTTCACAAGCATAATAAGAGCAAGTTGGTTGAAAACGGCAGTAATGAGGAGTAACCGCCGAAACTGTCACCTGATATAACTTAATTAGAATTTGTGCCAGTCGTTTCACAATCTTTATACAGTAATCCTGCTTTAACCAATAAGCGAATCACTACGTCTCTCAATTTATAATACTTTGCAGTACTCGATTCCCTACGTGCGATAAGAACTATATCCCATCCTGGAGAAATCACCTGCAACCTACATATCTCTCTAAGTCGTCGCTTTACTAGATTTCGTATAACTGCATTCCCTACAGCTTTGCTCACCGAAAAACCATACCGACTACAATCAAGTCCATTCGGTATGAATTTCATCACAATCAAACGGCTTAATAATAAATCCCCTTTTCGATAAACCGCGGAATACTGATCCTTCTTGGTTAATAACCATGGATCATTCATATAAACGCATTTAAACAGGGGTTAGCTTCCAGCGTCCTTTGAGTCGTCTGGCTCTAAGTACGCGCCTTCCTCCACGAGTACTCAATCTTGCCCGAAAGCCCAGTTTTCGTTTACGTGAAACCCTTTTTGGTTGATAAGTTCTTTTCGGCATAGTAGTACTCTCAAACCCTCTGTTGGCGTATGCCAACACCACCTGATTCCCAGATATGGTTTGGTGCATAAGGCAATAAAGCTAAAAATCGCGCCCTTTTTATGGCTGTTGCCAATTGCCGTTGGTGCTTCGCACAAGCCCTGGTTTTGCGACGTGACCCTATTTTCCCGCGGTTAGTAATACAACGAGATAATATAGCAACATCTTTATAATCAATGACTATTTTCTCAACGCAGAACGGACAAGCAGGTGGAGTAGGAGTGTAGTTCCTCGTTTTCTTTGGGTGTTTGTAGCTAATCAATTTTCACTTCCTTCTTCGTTTCGGTCAAAAGGTAAATCCTCAGGTTCAAACTCGCCTGTGTCTGGTGCAGAAGCTACACCGGATTTGCCCAAGAAAAGCACACGGTTTGCTACTATCTCCACTGTGAAGTGTCTCTGCCCATCTTTCCCCTCCCAATTCCGTGTTTGCAAACGACCCTCCACGTAAACCTGTCGCCCTTTAGCTAAATACTGATTACATCTCTCTGCCTGTTTCTGCCAGACAACCACATTGAACCACTCAGTTTCTTCCTTTGGTTCTCCACTAGAACTGGTATAACGGTGACTGGTAGCGACACTAAAAGAAGTAACAGGACTGCCACTTGGGGTATATCGCATTTCGGGATCTTTACCAAGGTTACCAATAATGATGATTTTATTTAAGCTAGCCATTTATTTACTCTTTTTTATTATTAGTGATCTAATTATTTCTGCTGAATCCTTGATATCATCGTCCAGCTCTTTAACAAACTTGGGCTCCAGCTTAAATCGTGTTTGGACGTACTCACCTTCGACAAACCCATTTATCGAATAAGCTAACCTTTTCTTCCCCAACTGCTTCGTTTCCTCTACAGTTCCTTCTTTATCACTGATTAACTGGCTAAGCTTATCTATAACTTTAGGCTTTTCCTCTTCATCGATATCCGGATTCATTATAACCATCATTTCGTAATCGCTCATATTTTTTTAACACCTGTATCAAATTTGACGTATTATATCATGATGAGAGCTTTAATTTAAACGGCACCATTTAAATAATATAATATCTTGCTGGATAAGCAATAATAATGGGTAATATTCTTAGCTCCGCTCCCTATTCAGTTATAACTGTCACCGTCACAGGATATTCGGAGGATAATGAACTCCTCTTTGCTGCAGATAAAAATATTATTAAAAGGCTTAAACAATTTTTCTATTGCCCCATCACTGTAATTGGTGATATATTGAAAGAAGGACTTTCAACACAGATAGTTTTACTAGATAATAAAGGAAGAATTGTCCCATGTGAAGGGGATGGTTGGGATCGTTTCAGAGATGTCCATCTTGCAAATGAAATCACACAGCCCTGAACAAACTCAACTACTTGGAAAACGCCTAGGTGAGATAGTTCAAGAAGGGGATGTTGTACTCCTGGATGGGGAACTGGGAACTGGCAAAACTTGTCTGACTCAAGGTATTGCTCATGGACTTGGGATAAAACAGTATGCGTTCAGCCCTTCATACGTATTTATAAGGGAGTATTACGGGAGACTGACCCTATACCATATAGATCTCTACCGTCTAAATAACGTAGAGGAAATTGATGACTTAGGATTAGAAGAGTATCTATATGGTAATGGTATTTGTGTAATCGAATGGGCTAAAAAAGGCTTACCCGTACTACCTCGTGACTATCTTCTAATTGAGTTAAATTATGTCTCAACCTACGAAACACATCGCAATATCAGTCTTAATTCCAGTGGAAAACGTTATTCGGACTTAATGCAACAGCTCACACCAATCATAAAAAGAGAACAAACATGGAATTAGCACTCGATATTTCTTCTAAAACCAATAGTATTTCTATATCTAAAGAGGGTGAAATCCTGAACGAAATGGTGTGGCAGTCCAGTCATAATGAAACCGTAGAATTGATACCAAATTTAGTTCGACTGCTAAAACAGAACCAAGTGAAAGCTGACTCGCTCCAGGCCATACTTATAGCTATAGGCCCCGGAAGATTCAACAGTTTAAGAGTCGGATTGGGTATAGCCAAAGGCCTGTCTTTTTCACTTAATATTCCTCTAATTAGTATAAGCACACTAAATGTAATGGCTTATCCCTTCGCCAATACTAAATTGCAGGTATGCCCAATCCAACAAGCCGGTCACAATGCAATTGCTACAGCTGTTTACCAACAAAGCAATACGTGGCATTGCATAAAACCAGCCTATCTTACCACTCTTGAACTCCTTTGCAAGCAAGTGGAGCAACAGACACTTTTTTGTGGTGAAATCGATGTCGACATGGCAAACATAATAGAATGGCATCTGGGCTCTCTTGCTGTGATGCCCAAGATTTCCAGGATTTCCAATACAGCTTCATTGGCCGCACTGGGATGGAAACGATTCATCAATGGGGAGCAAGATAATATAGCTACCTTACAACCTTTATACCTTCGTCCTCCTCACATAACTGAATCACGAAAAAAGAATAATCTGCCCACTGGCCAACGCCAAGCACATAATACAAACCCTAAAAACGGTACATTTCCCTAAGAAGAATTTCCATATACACAAAATACAAATTGAGGACGCTAACAACGGATATAATGAATGATAGATTGGGGGATTATAATCTTTGTTTCGCTTGTGGTAAAGATAATCCTATAGGCTTAAAATTAAACTTTTCATATGATGGAAAACAGGTCAAATCAGAATTTATACCAGGTAAATATCACCAGGGTTGGAGAGATATCACCCATGGTGGTATTCTGTACACTCTTCTAGATGAAGCGACGGCTTATGCCGTTCTATGTCATGGTGTTGACTCATGTGTAACAGTAAAAAGCCAGATAAAATTTATCAACATGGCATCATCAGAGATTCCAATTCAAATTTCTGCTCAAGTTACTAATGCTACCAAAAGATTAATTGAAGCCGAGGGGATACTTTGCCTTAAAGATAATACTGTTATTGCTGAAATTAAGTCTCTTTTCTACATAAAGGGACATACAAATAAAGCAGTACTATGTAACATGGATAGAGTTATCGCTGATTCGGCAGGGATTCATTTTAGAGCTTGGCAAGAAATCTTAAGCAGCAGAGGTATAAAATTCACCGAAGATGAATTTACCAAGCTCTTCAATACATGCCCCGTCTCCATAATTCATAGTATACTGGGAGAAAACCTGTCTAAGGAATTTATCAATGATTTATTACAGGAAAAAGAAAGACTATACTACAAGAAATTGAAGGGGAATGTTAGGGCATTTCCCGGTGCAATAAATCTACTTAAAGTAGTCAAAGAATCTAATTCCAAGGTTGCATTAGTTAGCTCAGCATCAAAGGAAAGTATAGAACTTATCTGCAGCGAATTAAAACTGGAGGGGATATTTGATACCATTATTTCTAACCGAGATGTGACTGAAAGCAAACCAAGTATAAAAGCATTTCTTTTTGCTGCCGATAGGCTGGAAGTAAAACCAGAAAACTGTGTCGTAATCGAGGACTCACCATTTGGAATTCAATGCGCAAAGAGAGCTGGAATGAAATGCCTTGCAGTAGCCACTACTCACATTATGCAAGAACTTAAAGCAGCTGATAGGGTCGTTAATTCCCTGGAAGAAATAGATTTAATTAAATTAATGTTCAAACTATCATAATAATAATGAATACGAAGAAAGGTATAAGAAAATGGAAAGAAGTCTAGTTCTCATTAAGCCTGATGCCATACAAAGAGGATTGACAGGAGAAATTGTCAGCCGTCTTGAAAAAAAAGGGCTCAAACTCGTAGCCATGAAAATGATTCATATGGATAAAAGCATGGCTGAAAAACATTATGCCATTCACAAGGGCAAGCCATTCTTTGAAAAGTTGGTCTCTTTTATAACATCAAGCCCAATAATAGCCATTGTTTTCCAAGGGAGTAATGTAGTAAATATAATACGACGCTCAATGGGAGAAACAAATCCAGCGGAATCCGCCTCAGGCACCATCAGGGGGGATTTTGCTATTAGCATCGAACATAACCTTATACATGGCTCGGACTCTCCCGAGAATGCTACTAAAGAGATAAGTCTTTTCTTCTCTAGTGGAGAACTTCTTGATTATTCAAGAGAAATTGACAGCTGGACTTAATCTATTCACGGCCGGTTTATTGTATTCTGACCACTGCGGGAGCTCCAGCCCATAGCTTGTCAAGCTGGTAGTAATCCCACTCTGCCAAAGTCATCACATGAACAATAACTGATCCGAAGTCTGCAAGCATCCAGCCTGATTGTGGAGTACCTTCCCTATGCTGAGGGAGAATTCCTTCACTTTTGATGGTATCAAGAATATCTTGCCAGATAGCCTCAAGTTGGCGATCACTTTCAGCACTACAAAGCACGAAATATGAGGTGAAGGAGCACAACTCTGCAACATTAAGCATAACAACATCCCGGGCTTTCTTCCCGGAAGCCGCTTCAACAGCTAAATGAGCAATATCTTCTGCCTTCAGTAGAGAACTACCTCCTTTTTTTATTGTATCACTTAGCGTAGAAACAACAAAATTTGGAGACTCTGCTTTAAATACAATATTCAATGCCTAAACCAACCCGCAAACGTACATGTTCCATATTTTTTATATGTATTATATCTCTGTTATAATTCACTGAGATATTATGAGCACAAAGAAAAAACAACAACGAAATAGTTTCATCTATCTGATACTTATAGCAGTGACATTAGTGGTCGTCCTTACTTTTATCCCGTATGATCGACCTGAGGAAGTCGACCTGTCAACGTTTATTTCCCAGGCAAAACAAGGCCAAATTGACACCATTAAGCAAGATGGCGACAGTTTAATTGGCCAGAAGGATGAGATAGATATATTTAAGGCTGCATTTGTAGGTGGTACCGATGATCTTCGCAACTATCTTACCCTGGAAGGTTTAACTCTTGGTGAAGGTGGAGTAAAAATTGATGTGGAGCCCAGCAGCACAAATTGGCTAATGGTAGGCTTACAGGTCATCCTTCCAATGGTGTTACTTGGAGGATTGTTTTATTTCTTCATTCGCTCAGCGCGTGGAGCAGGATCACAGGCATTTAGTTTCGGTAAAAGCCGTGCACGCCTTAGCTCCGGCAATGAGTCTTCAATTACGCTGGCAGATGTTGCCGGTATAGATGAAGCAAAAGAAGAAGTACACGAAGTAATAGAATTCCTCCAGTCGCCTGAGAAATTTCATGCTTTAGGAGGACGTGTACCTCGAGGTATTCTACTGGTAGGACCTCCAGGAACCGGGAAAACACTACTTGCGAAAGCTATAGCTGGCGAAGCTAAGGTTCCCTTTTTCTCCATTAGTGGCAGTGAATTTGTGGAGATGTTTGTTGGTGTCGGTGCTTCCAGAGTCAGAGACCTGTTTGAACAAGCAAAACGTAATACTCCATGTATTATATTTGTCGACGAGATTGATGCGGTTGGACGACAACGTGGTGCAGGAGTTGGCGGAGGGCATGATGAAAGAGAACAGACACTGAATCAGATACTATCTGAAATGGATGGATTTGATACCAATACCAATATCATCGTCCTGGCCGCTACAAACCGTGCCGATATCCTGGATCCCGCACTACTTCGCCCGGGTAGATTTGACCGAAGAATTGTTGTTGATACACCGGACATAAAAGGTCGTCAAGCTATTCTTTTGGTTCATTCCAAAGGAAAACCATTATCTAATGAAGATGACTTAGAAACAATTGCCAAGCAAACGCCAGGATTTAGTGGGGCAGATCTAGCTAATATTATTAATGAAGCTGCTATCCTGGCCACCAGAAGGAACCGCAAGGATATTAGTCTAAAAGAGTTGGAGGATGCTACAGACAGGGTATCACTTGGCCCTGAACGTAAAAGTCGAGTGATAAGCAAGCGAGAAAAAGAAATCACCGCTTATCATGAAAGTGGTCATGCCTTAACTGCTAGTATGTTACCCAATGCTGATGCTAATGTTCATAAGATATCTATTGTTGCTCGTGGAGAAGCAGGTGGTTGGACACAACTTTTACCTACAGAAGACCGACGGCTTTATCCTAAATCTCAGTTAAATGATCGCATAGCAATACTATTAGGCGGGCGGGCTGCTGAAGAAATCACTTATAACGAAGTAACAACTGGGGCACAGGATGACCTGGCAAAAGCGACTAAGTTGGCTAGAGGAATGGTTACTGAGTTTGGGATGAGTGATAAACTGGGACCTCGAACATTTGGTCAGCATCGAGAGTTAGTTTTTCTGGGACGCGAGATTAGTGAGCAAAAGGATTTCAGCGATGAGACCGCCAGAGAGATAGATGAAGAGATACTAAGTATCGTTCAGCGTGCCTATGCAATCAGCAAACGTCTCCTGACTGAGAATAAAGAGAAGCTGAAGCAATTAGCCGAACAGCTTATTATCCACGAGACCCTGAGTGAGGCAGAGATATCTAAATTGTTAGATAACCCAGCCCCTCAATCAGCTACTAGCTAAGTCCTGCTATTATTATACTTTTTCTCTCAACCCAGCCACTTAGCCAATATGTGCCGTTTCATCTGCTATGATACTCTCATCCAGCTTGCTGAATAGGGCTTGAGGTTGTTCGAGCTTCTGGCCAATAGCTGGTAACTGTATGTTCCATCCCACATCTTTTACACTTTCTGTAAATCCAAGAAATGCATGAAGTTTCTCGGAACTGAATGGTAAGAAAGGATACATAGTTACTCTTAAAACTGACGTCACACATAAAACAGTATACATTGTCCTGGCTGCAACTTCAGTGTCATATTTTATTGTTTTCCATGGAGCTTGAGCATCTAGGTAGCGATTTGCCTCTTGAGATAGAGACATATTTAGTCTGAGTCCTTCCCTGAAGCTACAGCGACCGAGTGCATCATTTACATTGGTTAGAGTATTCTCAGCAAGCTGAAGCAATTTTTTACTTGGCTCATCCAGTTCACCGGGCGAGGGTACTGTTCCATTATAATTACGATAAGTAAAGGTAAGTGCCCGGTGAACCAAGTTTCCATATGTGGCAACCAACTCATTGTTGTTACATCGAAGGAACTTCTCCCATGAGAAATCACTATCTGCATTCTCTGGCATGATTGAGGTCAAATAAAAACGCAGTGGGTCAGCATCGTATCGCTGCAGGTAATCAGGCAGCCATACTGCCCAATTGCGACTTGTAGACAATTTACTACCTTCAATAGTCAGGAATTCATTCGCTGGTACATCATAGGGGAGGTTCAGGTTCCCATAACCCATTAACATGGCTGGCCATATCAGTGTATGGAAAAATGTATTATCCTTGCCGATAAAATAGAAGCTTTTAGCAGCACTATGCCAATACTTCTGCCACGCATTTTCATTTCCATGTAGCTTTGCCCATTCTTTACTGGCTGATAAATAACCGGTAACCGCCTCAAACCACACATAAATACGCTTTTCTTCAAACCCATCCAGAGGAATCTTTACCCCCCATTTAATATCACGGGTTATAGCCCTGTCCTTTAATCCCTCGTTTAAATATTTCCATGTAGAGCTTGATACAGCATTTCTCCAGTGTTTTTGACCAGTTACCCAATCCTCTAATTGTTTCTGCAACGCAGTCAGGCGAAGGAAAAAATGTTCGGAGCTTTCGAATCGTGGTGTGGTTGAACAAATCTTACATCTAATATCTATTAACTCTGAAGGATTTATTGGTTTGCTGCATCCATCACATTGATCACCCCTGGCATTTGGAAATCCGCAGTAAGGGCACTTGCCTTCAACATATCTGTCAGCTAAAAAACGCTGACATGTTGGACAAAAAGCCTGAAGCATCTTATCTTTATAAATATAATCATTTTTAAACAGCGTAAGAAACATATCTTGTGTCACTTCAGCATGATTATCGGTCCCTGTTGTGGTAAACAAATCAAATGATATGCCCAATTTTTCCCAGCACTCTAGAAATTCCTGGTGATATTTTGACGCTATTTCCTGTGGTGTTTTTGATTCCTGTTCCGCTCGTATAGTGATAGGAGTTCCATGCTGGTCGCTACCTGAAACCATCAATACATGGTTGCCTTTTAGACGATGATAGCGAGCAAATATATCTGCTGGTAAATAAGCTCCAGCGATATGTCCCAAATGCAATGAACCGTTGGCATAAGGCCAAGCTACAGCTACTAGAATATATTCAGTCAATAATACCTCCTGAATTCAATCAAATGTCTCAGTACCTGACAGGTGAAGACTGGATCACAATAAGAACTAAAATACAACGCCTTAATTATATCTGATAATGAATATTCTCTCTATGCTTTTTACTGAAGAAGTAAATCCTGACGAATGCTAGCTGTTGTTCCTAGGAGCAACTCAACCTGTGCTGATAAACAAATTTATTAAAACATTTCATGCGAAACAATCCATCTGTAAACTGTGGTTCAGTTCTAGTAAAATGCCCAGTTTGACTCTAAAGCATCATCCCTGTATAGTTTACGACAATTATCTGTCCACGGAGAAGTACATGCCTCAATCAAAATTCAAAGAAATGAAGCGTGCTTATAGTTTCGATGAGGTGGCTATTGTCCCCGGCGACCTAACGATCAATCCCAATCAGACAGATATCCATTTAACCATCGGGAAACACAATTTCGATATACCTATTTTAGCATCTGCAATGGATGCTGTAGTAGATCCAGCTATGGCCATAAATTTTGGCAATCTCGGCGGGCTTGCAGTTCTAAACCTGGAAGGTGTGCAAACCAGGTATAAAAACCCGGACGAAATCTTAACACGCATTACTCAGTGTTCAGAAGCTGAAACCACTTCTCTCTTACAAGAAGTCTATTCTTCCCCAATAAGAGAAGATTTGATTGCTGAACGCATTAGCACAATCAAAAAAGCAGGTGTCATTTGTGCCGCCTCAGTAACTCCGGCAAATACTAAACATTTGGCGCCAATAGCTAAAGAAGCTGGCCTGGATATATTAATTGTGCAGTCCACTGTTACCAGCGCCAAACATATCTCGAAAAGCACAAAGGGTCTTATTTTCCCAGAGCTATGCCAGATGTTGTCCATTCCGATAATAGTAGGTAACTGCTGTAGCTATAGTGCCGCCCTGGAATTGATGCGGACTGGTATTGATTCTATATTGGTTGGAGTAGGACCTGGAGCTGCGTGTACAACCAGAGAAGTACTTGGCATTGGAGTACCACAAGTAACTGCGACAATTGAGTGCGCTGCAGCACGTGATAGCTACATGGCTGAAAGTGGCCGATACGTATCTGTGATTACAGATGGTGGTATTCGTATTGGAAGTGATTTATGTAAAGCTTTCGCTGCCGGAGCCGATGCCGTGATGATTGGTTCACCTTTGGCCCACGCTATAGAAGCTCCAGGCAGAGGACACCATTGGGGAATGGCACATCCTCACCCAGCCTTGCCCAGAGGAACGCGGATTAAGGTTGGTTCCGATGCACCGTTGGAACAAATTCTCTTTGGGCCTACTTCGGTTACCAATGGTTCTCAGAATTTAGTCGGAGCGCTACGTACTTGCATGGGAGTATGTGGAGTAAATACCATCAAGGAAATGCAGCATGTTACTATGATTGTTGCTCCAGCTATTAAGACAGAAGGTAAACACTTTCAGGCAACTCAGTATACCCCCTGAAAATTCGGCAATTTAAACACCTCTTAACCTATTATAAGCTCTGTGTTATTCCTCGTCCTCGTCCTCATCTTCGTCTTTATATCCGACATAACTAGGAAGTATTGCGTCTATCTTGCTATTCCGATGTGCATCTCTTTTGGGTAGGTTGTCAATTTTATGCCGCAAGTCAATTAATGATTCAATCGACCATGTCTTAGAGGAGATAACTCCAGTTATCCCCACTTCCCTCAAACGACAGAGTTCAGCACTTGTGACTAAAGAAGGTAAAATCATTAGTAATGGCTTGTGCAACAGCTCGCGTAAGCGCTGGCAAATGAGCAAATGCTCAACAGACAGTAACTCTTCCTGGCTATTGTCGATAATAACCCCATCAAGGTCAATTTCATTAACGGCCTTTGTTAAATCCATATTAAAAGAAGCATCTATCATAAATAGTTTGCCAACCGACGTCTTCTCTACATTTGTCATAGATACTTGCTTATCGAAAGCTATAAAATCAAGATCAGCAGCTACTGAATTGGCATTATTAATTTCACTCAACTGATTGATTATTATCCCTAATGGAGTATCACTCAGAACCTTGGCAAACTGCTTCGCCTTTTTGAGACCAAGGTTTTGGTTTAAAATTAACGCAGCATCTATAGGAATGCCATCCAAAGATTTAACCTTTTTAATATCTGCTGAGAATATGCCCGCAATCAACAGTAAGGATGAATCTCCTGGCTCGCTCATCGCTGAATGAAATCCTATAGGTGCAGCTACAGACCTGGACATCTTATACAATTTATCAGTAAATTTACTCATTCGCTTTCTCCCGGTTTGTCAATTGCCATGTTTATCAGGTCAACGCAAGGTCAACAATTTTCGAAAACTGATCGCTATTGATTCAAATAAACTATGAAATAAATATTTCCTACTTCCAGTATTGTAGCATTCTCTCCTTTTTACTATGAAATCGAACTATCCAATCGTGATAATATCTCTCTGACCGTTATCGGCAAATTATCAAGGATAATGATACAAAGTAAAGCTGTTTTTAATAATCAAAAAATATACATAAAACAATATTTTGCTTTACTAGCTCCGAGAATATTATGATATTGATAATTATATAATCCTCGGTTAGACTGACAGCTGTACGACATAAACAAATATGGCTAAGCATTATTTCATTTTATCAATAGGTGTTGTAGCAGTATCATTTGGTGCTATATTTACGCGCTTAGCCGAAGCACCTTTTTTGGTAATAGCTGTTTATCGATTGGCTTTGGCCTCTTTAATCATAAGCCCCGTAGCATGCATCTATTCAGGGAAAGAACTTCGCTCTCTTTCAAAAAAGAGTATCCTCCTATCTTTGCTTGCTGGTTTCTTTTTAGCACTTCATTTTGCATTCTGGATAGCTTCGCTCAGTTATACTACTGTTGCCAGTTCGGTGGTATTAGTTACCTCCCATCCCATATTTGTAGCTCTAGCTTCCTATTTTCTTTTTCATGAAAAACTCAAGAGAAAAACTATTCTGGGCATTGGAATATGCCTCATTGGGGCAGTCCTGATCGGTTATAGCGATTCTCGGATTGGTTTAGCTGCATTTGCAGGAGATTTACTTGCTCTCATGGGCGCACTGGCTATCGCTGCTTATTTTCTTATTGGACGCAAACTTAGACCAAGCACCGGTATTTTAAGTTACACCTTTCTAGTATATGGCTCAGCAACTCTTTTCCTATTAGCCGCAACACTGGTTTCAGGCTATAGCCTATCTGGTTATTCAACAAGCACCTATGTCATGCTTATACTACTAGCTCTAGTACCGCAGCTCCTGGGGCATTCAACACTGAATTGGTCTCTACGTTTTATGCCTGCTACTTTGGTTGCCATAGCAATCCTTGGCGAACCTGTGGGGGCAACAATTCTGGCTTCATTATTTTTGGATGAAATTCCTACACTTATCCAGCTCGTAGGAGGAATATTCATACTAAGTGGCATCTTTGTAGCCTTCGGGAAAGATAACATAGAGACCAGGTCACGCTAGCCATTATTATTGCATACGCTATCTTTCTAATTACCAAGGTAACCTAAGATGCCCGGGGGTGTTCCTCTAATGCTTTGAGTAACTCAGCATAGCTTGTCATATTTTCTACCTCACTAATAAAGTAATTAAGGGTAGGGCTCCCTGCCCTGAGTTCCTGTAAATCATGGTAAATTGGGCTGACAGAAGCAGGAGAGTCTCCATATATACCATGGAAAGCAAAGTAGGCTTGGTTTAATTTACGGATATAATAACCATGGTCAATAAAATACATCCTTCTCTTTTCCATATAGTACTCAGCCTCGACAATCATCCCTTGTGACAAATAATGATCCACTATTCTACGAGTTTCATTCATTTCATCGTAGAAATTAAATCCCTGAGAATTATTGACGGGGGCCTTATCTTCCTCCCCCTTGTAATATCGTTTTAGTACTTCAGCACCAATTTCACGACTAACCATGCCCGCAAATGTTTCATTCAAGACTATTAGTTCAGGATCCTGTTGAAGACCAATTGAATCAAGAAAATACCGAAACCCCAATGGCCTGAGCGCCAGATATTGATGAAACCATTCTTCAACCGCAATGTTAAGCGTATTTGTCAGAGAGAGATTATCACTAACTATTGGGGGACAGACAGCACCAAAGCCTCCAAGTTCGATGACAAGCGATGATACTCCCAAATTATCCACCTTTGCCTCTATCCTCTCCATTTCTTTCACGTCAAGATATTGCCTTAAGAGAAACCTGTCAGCATATGCAATTCTATCCCTCGGCGATATCACCAGAAGACTCGGTGGTTTCTCAATCTCAATGAGAACTGGAGGAAATGTACTTATACCGTTATCTTTTAGTACAGTTCCTATTTCATTACTAAGCTTTACCTCCGGTTTTGTTTCTGCATCAGCATTGAGTAAAACATCTGGCAAAGAAGACACCGTCTGAAATTCCCATGCCATATAATTAAAAGCATAAGGCCTGGTTATTCTATGTATCTGATAGGGAATATCCCTCACACTAGGCATACTTACAGTAACGAGTAGAATAACGCCAACTAATATGAGTATACTCCCCAGGTTAATCATCCAGAAACGTGATAGGTTCTTCATTTTTCTTAGTTTATGATACGCTTTTAATCAAGTAGGAACACATACATTGAATATTATTTGTTTCATTGCCCATTATAACAATGGAACCTGTTGCGATTAAATGGAGAGTAATCTATGAGCCTCTAGCTACCTGGCCCGCGTAGATATACAATAAATAATCAAATTGGCAGGATACTTTGGTAAAAAGAGAGCTTCTTATACCTGGTGAAGGTTATGCCTTTTTGTTATCATCTGAATCATTCTCCTTTACTACCAAAGGAATGATAAATAATATACAGGCAATGAAGAAAACAATGCTACCGATTAAGTACAAAGTATCGCCACTTTTAATACTTGCAGCTATAAAAAAGCAGGCACACATCAGGAACAATATCCATCCCAAAAGATGATATTTCCTTTCCCTGTTTTCAGAATTAGTCAACATGAATTCTGCCTTTCCTGAATATCTATTCGTAATAGAATATTATTATGTCAATTAGTTTTAATAATCGAAATATTGTTACCTGATAATGCTTCAGGCGAGTCTTTTCATTAATATTATAAGGTAACCAGCGAAGAGAGTCGAACAGCCAACCTGCTGTTTACGAATATGTGGTTTGCTCTCTCCCCGATTTGTAGCTAATTTAGACACATTTTATCCCAAACAACCTGCATGAGGCCTACACAAATCTGGAGGAAGATATAGAGATAGGCACCGGTTCCGTGAAAGCGTTTGTGGCGCTCTACACTGGCTTGCCTTTTACGCTTGCAGATGATGAATATTTGCCACAATCTGCGGTTGAGCTTCTCAAGGCTAAGGTAACCCTCACGGAAGACCAGGTTGAATTCTTAGACACGCATAGCATAGATATTAGCGAGCTAGAAATTATAGAACCCAGTCCTGTAACTGGAGAAGGTACCTCGTCAGAAGGTCATGAAGAATCTACAGAACGAATTATCAAAGGGAATACCACCTTCACTGAGGTTTTAAATTGGGGGGTTTCCGAAGAAGAGATTGAAGCCATTATCGGAGAAGAACTTCCAGCTACTGGTATATCCATTCGTGGTTTCGCTACTCAGAAAGGGCTTGAATTCAGCAAAATAAAAGAGTCACTTAGTAAGATCATCACTTCCCTTTAGACCCCTCTACTGAGCCATTATTCTTCATTTTTTCCGAAATCTCAGCCGGTACGGGTGGTCCTTCCTGAGTCTGTCCCAGTTGGTTTTGTGCTTTCGATTCGGTCACTACCATTTCATGATTCTCTATGCGGTTCTGCGTTGCATTATTAGTCGTCTGCCGGGACTGTTCCTGCACATGCTGCTGTACTTGAGCTAAAACCTGCAACTGATTAGCTGTTGCCTGGGCAACTAGTTGGTCAACAGATGTTCCTTTACCCATCTCTCTGGCAATCTGCGATATTTCCTCACCAAGATAGCTAAGCCTCTCATATTCCTGCAGTTCACCCTGTAGTATTGTAGACTGATCGTCTTCAGCCTGCGCATTTATCCTGTTTAGTTGACATTCCATCAGCATAAGATTTGTCTGGATTGCTTTTTCCGGGTCACCCTGTGCCATGGATATCAGTGCTGTTTCCTGACAGGTTCTAGCTCTTTCTCTTGTTTGAGTTAGTAACATCAATGCGTCTTCAGGAGCACCAACCATACTGTCATTCACGAATCTCAAATGTTCCGATACAGCCAGCACTACTGTTTCCGAGGTGTCACCGCCCTTGATTCGTGCCCGTTCCATATATTGCATGGTAATATTCAGGCAGTTTTGGTATTGATTGTTTGCTTCAGTGGCCTCTCTAAATTTGTTCCCTGTCAGCATGGCGTCCACCTCAGCTAGTCTCTCTTCGGCATACTGCAAAGCTTTCGGGACCTTGTTTTCCGCCTTAAAGGTAACCATCAGTGCAAGCTGTTCGGACCATTTATCGGCAAAATAGAACAGACTATCGGGAGTGATGCCAGGATCACGAAGCCCCTCTTCTTCCTGTGCGAATGCGGTTCCACCAAGGCAGAAAGTGAATGCCAACACACAGATAAGTGGAACAATAAATAGCTTTTTCATCTCTTTCATCCTCCCTGTTATACAACCAATAACGGAAATAACATAAATTTGTTACAGACTGCTTTGTGATAACAACATTGATACAGAATTAGTCATGGATATTGACAATAAAGCACCACACCTACGATAGTATTTGTTTGTGCTCTGGTGAAGAGAATATCGGTTGGTATCAGGAGAAATGGAAAGCCTATCCTTTTCCCGTTTCGTTCCCGTTTTCGTTACCGTCTTCGGAATTTTTGGAATCAGGCTTTAATATTTTCTTTTTAACTTCATCTGGGATTTCATCTGGAAGAGGTGGTTCCTCAGGAATGTCATTCAGAACACCTTGCTCCTGTAAGCCTTTGACAGCCTGCCCATGTTCCTCAACGGAAGTACCCATCGCTTCTTCTACAGCGCCTTTAGTTTCCTCTGAAACCATACCATAAATGTAACCCAGGGCCTCCAGATGACCTGCTGTAGCTTTGGCATTCAACTCATCGACTGCCCTGGTATCATAACCCAGTCCCCTAGCGATTCCAGAGATTTCTTCACCAAATCTTCGTAACTCCTCAAACTGTTGCAAGGCTTCCTTCACCTCTCTGGTATTGTCTTTCTCCGATTCGGTTTTCGCTCTGTTTATTCTTGCTTGCATAGCCTCCATATTAATCTTCGCAGCTCCAAGTGAGTCTTTCTCTGCCATAATTCGCAGCACTTTCATATGCTCGTATATGGCTATTTCTCTAGCATTGCTGATTGAATCCTTGACCGCTTCGGGCACACTATCTTCGAGCTCGTCTAATATGAAGAGGTGGCTGGAAATAGCCGAGGCTAATGTTTCCAGTATACTGGTAGGTACTCCGCCATTTTTCATCTCTTCTGCCCTGGCAATAGCCATATTAAGGTTTTGTTCATAGCCAGTCACCGCAACAGTTATTTCGCCAGGGCGCCTCAGGGCAACAGATTCCATTTCCTCAAGACGGGTACCAGCAAACTCGAGCTCAAGATATACTTCTTCGACATTATCCGTAGTTAGTACTCGCTGAACCTGCTCAGTACCAAGTTTTACTGCATATAACGTATCGCCAGGGATACTCCCTTGTGAAGCGTAAGCGGTACCTGTACCAAGAGCGGAAATTGCCAGTATCGCTGCGATTACGATTGTTACCGTTTTTAGCCACCCGGCATACCACGCTCGCCTTATAGCAACCCAAGAGACCGACTTGCTAGTCTTTTTTACTACCCTTCCAGCATGGATGTGCTCCATCAGATTTACCCGTGCCCGAATCTTGAAGGAATCTGAAGGCCTGATATCGGGTGGCTCCTTTATGCTCAGTGCAATCCTCAGTAATGGCTCCAACTCTCGGCGCATGTCAGGATAGCGATTGAGACAATCTGCCAGGCTAGTTTTTCCCGACTTTACTTCTTCAATACACTGGATAAGTATATCTTCTATCCTTTTCACTGTTTAACCTTTTCCAGGATTATTCTTAGCCTTACCAGCGCACGGTGCAGTATTACTCTGACTGCACCTTCACTTTTACTGATTGAGGCGGCGATTTCTGAATAAGAGAATCCCTCGATGAAGCGCATCAGAACAACTTGCTGCTGGTCGGCAGGAAGCTTAAAAATTGCCTGGCGCATTTGCTGTTGTTCAAATCTGGCCTCTGCCACATGTTCCGGGGTTGAGCTTGGTTTGCCTGCAACGAAATCCAAATCAAGATACGTCACGACTTTGTTTGAGCGATAGAAATCAACAACAAGGTTATGGCTGATTTTAATCAGCCACACTAGAAACGGGATTGTAGTTTTTTTATAGCGATGAATCGCCTGCCATGCCCTGAGAAAGACTTGCTGGGTCAAATCTTCAGCATCGGCTACACTTCCCACCCGGTAGCACACATGCCTGTAGACTCGATCAACGTGCATATCGTACAATCTCCCGAAGGCATCCGCATCACCATCAATTGCTCTCTCTACCAGCAAGTCGATGTCTGATGATGCTTTAGTATTATTATTCTCTTGCAATTAACCTTTCTACTCAATAAACGGATTAATGCGAAAATTGTTACAGAATATAGTGATGTACACTTGTCTTAACAACCAATTGTAAACAAAAGACTTAGCTTGTGTCCACGTATGTAGGGCAAGGTAATAGTCAGCAGGGCCACTACTGGCCCTGTCGAATGGCCGCATGGGCGGTCAAAACGGCGGGGGTGAATGCAGTGGTAGCTCGGGACTTGGCACCGGCCAGTGTGGCATGAACAAAGGGACCCGAGGGACTATCTAGACCTGACCGGGTTCTTAACAAAAAGGGGAGAATAATCTCCCCTTTTTTGTTTGCTAATTACAGGAATATCTTACAATAAGCCTGAATTTACAAAAGGGTATTTTTTAACAATCAATGACCTCCCACTGGCAAATAACAATCAAGAGATTTTCATTATCATTGTAATCGTCTCTGCTGTAATCTTCGTGGTGAAAACAATCGTAGGTTAGCTAATCCTTTCTTTTCTCAAGTCCCTTTTCCTTTTCCTTTGCCTTTGTACGCTTACTTATCTCATCAGCTTTTGAGAGCAGATAGACCATGCCACCCAGGCATACAAGAAAAATGCCAGTACCAATAGGTGAACCCCAGTGCAGTGCCAACCATAAACTTTCCATTTCCTTCTCCTATTATTGAATTTCTATTTCCGTTCTCGTATTCTATCCACGGGTCTACAGATATATCAAAGCAGGATACACTGCTAAAACCTATTTCGCAAGATATTCTTTGGTTGAATTATACAAAGCGCAAAATCAGATGATGAGATTAGTTGATTATAATGTCGGCAAAATGTTGGCAAAAGAGCCTGAAGGGGCAAATGAATTAGATACAGCCAGCGAAGAGAGTCGAACTCTTGACCGGCGGTTTACGAAACCGCTGCTCTACCACTGAGCTACACTGGCATGCTATCGTGGGCTACCCTGCTTTGACGTTCGTTTGACGTTGGAGGCAACCTTAAAAGTATTGAATTATATTAAGTACTTATCGTGTTTAGCATCCGTTCAACTATAGCTATCTTGCTAAATACAATAATAGGCCACCACCACCACCTATTATCATGCCGAAAAGTAGAAGGGCACTACTGGTCACATATGTAAGACTTAACGCAACACATACCAATCCAATTAGAAATGCTATTATACCTGCTTTTTCCATATTTATACCTCCTTCGGCTATCGCCTATTAGCTCCCTAGTCTTCACTTAGCTCTACTTTACAAAATATTCAGCGAGACACCCCTGACGGCAGCACATCATCGAGCAGTACCATCGGCATCGGCTGCCTATGCCTCTCGCCCGTTGAGGAACCTCGTTCGGTTCCTCCTCATCTACTTTAAGCACGTTTCATTCTTGTTTGCAGAAACGAGTTTGTAGGCATCGGAGACCTCCAGTACCCCCGTGCCTTGGTTGTGAACGCTACAAAGCGGGTAGATGTACCACTTGTTGTCGAAACTGTCGGATTTCTGGACGTGAGCACCCACCAAGTCTTTTTCCAGGCAAGTTACCACAGGACAATAGTCGGTCGACTGACCACTGAACTTCTTCCAATGTTTCAGCCATGAACCACAAACACATGTGTTTTGGGACGTTCCATTGATATTCTTAATCTTCATAACATCGACACCTCCTTCTCCTATTTCTGGCTCACGCCAGATGGTAGTACCTCGTCCAGTAACGCCATCATATCCGATTGCATCCCTTCTATTATATGAGAATAGGTATCCATTGTAAAAGCTACTGAGGCATGACCTAGTGCTTCAGATATAACCTTCGGTTTCGCACCACGAAGAAGAGCGATACTGGCGAATGTATGTCTGAGGTCATGAAACCGAACTTTCCCAAAACCCGCTTGATCAACGATCCTGCCGAATGTATGGGTTAGTGTGCTAGGGTCAATCGGTTTACCGTCAATATTGGCAAACACCAGGTCGTCGAGAGAGAGTAACCTTCCAAGATGTAAGGAGAGGGACTCTCTCTCAGCTTTGTAGTCTCGTAAAAATATGGCTAGTTTCGACGTCATGGCTACCCTGCGACTGGAACCGCTAGTTTTTGGCTCTTTAAATTCACAAACACCCCGCCGTTTATACAAGGTCTGACTAACCGATATAGATAGCAGATCAAGATCAACATTCCTCCATCTCTGCCCAAGTATATTCCGAAAGGGTGCCTCATTCTTGGTGCACTCACTGACCGAGCTCGAGTTGAGGAAGCTACGATGGAAGGATGCTGCTGGAACCTATGAAGGTGGTTTCCTGTGGCAACCTAGCGTGATCCTTGGCAAGCCGAATACCTTCTTGGGCTATCCAATCCATACTCAGGATAATATGGCTACCCTTGCAGGGACAGCAAGCGTTATAGCAGCGTTTGGAAACTTTCAGGCTGGATATAAAATCCTCGACCATACGAGTAACATGAGCATTCAGCGCATGGTCGAACTATACGCTGAAGCAGGATTGATCGGTTTCAAGGTTCATAAGAGAGTCGGCGGATATTGCATCCGACCAGCCAACAAGAGCATCGTCCTACTAACTGAACACGCGTAGTCAGAATGTAAAAGGGAGAGTGGCCGCAGAGCCACTCTGCTCTCTTTGGTTATATATACCTGGGAACTGGCGGCTACTTGATTAGCTTCCTTAACTTGCTGTCAGTAGTTTTACCGGCTGCCAAAACAACGTCCTACCCTACTAACAGAACATCGAAAAAGCCAAGATTCGAGATACATTAACAATAATGGTAGTTTAATGGAATGTATATTACTGCTATTATTCTATCCATGGAATGATGAATATTGATTTAAGAAATAATCATATATACGCTAACATTTGAATTGATAGAGGAAGGATATTCAGATTGCTCATGTGGTAAGCAACCACAAAGGAGAAAGGAATGAGCGAAGTTAATAATGCAGAGGAAGCAGTAAAAATAGCGGATCAATTCATTTCGAAATACTACTATATTCACAAATTGGAGAAAGTAATACAGCAAGACGAGGTTTGGGTTGTCGAATATGACATAAGTATACTCGCACCCAAAGTAGGAGTTCGTATTAAATTGGATAGAAATACCGGGAGCATCATTGAATACACAAAAATATAGTCCTTTAGAAGATGAAACGCAGAATCAAACTCGAAAATACGTGCTTTCGTCATTGAGATACTTAGAAAATAGCCAGCAGATGTTACTTAAAGGGGAAGCAGAGAAGGCTGGTGAGTTCCTTTGGGGAAGTATTGCACAAGCTCTACAAGCACTAGCTGCGAGTAGGAACATGCCCATGCTAAAAAGTCACAAAAGTCTGAGATATTTTGTCTCAACTGTTAGTAAAGAAATGGATGACAGACGATTAAATGAGGTTTTTTGGCAAGCAGAAAAGCTTCATAGCAATTTTCATGAAGTCGAAATGACAGTTGATGAAGTGGCAGAATTTGTAAATCCTATCAGTGAAATTGTCCAGAAAATACATTCATATATTCCTCCGGAACTCGTAAACGAACAATTCAAAGATATTTCTGGGAATGATTTGTAGGAGTATTCAGAAGTATGTATTCCGTGAAGTCCGCGGTGCTATACCATGGCTAAGGTAAATAGAGGTGAAACTAGAACTCTACATACGAATCAGTGGCTTTGATAGCATGTCTATTTACTCATTGCCACTCGGCCAATCGTAAGTCAAAACAATCGAACATCCCTATGTTCATGCAGTGGTAGATAATTTACGTTTTGAAATCAGAGGGGAGTAGAAATGCCCCCCTTTTCTGTCCTACCCTACTAACAGGACGTCGGAAAAGCCAAGGTTGAGTAATTGTTTTTGGTAAGTGGGTCAAAGTACATATATACATATATAACTGCTGTATGACAAGTTAAGTACTGGCATCTAGGTTTTTGCTTTAAATAGTTGTAAAATGTTAGCAAGGAAAATGAGTGAGAACGTGAAGAAGTCTTCTATTTTAAATGCGCATATGTATTGTGAAGGAGGGAGGTAAAAGTGAAAATACATACATTGGTGATTAGGAAACTTCATGGCCATCTTGATTTTAAAATAAGGTTTTTTCGTAGTGTGAATTTACTCGAGGGCATTAATGGGTCTGGAAAGACCAGTGTCTTGAACGTCATATATTGGACACTTACACCGTCGCTTCTTAATCTGGCGCAGTTGCAGTTTGACACAATCGAAGTCAGATATAAGGAAAAGGGCGAGCCAATTAGGAAAACAGTTGTCAAGCGGCTTGAAGGCAGTATAGAAATATTACTGTCCCAGTTTTCTGAGAAATTGGTAGTCCCAGTCTTTGAATACTCACGCGAATCTAGAATTTTGGATAGGCAGGAGCAACAACCTAGTATGGCAGAGATGTACGAGCGATTTAAGGTCGACAACAAAGAACATCCTGTACTTAAGACTCTTGAGTCGTTAGTTGGTCCCTTCTATTTGCCTATGGACAGAAGATGGCAGGCGGCGAGTAGTCTTCTTATGCCATTAGACTCACGCAGACTCAGATTGAGGTCAGAGAGAAGACCGCTCTTGTCTAGTGGCCCAATCACTGAAGTATTGTATCTCGCTGAAAGATATTACCGCGAACGACAATTTGAAATAAGTCAATTGAGTGAGGAACTCAGAGAGAGCCTTGTGTTATCGACTTTTGAGCCAGGTGTTGGATTCTTTGGCAAGGCAAGAGTGCCCTGGACGCCAGTTGAGGTTCAAAAGAGACAGGAAATGATAATAAGCGGACTAAAACAAGCAGGTATGAGAGTAGTACCAGAAGGATCAGTTTCGAAATTCTTCAATGAGCTTATGCAAGTCGCAGAACTAATTGAGAAGGAAGGTTATGACTCCGATAAACCGTCTCGCAATTTTATAAACTGGTTAATCAGGGAACCTCAAGTTAATCAGGTAGAGAGGGTGATTAATAAAATAGAGGACTATAACAAGAAGAGAGAGAAAGTATTTAAGAAGATTGATTTATTTATAGATACATTGAATTCGCTATTGAATGATAGCGGGAAGAAGATCAAGTTCAATCCCTCTGGCGAGCTAGTTGTAGACATTAAAGGCGGCCCTGAAATTAGAGCGAACAGCTTGTCGTCCGGAGAGAGTCAGTTATTAATTCTATTCAACTTTCTATACTTCGGGTTTGAAACAGAGCAAGAATTTATAATGATGATAGATGAACCAGAGCTATCATTGCACCTGAACTGGCAACACCAATATGTCGATGCTGTCGTAGAAGCAAACCCACGAGCACAATTCATTTTTGCGACACATTCGCCGGAAATAGCCCAAGCACACAAAGACAAACAAATTGAGCTATCGCAGAAGAGGTAAGGAAAAATGTTGCGATACAGCGATGCGGCAAGGGAACTGATGCCGCAGTTTTATGCTGAATATAACGATATCAACGTTTATGTTGAAGATGAAGATGATGAATTATTCTATGAGAAATTACTCCAAAAATTGTTCCTTGAATCAACACGGATAAAAAGAGTATTTGGTGTTGGAGGTAAGGATAATCTCCTAAATAAAGTAAGGGAACACTTGAAACATCCGTTGGGTGAGAAAGCATTCTTTATCGCTGATGGCGACTTCGATCGTATTAGGGGTATTTCTTGGCCATTAACTGAAAGGCTACATGTTCTTGAGGAATATTGTATTGAGAATTTTCTGTTTGAGGAAGAGGCAGTTTGTTTGGTTGTGCAAGAAGAAAAACCTTCGAAGACCATAGAACAATGGAAAACAATAGTAAATGTCTACAGATGGCTGGAGGATACTGTTAATCTATTAACCCCTCTCTTCGCATGTTTTATTTTTATTCAAAAGTATGATCGAGGAAAGCCAAACATCAGAGAAGGAGTTGGCAAATTCATATCTAATAGCAAAAACCCTTCGTTGGATGTAAATAAAATAACTGGATATATTATTAGTATAGAAAAGGAATTTCAAATGCATAGCTATATTAATTTTCAGAAGGAAAGACTAGCAATAGTAGATAAGATGGGGGCTGTCTGAGGTGGACCCCATTGTTAGGACAGGATAGGGGTGATATTAAGATTGGGT
>CAZZHQ010000023.1:0-31519 GCA_964654015.1 uncultured Dehalococcoidales bacterium | reverse complement strand
GAGCCACTGCTTAACTATGCGGCGACTCTGAAAGCGATACAACTGCTGAATAGCGAGTTAGGTATTGCCATGAGGCATCTGACCGTGAGTACTGTTGGTTTTGTGCCTGGTATACGCAAGTTAGCACAGGAGGAATTGCAAATCACCTTAGCCATCTCACTACACGCTCCTACGGATCACCTCCGTCAGCAACTCATTCCTGGGATGACCGAGTGGAATATTGCTGAGATTGTTGAGGCCTGCCACGAATATTTTCAGCAAACAGGGAGACGAATAACAATTGAATATTGCTTGCTTGGTGGGGTTAATGACGGAGTTGCTGAAGCACATGAATTGGTGAGGGTGCTACATAGTCTGAACTGCCATGTGAATCTAATTCCATATAACCCGATCTCCGAACTCGCTTTTCGTGCCCCGTTATTGGAAAACATTGTGGCTTTCCGCGATATCCTGGACACTGGAGGTATCCGTGTCACACAGCGGGTTCAGCGCGGTTCTGACATTGATGCTGCTTGTGGGCAGTTGCGACGGCGTGTACTGTGAGCTGTATTTTGCCAGTCGTTATTTAGAGAGGCGCCACTCACCAGCACATCCAGAGAGGGAAATCGCCCTGCTCAAAGGTATCACATAAATATAATCGAATTAGAACTTGAATTTGATCTCTATGATTAATCCACTTAGTCACGGAGAAACCTGCTGATTATTATCTTTAGCCTCCAGGGTATGTTGTATCTGAGGTCAATGCTGGTCTTTATCAGTCCGTATCTGAGTAAAGGATGATTAATCAGCTTTCGAAGTGCCCCGACTGGTCCGGGAGTAATTTGTTTCATATTATCAGCGTTGTTGAAGTGGTTGATGGTGAGAAAGAATCCTTTTTTAACTCGGCTATGTAAACGAAACAGGTCCATTTCAAGCACATTGTCCTCAAATATCACTTCGCCATTCTTAAACTCATAGCATCTAAAACTGAGCTTCTCCAGCACGCTTCTTTTGAGCATGATGCAACCGGCCCCGGCCAGCCCGATTCCGTGATTGCGTAATGGATAACCGCTGAAAACAACATCGTAGCCTTCCATTTCCTTTTTCATGATATTTATTATCGATGGCTCAACGGTCATGTCAGCATCAAGAAAGAGGAGGTACTTGGCTTTAGTTTGATTCAGCATGTACTGGCGTATGACATCTCTACCAGTGGTTATCTCCCAGATACTGCTCCGCGCGTGGTTCGGCTTGACCACTTCATAATGTAATACGCGCCCTTTCAGATTCCATAATTCGACAGAGCCTTCCAACTCCCTGGCCAGTTCGTCTTCAACAGTGGCCAGAACCAGCTCGGACGAAGGGTATCTTGATTGAATCTGCCGCTGATTGGACAGGAACTTATCTATTATATAGGTGCCATTACTGTGAATCGGCGTCCCTATCAATACGTCCAATATAACACTCCTATTGGTAGCCTGGTTCCGTATTGAAGCTCAGCGCTCCGTAAAATGGTTTCCTTGACTGCCTCCGAGTTAAATATATATTATATTGACGATTCCTTACAATCTAAGCTTTGAGGTGAAATATTTGAGCGACAATTGCTTTATGGAGCCGGCGTTGGCGGCTATTGTGGTAATTCCGGATACATATGACGGTGTCCGGCGTACCATGTCTTACCTGCAGTCACAGACGGCGGCAAAACAAATGGAAGTCATTTTCGTGGTTCCATCGCTGGAGCAATGCAGCTTGGACGAAACCGAGCTAGCCTGTTTTCATAGCTGGCAGGTGGTAGAAATAGGGCTAATTAGCTCTATCGCTAGCGGATTTGCTGCCGGCATACGCAGGGCCAGCGCTGCGGTGGTCGCGCTTACTGAGGATCATTCTTTTCCCGAGGCTAACTGGGCGCAAACGCTGATTACCGCTCACCAGCAACCATGGGCTGCTGTCGGCCCCAGTATAAAAAATGGCAATCCAGATACTATGCTTAGCTGGGCCGATTTCTATGTGTCCTATAGCGAATGGTCTCAACCCGTCTCGTCAGGAACGATGCGTCATCTACCCGGGCATAACAGCAGTTACAAGAGGGATATCCTGTTAGCCTATGGAGAGCAACTGGATAATTTAATGCAGGCCGAAAGTGTACTGCACCGATATTTTAAGGCTCAGGGCTATCAGCTCTGGCTTGAGTCAAATACCTACACTTCGCATTCAAATTTTAACGCTTGGACGCCCTGGATTAATGCACAGTATTATGCAGGAAGGCAGTTCGCCGCTACTTGGGCACAACCATGGTCCTGGTTTCGCCGTCTTATGTTCACTATTGGCTCCCCCGGGATCCCATGGCTTCGCCTCTGGCGCATACAGAAACATATACCCCAGGCGCACGGCGCCGGCTTTTTAATTCGCTTATTTCCCTTGCTTCTGGCCGGGCTGATGGTGAATGGCCTTGGTCAGATGATGGGTTATGCTGCCGGCGTCGGTGATTCGATAGAAAAGATAACAGAACACGAGCGTCACCGCTTTAAAGGCACTTAGCCAGCGCGGCATATATAGCCTGTATAACTGAAGGAATGACGGCAGGTGAGAATAGGAGAGCGCTGGAATTACTTAAAGAAGGCACCACAACTTTTTACTGACATCCTGGTGCGTGGCCGGTATGATTTCAAATACGACCTTATGCCGGTCCAAACCAGGCGGATGCCACTACCGAAGCGGCTAAATCTGCTCAGGTCGGGAGCCAACCTGGTCCACCGCCGCCTGAGTCCGTGGAGCTGGCCTGTTAATCTACATATAGAGCTGACCAATTACTGCAATCTCAAATGCGAAGTTTGTCCGACGGGTATTGGTAAGCTTGAGCGCCGGCCAGCAGCCATAGAGCCCGCCCTGTTCGAAAGGCTAATGAACGAAGTTGGGCCTTATCTGCTGACGGTCAGCCTGTGGGGCTGGGGAGAACCACTGCTTCATCCGCATTTGTCCGATATTCTTCGCCTGGCTCATAATCGGGGAGTGGTTACTCTTCTTTCCACCAACGGGCAGAATTTAGATGATGAAGAGGTGCTAAAGGCTTTAATAAGTTATCCGCCAACTTTTTTAATAGTGGCTTTAGACGGCATGACTGATGAAACCAATTCCCCATTCAGGGTTGGGGCAAAAGTTAAAACAGCACTCGGTGGCGTGCGCCGGCTGGCTCAAATGAAAGCCAGGGTCGGCTCGCAGTTACCCATTCTCCACTGGCGTTATATAGTCATGAAGCACAATGAACATGAACTGCAGCGGCTCCCGGGATTCGCTGCTGAGAATCAGTTCGATATACTGACGATCCGTACACTGGCAATTATAGATTCACCGGATGATTCCCATTTTGATTTAATACCCACTGACGAGAGATACCGCGCCTACGGCTATGAAAATAACCAGCGTATCATTCGTCCAGACTTTGTATGCGAAAATGCATTTACCTTTCCCGCTGTTTTTTCAGATGGCACAGTTGTAGCCTGTGACCAGGACTACAATGCGAAGCAATTATATGGAAAACTTGCTGGTGATACATCATTTGCGGATATATGGTGGAGCCAGGAGGCAGCCAAAATCCGCCGAACCATTCGAGACAACCCTGAGAATTTTAGTTTTTGCCGGAATTGTCCTTTCAAAGACAGGCCAGTCGGCCCGATGAGCGCTGAGTATTATGATCTGCGCAAATAGATTGACTCACTGCTTATAAATACACATTAATACCAGGCCCTTCTCATTGCACAATGTAGTAGAAAGTTCAGTACACCTCATCACACGAAATAGAGTTTTGTTACTAAAACCCAATCTATCCAGCCATATACGTGCAATCTAGTATGCTGCAAGATAATACTAATTATTTTTGTAGCCTGAATCGCAGGAACAGATTTCTTTAGCCCCTTCTTTATCTTATAATAGGGTTTAAACAAAGGAGGGCTCCGTGATGATCGAAAATGCGGTAAAGGTTGAAGAGGCTCGAGGTACTTTTGAGAGTGTCCGAGAGCACCTGTTCAGGCAGTTCAAGAATCCCCCATTTGACCCCAACACTGGTTTGAGCCTGCCAGAACTGGAGAGAGAAGTTGGCGAGTATTTGAAAGCCCACTTCGACCAGCCAAAAGTTCTTCAAAAGGCGAATGTCCTCCGAATCGTTTTGACCCGTGGCCAAATAGGCATTGATCCCGTTGACTGGTTTGTTGACAAGCTAAACGACGGATGCCTTCTCTATGATCTTACCCCAGAGGTTCAACGTAACAGCGGTGGACTCGTAAGGAAACTAGCTATGCGATGGCTCGACGAAGCGATGGCAGGGCCGATAGCCAAAACGACAACGTGGATAAACAGAGCGGTTGATATTGGCTATGCGTCCATTCCTGAAGGTGGGCTCGACAGAGGCCACATTTCCCCTGGATGGACGAATTTGCTTTCGAATGGATTGATAGGTCTCATGAAGACAGCAAAGGCATGCCGGGAGGCTCTGGGCGACAATGCAACGCCGAAGCAGCTTGCCTTTTACGAATCTATTGATATTGTCGGGCAAGCGGCGGTTGATTTCGCACAACGGTTGGCGAATCTTGCGAGGCGAATGATACCTGATAATCCAGGGCATGAGGAGCAACTTCAAGCTATAGCGTCTGCATGCAGCAACGTCCCGGCCCATAGGCCTCGTAACTTCTACGAAGCCCTTCAGTTCATGTGGTTCATGAATGAACTGATAGAACGGGAAGGAGAGTTTGTCCGCTCAATGGGCGGCTTTGACCGTTTGTTATACCCCTTCTACAAGGCAGACATAGAATCGGGCCGCCTGACACGCACACAGGCAAAGGAACTTATCAAGTTTTTCTGGTTTAAATTCTGCGCACGTACCCAAGGAGCGTCCAATGGTAAAAACTTTTGTTTCGGAGGGCAATATTCGGACGGCAGTTTGATAGACAACGATTTGACCTATCTGGGTCTGGAAGCCTACGAGGAACTCAATACACCCGACCCAAAGCTGTCGGTGCGTTTTCTCCCTGCGACACCCGACAAACTATACTACCGGGTCGCTGATCTTATTCGTAAGGGACATAATGCCTTCGTGCTCCTGAATGATACTACATCGGTGCAGGCCCAGTTGAAGCGTGGGAAAACAGTAGAGGATGCTCGGATGTACGTGCCTATTGGCTGCTACGAGCCTACAGTCGAGGGTAAAGAGATAGGCTGTAATATGAACAATACCATCAACCTGGCTAAAGGTGTCGAACTGGCACTGAATGACGGTGTTGACCCACTTACAGGAGAGCAGTTTGGTCCCAGCACCGGCGACCTAAGAGAGGTTACGGATTTTGAGCAAATATGGGATGCCTATGTAAGACAGATGGATCATTATTTGGAAACGGCTAGAAGCTCCATTGAAGCTGCTGAGAAGCATTGGCCTCAAATCAACCCGTCACCACTTTTATCCACAACCTTTGAGCACTGCCTGCAAAGAGGCAAGGACGTATCACAGGGTGGGCCACTTTACAACGCCGTGGGCTTCGTAGGAGCAGGATTAGCAAATGCGGCCGACTCATTACTCGCTATCAAGAAGTCGGTGTTCGATGAGAAACGTTACACAATGACCGAACTGCTGGAGGCGCTTGCTTGCGACTTCGAGGGTCATGAGAAGATGCGTCAATATCTTCTTAACCGCATCCCCAAGTGGGGCAATAACGATTCTGAGGCAGACACGATGACAAAACGTGTTGCTGATTACTACTGCAACAAAGTCCACGCTATGACCAATGGTAGGGGTGGGCCATGCCAGGCAGCCCTGTTTAGCCTTACTTTTGCGCTTCACGGCGGGGAACGCACAGGGGCATTGCCAGATGGACGAAAGGCACACATGTCCCTTTCTCCAAATATGGGAGCCAGCTACGGGTGTGACAGCCAAGGTGTCACGGCTCTGATGGGTTCGGCAGAGAAAATAGACGCCATAAACGTTCCCAATGGAGCGGTAATTGATGTGACTCTTCACCCGACCGCTGTAGCGGGTGAAGAGGGGCTAGACGCTTTCGTTACCCTGATCAAGACTCACTTCCAACAGGGTGGGTCTTCACTTCAATTCAATGTTTATGATATTGATACACTTAGGGATGCCCAACAGCATCCGGAGAACCACCGAACCCTTCAAATCAGACTGACTGGTTGGAGTGTCTACTTCAATACACTTTCTCGAAAAGAGCAGGATGCGTTTATGGCACGTGTGATACATGGTATTTGAAATGACTAAAAGAGGAATAGCCGACACTCCAAATCACTCAGTTCAGGGATTGATAACCGATATCAAGAGGTTTGCGGTACACGATGGGCCAGGCGTGCGCACCACTATTTTCCTCAAGGGATGCAGCCTGCACTGCGTTTGGTGCCATAACCCGGAGGCGATTGCCCTCAATCCTGAGCTCATGCTCTACCCGGAGCGGTGTATCGGCTGTGGGACCTGTTTTGAAGTTTGCCCTAATGGAGCGCATGAAGTGACTGAAGGTGGGCGTGTTTTGCATCGAGAGTTATGTATCGGTTGTGGGATCTGCGTGGAAGCATGCTACGCTGGTGCACTCAAGATGGCGGGCAACAAAACCACCGTAGCTGATTTGATTGAGGTGATCCGACAAGATATCCCGTTCTACCAGGTTTCCGGTGGTGGGGTGACTCTTTCTGGTGGGGAACCACTTGTACAGCCGAAGTTTGCGAGGGAACTCCTTCAGCAATGCAAGGAGGAGGGTATCCACACAGCGTTGGACACCTCTGGTAGTGTCCGGTGGCGAGTGTTGGAAACGGTATTGCCCTATGTAGACCTCGTACTATACGACCTGAAGCACATATCACCGTCAAGACACAGAAGGTATACCGGCGCTTCCAACCGTCTTATTTTGGAGAATATGAAACGTCTGGCGGATTGTGGTGTGCCTGTCGAAGTGCGCATGCTAGTCATTCCAACCATCAACGATTCACGTCCGTTCATAAAACGTGCGGCAAAATTTCTTGCGTCTCTTGACAATATCACTGCTGTTAGGTTGCTGGCTTATCACCACCTGGCTGGTTCCAAATACCGGCGATTGGATAAACCGGATACGTCGCCTGAGGTAGCACCGCCAACCGACAATCAACTGCAGCGTATAGCAGGCTGGATTAGGACATACGGTCTCAAAGTGGTTTTGTGAGGAATGTACCTTATTAAGGACACTCTGATGGTAAGCTCAAACGGTCTTTTATTTTGCTATCCGAAATGTGAACTGAGGTGGTCCCTAATTCAATAATATCAATCCCAGTCCATTAAGTTTAAATTCTACTTCAAGTGTTTGCATTAAAGAAGGTAAGGCCCAGTTCAGGATAATCGTGCGTCCATTATTGCGAATAGGTTTGACGAGCAATTCTGCCCATGACATAATGGCCTCAAGTAAAAGCGTGGATACATCGTCATTCCCGGTTGGGTTTTTATTGGCTTTTTCTACACACCCGCCTAATCAGTATTTATACAGACATCTCAACGATGTTTCCTGGAAGGAGATTTGAATGCGCATTCTAGTTCTACCCTGCGATGGAATCGGTCCAGAGATAACTAAAGCAGCAATGAGCGTGCTTGAGGCTGCCTCCAAAGCATTCGACTTGAACCTCACATATGATTACGATGATGTCGGGTTTGTCAGTCTCCAGAAATATGGAACCACGTTGCGTGATGAAGTACTCGAAAAAGCGAAAACCTACGACGGGATCATCCTTGGTCCGCAATCGCACATGGATTACATTTCCCTTGGAGAAGGTGGAAGAAATGTGTCGGCCAGTTTTCGTGTTGGGCTTGACCTATACGCTAATGTCCGTCCTGCGCGCTCGCGTCCTATATTGGGCAAAGGGGTACCTAATATGGACATTGTCATTATGCGTGAGGTTACTGAGGGATTCTATCCCGACCGCAACATGTTTATAGGATTTGGCGAAGTGATGCCCACACCTGATATTGCACTCTCAATTCGCAAGATTACTGCGCATGGTTCCGAACGTATTGCGCGCCGGGCATTCGAACTTGCTATGAAACGGCGTAAACAAGTCACCGCAGTCCATAAAGTCAGCTGCTTCAAGCTCACCGATGGTATGTTTTTGGATCAAGCGCGAAAAGTCGCAAAGGAATTTCCCGAAGTCAAGTTTAATGAAGTGCTCGTGGATGCGATGGCTGCTCATCTGGTACGTGATGCTTCACGCTTTGACGTGATTTTAGCGTCTAACTTCTATGGTGATATTTTATCTGATTTGGCAAGTGAACTCTCCGGCAGTATAGGGTTGGCTGGTGCGATCTTAGCTGGCGATACTCTTTGTTGCGCTCAAGCCCAACACGGTTCAGCGCCCGATATCCAGGGGCGGGACATCGCTAATCCAACTTCAATGATTTTATCGGTGGCAATGTTGATACAATGGATAGGCGAGCACCAAAACAACCATGCTCTGAGTAAAGCTGGCAAGGCGATGGAAATGACTGTTGACAGGGTGTTATCCGACCCGGCGTCTCGAACTGCTGACATCGGTGGCTCACTCGGATGCGAAGCCTTTGGTAAACGTGTAGCCGAAGCAGTCCATACTACTTGATATGCTCCCCCGAAAAAACTAGCCCGGAACAAAATGCATTGCAGGCCTGAGATCTCTGTTTTCACATCTTCCTCTCATTCTCCTTCAAGTATTGACTTTTCCACTTCCAGCTATAAAGGAGGCTGGAGGTGGTAGAGAGATGGAAGCTAAGCTGACCTCCAAGACACCGTTCCAACAATAATCTCGGGAGCGCTTATTTCATAGGGTCAGGCCAATTTAGCCACGGCCGATATACGGCATTTTGGTCGCCATGATCGTCATGAACTGGATATTGGCATCGAGTGGCAGACTCGCCATGTGTAGCACGGCGTTTGCTATTTCGCGCACATTCATCATTGCTTCCGATTTGATTGAGCCGTCAGCCTGTGGAACTCCCCTGGTAATTCTCGAGGAGGTTTCAGTCAGTGCGTTACCGATATCAATTTGGCAGCAAGCGATATCATATTTACGACCTTCGAGCGAAGCGGATTTTGTCAGTCCTGTAATCCCATGCTTGGTTGCTGTATAGGGTGCGGAGTTCGGTCGCGGCACGTGAGCCGAAACCGATCCATTATTAATGATACGTCCACCGCGAGGATTTTGACTTTTCATGATGCGAAACGCTTCCTGAATGCACATGAACGTGCCGGTTAAATTGACGTCGACGACAGACTTCCATTGTTCTAGGGTGAGGTCTTCGATTGCAGCAGTCCTGCCGAACCCTGCATTATTGAAAACGACATCGATACGCCCAAATGCTTCTTGGGTCTTCGAAAACAGGTTTTTAACCGCACTTGGGTCGCTTACATCGGTAGGCACTACGATTGCATGAGAGGCTTTGTCACCTGCTTCCTTAATCGTGCTTTCGAGCGCGTCCGGGCGACGGCCTGCAAGTGCAACGCTATAACCATTATTTAGAAAGGCAAGCGCTGTTTCCTTACCGATGCCGCTCCCCGCCCCTGTGATGATTGCTACTTTGCTGTCTGAAGCCATGTTCGTTCCTCCCTTTCCGAATTTAAATATTCATATCGCTTTTGGAAGTATCAATACCAAGAGCGCAACTGCCAAAGAGAATTATCCTACTTGTTACGCTCTTTAGCAAGTGGTTCAATTGACCTGACCCTCTAAAACGATAGCAGTTATAATGTCAGATGAAGGACTAACAAAAAAAGGTACAAACTGGAACAAGTCATCAACGGGCTCTGGTAAGCTGAAGTATTGCTCTGCTCTGTCCGGCACCAAAATCTACGCCTGTCTTCAATAATCCCATGAAAATTCGTCCGATTTTGCCTTTGCCGATTCCTTCCAAATACTGAGAGGTTTCTTCTATGATAGCTCTCCTTAAGGCTTTGATAGGCAATTTCGTGTTCGTCTAGCTCAGACCAAGAAGTGTAGCAGGGTTCACTTTTACCAACAGTTCCATTTCTCTTTCACTTAGTCCGCAACTTAGCATGGTAGCTATCGCCATTCTCATCCCTTCAGCAGGGGCAGGGTTGTACACCTGGCCAAAGTCAGTGCTCATAATACAATGCTCAGCACCCACTGCCCTGACAGCCTCGACTATTCTCATTGGGTGAATCCTATCCGGAAATGGCATAGTATTAGCAAAGCAGTGTTCTATGAAGGCCCCTTTCTCTGCCATCCGCTGCTGCTCAGGTAGGCCGAGTTTGGCCCCTCCTCTCGGCCACAGTGGATGGGTGACGACTACATTAGAGACTTTTTTCTCCATAGCCCTCTCCACAAGTGCGAAAGTCTCGGGAGCTGATATATGGCCTGTAGCCAGAACCATTTGATAATTATTTACGATATCCAGAATTTCGTCCACGACAGGCAGTAGCTTCCCATTCGAGTCCAGAATGCTGATTCCTCCATCGCCACGGCCGTTAATTTTCATATCATTGGCTGAAGTAAAAGTAGGCATCCAGACAACCTTTGCACCCAGTTTTGCTGAGGCTTTGAGAGCATAGACGTTCAGACCACCTGCCTCAAGGTCTAAGCAAATACTGCCGAAGATAGTTATATCGCTCACAATCTGACTTAATATATAAGCGACGGGAGCCGTCGGATATTCATGGCTCTTTAGTACAACAGCCCGTATGCCAGCTTCCTGCGCCTGACGTGCCACCTGCAAAGCATCAACGCTTCTTTCAACTCGAGCGTCTGGCGCGTGGTGAATATGCGTATCTATCGAACCCCGCAAAAGCTTTCCAATTGTACTCAATTTTGTTTTTCCTCCCTATTTTATTGATGAAACCTCGGCTGGAATCACCTGACATGCTCCCCACTGGGCCATTCGTAATGTTAAATTTTGGGGAGCAGGTTAGTTCCAATATCCATATTTTATCCTACAGAATCTCTCTATCATCTATAGCTACAGAGTTGCTTAATTTCCGGCTCTTATCTAGCCTCCGTCCAGGGAAGAGTGCTCTTTAGCGATAAACCAACCTGCCGGATCGTTGAGATACTCGTAGTAGTCAAGCAGAATCAGATGATGTTCTCTTTCTTCGGCAGCTAACAGCTGGTAAAAATTTCTTTCAGCCTCGTAGGTGGCATCTTTACCCCTGCTTTGATAAAAATCATAAGTCTTGCTTTCCATGTCCATGGCTGTTTGTATGGTATCGAGTTCAGTCTCAGAACCCTTTACCTTGGAATCTGTCTCACTGGCTGTCATGGCAAATATGGTTCTCAGTCTTTTGCCACCGTCCGGCTGGAAATCAGTTACCGGCCAGTCCTTATTATTTCGTATAGCATTATATAACTCCTCAAATTTCTGCCGGTGAACGTCCTCTTCAGCAGCTAGAGACACCAGCAGCTTTTTACCTAACTCATTAATAACTTTCTGGCTGGCCTGCTGATAGTATTCCTTACCATCAATTTCCATCTGGACTGCGACTTCAAGCCCTTCGAGTGTTTTATCCTGTTCAGTTTTCATTCTAACCCTCCTTCCTGCAATGTGGTAATTTCTTTAGTATGACACCTAAATGGTGGATAGCGGCATGGCAAAGACTCAATAGACCTTCTACCTCCTCGCCTGGTGTTCTTACCACTTCAATAATATCACTAATTTTACAGTTTTCCAGGGTTAAGGTATCTCGTAGTTGCCCCTTTGACGTATTTTTAAATACTCTCTTTTGTATTACCCGTGATTTTATTTGTACCACGCAATTTCCTGAAACAACCACGAGTTACCTTAATCCAATAATAAGAAGGAACGCTGTTATTTGGTGATAATGCCTCACCCCAACTTGACACCCGCCAGGAAAAAGGTCAGGATACAAGAATATTTGAATAGGACAACATGCATTATTTGCAGGAACCGGGAGTTCCAATACCAGGGTCAGAACACTTAGACCTGGGATCGTTTTTTATTTAGGATAGGCCAGAAAAACGTTAGGAGGGAGAAAATGGCAGATAAGCCAAAGATTACTCGAATAGAAGTACATCAGTTCGATTACGAGCTTAGAGATGCCGGGAGGGACCTCGGTTTTGCTCTCGGTTCGTTCTACGAACCTGGCAGCGTGGCCAAACCGAAGGCCGTGGGTATCAAAATCCACACTGACGCAGGTGTAACCGGAGAATACGTCAGCATTGCTCCTGCTACGTTTGACCAGATATGCATTTTCGCTGACTACCTGATCGGGCAGAACGCCCTGGAACGCGAGCGAATCTACAATGACGTGAAGGTGACTCTGCGCAAAAATGACAAGATGGGTCTCGGGCCTGTGGATTGTGCACTTTGGGACCTGGCTGGAAAGTACTATGGCGCACCAATCTACGAACTACTGGGCGGCTATCGTAAGAAGTTGCCAGCCTATGCCAGTACCTACCATGCCGACCGCAGCGGCGGACTTGACTGTCCCGAAGCATTCGCCGATTTCGCTCAGCAGTGCCTCGAAATGGGGTACCCTGCTTTCAAGATTCACTCGTGGGCAGCCGGTCCTATTGAACAAGAGGTGGCAACGGTGCACGCGGTCGGCAAGCGTGTGGGAGAGAAGATGGACCTGATGATCGACCCGTGCTGCGCCTACAACACCTTTGCCGACGCCATAAGGGTCGGGCGGGCATGCGACGAGGAAGCTTATTTCTGGTATGAGGATCCGTTAAAGGATGGGGGCGTATCGCAATTCGCCCATCGGAAGCTTCGCCAGCTTATTAAAACACCTCTGCTTCAAGGGGAGCATGTCCATATGGTAGAGGCCCATGTTGACCTCTCTCTGGCTGACGCAACCGACTTTGTACGTGCGGATGCCGATTACGATGGGGGGATCACCGGGGTTATGAAGATTGCCCACGCAGCGGAGGGACTGGGGATGGATTTGGAGCTTCACTTCGTGGGACCGGCCCACCGGCATTGTATGGCTGCAATGCGGAATTCCAACTACTATGAGATGGGTCTGGTTCATCCCAAAATGCGGAGCTTCGCTCCTCCTGTATACAAAGATGGGTACTCGGACGAGCTGGATTCCATCGACGAAAACGGGTGCGTGGATGTGCCCCAGGGGCATGGTCTGGGCGTCGAGTACGATTGGGACTTCATCGTCAAGCGAAGTGTCTGCAAGGTAGAGTACAAGTGACCCTAAGACGGGGTACACCTCAAGTAAAATAGTATCGCTCATTAAGGCGGAGCCAGTTTTTGGGGAACAGGTCACCGCGAAAAACAATCAAATCTCTGTCACCCTCGCTTTAGAGAGGGCAGGCAGGTAAACCCTGCTGAAAACTTCTATATCAACCCGTAACGTTTGGAATGGTCCTTCATGTCTTTTTCATATATATCAATTATTGCGTCAAGGGTTGAATATTGTGGCTTCCAGTCCCATTCATTTCTAGCAAGGCTATCATCAAATACGTTCATAACAGCATGCCTTCCGTGAAGAGTTTGTAGAGCAGGGTCAAGCTTATAGGTGACTTTGGTTTTGGGGAAACGTTTTGTAAGAAATGTTTCCAGTTCTCCGGCTGAGATAACAGCTGGAATCCCGGCAACATTGTAATTCATTATCTTGATATTCTCTTTAGGTGCTTGTAATACCATATCCGCAGCCCTGGCAGCATCCCTGACATATATCAGGGAGACCTTTGTTTCAGGGGTGCCATAAATACATTCGTTGGGGTTACCTGAAATTGCGTCTTCAATCATCGGTGGTGCCCAATGGCCTCGCGTACGAACATTTGGCCCAATCATGTGGGCATAACGTATCGAGCGGAAGTCTAATCCGAATTTGTTACTATAGAACCGTCCAAGACCTTCAATATAAAGCTTACCACAACCGTAAATAGTGATTGGTCGCTGTATGCTGATATCCGTGCATACCTCGTCCCTCTGTAAACCAAAGGTGCCAAGAGTGCTGGTAAACATCATTTTCTCCACATTAAACAGCCTGGCGGCCTCCAAGACGTTGTAACCCCCGATGACATTGCTCTGGAAGGAAGCCCATGGGTTAAGCTCGGACATATAAGTGAGCATAGATCCCATATGGTAGATTTCTGTGATATTGTTGTCCTTAACCACATTAATCACCTCGGAAAAGTTACCCAGGTCTCCACGTACCACCTTCACCTTACTCTCGATGTCTTCGATACGGTGTCGATTTATAGTGATGTCAAATAGCACCACTTTCTCTCCACGGTCAGCTAGTATGTGTGCCAGTTCCGCCCCAATATATCCCGTTCCTCCTGTAATAAGTTTCGCCATGATATTTTATACTCCTACCTTTTCATATGCTTTAATATTACTCTGCTTATAGAGTATTATACAAAGTGAGCGAAAGTTCAGTACTATGATCTGCCTCAAGTATTTGTGCCACTTATTAATTTATAGCCAGGGTGGAATCGAAACATTATGCGGTACAGATTACTAATAATAGATGACATTGCCCATTGACAGAAAGATGTCACTGCTGTCTTAATATAATAGAAGGGGAACAGTTGTAGTCAGGAATAGAGAGTAGAGAGAATGAGCAATTTTGCAAAAGAAAGAATCCCGCCCTTGTCGAAATCGCGGTTCATGGCAGGTTTGCAGTGCCATAGGCGCCTGTATTTTGAATGCTACCACCGTGATCTGGCGGATCCCGTTAGTGAACAGCAGCAGGCTCTCTTTGATAGGGGAAATGAGGTAGGGGTACTTGCACGGGAAATCTATCCCGGAGGAGCATTCATCGAAGAAGCCCATTTCAATCATAGTGCCGCGGTGGAGTCAACGAAAACTATACTCGCTGATAATAAAATCTCCGCTCTATATGAAGCAGCCTTTAAATATGATGATATCAGGATTCGAGTGGATATCCTGGTGCGTGCAGGTAGTGACTACTTTGATTTAGTAGAGATAAAATCAGGAATGCAGACTAAGGAAGAACATGTTCCTGATGTTGCTGTGCAACTCTATGTGCTCAATGGATGTGGCATCAACATAAGGCGAGCTTGTCTTGGCCACCTGAACAGGGACTACATCTACCAGGGAGGAGATTACGATTTAGACCAGTTGTTTTCTCTGGATGATATCACTGAGGAAGCGCAAGAGATGCAGCCCGATATTTTGTTGCTCTTAAATGAAATGAGGGCTTCCTTATGCGGGATGAAACCACCCGATATCGATACTGGGACACAGTGTGGCTATCCATATAAATGTGCATTCTATGGGCACTGTCATGCTAATGAACCAGAGCATCACATCAGCCAACTTCCCAGGTCGAGACAGGGGTTACTTGAGACTCTTAAGGAAGCAGGTATCGAAGATATCCGTGATATTCCAGGTAATTTTTTTGGGTTGAATGCCCTGCAGAAACGGGTTCGGGACTGCGTGGTTCATAATCGAGCCTATCTGGATAGTCATCTTGCCGTGGTACTTCAACAGCTGGACTATCCTGTACATTTCCTTGATTTCGAGACATTCAGTCCTCCATTGCCGCTGTATGCAGGGACAAGGCCTTACCAGGTAATCCCATTTCAGTGGTCGGATCATATTCTCGAGAGAGACGGCAATCTTAGACATGAGGAATTTCTATACGAGGAAGCTGCCGACCCACGCGAAGCATTTGCAACAAGCCTACTTAATGTACTGGGTAGTGAAGGTTCTATAGTGGTCTACTCCAGTTTTGAGGCAACCCGTATACGGGAACTTGCTGAGGCCTTTCCTATGATGGCAAATGACCTGTTGATTCTGGCGGAAGGCCGAATCGTAGACCTGCTAAAACTTGTTCGCAAGTACTGTTACCACCCGGAATTCCATGGTTCGTTTTCAATAAAGTCTGTGCTCCCGGCGTTAGTACCGGGTATGAGTTACGATGACCTTGAAATCAATGATGGGGGCATGGCGCCAATTGCCTATGTAGAAATGATTAAATCAGATACACTATCAGAGCGTCGGGATTTTCTAAAAAGGAGCCTGCTTGCTTATTGCAGCCGTGACACCGAGGCAGAAGTACAGCTCTTTAAAAAACTGCAAAGTGCCTGATTAACTATGAACCGGCAACAATCTCCATGAAAACGGAAAGTGGTGCTATTCAAACCACTGGCCTGCGACGAGTTGGTCTTTGTCGAAAACCATCCTGATACCCACTTCACCTTTGGCATACTTCGCCTTGTAGTGAACAAGGGTGTAACCGTCTTGCTCCTCAACTCTTAAAAACTCCTTGGATTCATAACTGCCAAGCTGACTGTTTATCTGGTCCGCAGCCGTCTCTAGTATTTCTTGAGTTACCGCTGCTTTGAATTCTGAGTTGGCATTTTGGGTGTATTTCGCCAGGTTATTCTCGCTCAGGCCCTGTAAAGTCGTCTCTGTCGCCGGGTCGGCATAAGCCCGGACGGCGCTCTCCTCATAGGTTGCTGAAGGACTGGAGGTGCAGGCGGTGGCGCCGCTGACGATGGTCAGCAAGATAACCGGAAGAGATATTAGTCCGATTGTTTTTCTCATGTCTGTTATGATCCCTTTATTAAATTGGGGAAACTGTCACTTACCAATGTCCTCCCGAGTGGGCATAAAGGTACCCCTGTCGCTGTCTTCTATGATATCAAGGGCGTGACAGAACTGTCCACGACACTGAACCTGGCTACCCGAGGGCTTTTCAGCAGCTGCCACTGGCCTCTTACCCCGCAGCTAAGCGCCGCTACCTCAATATGTAACATGGCAATTCCGCAATCAAGACGCTTGGAAACCGTAATTTCAGGACCATGGCTCCTTATGCGAACTACAATACTGCCGTCTTCAATGTCAAACCCCCAGGGTTGACGATTCACCGCAGATGGAGCCAGCCGGGCAGCTTGAATAGCTGTCTTTACCCATTGCGATAACTCATCCCACTCCACCCCGCTAGCCAACCTGGAAATAGGGAGACGCTGATGGGTACGCCCTAAACCGGTCATCAACTTCTCACCCAGTGATTCACCACTGTGGGCATAACCTACCGGGGTAACTGCCAACACCCGTTCGTTGCTCTTGATTCCTATCATTGAAGCTACTTTCTCGGGACGGAAGAATCCGCCAACCCAGCAGGTATTCAATCCGAGAGCCGATGCTTCCAGTATGATTCCCTCTCCGGTATAACCCACTTCTTCCTGAACGGAAACGCTGTCCATATTCCCAATAAAAGCAATAAAAGCAGGGGCACCCTCCATCTTTCCGTAGCTACCAATTATGCTTCTAATAACGCTTTTTGCAGGTTCAGTTACCAGGCATGACCGGGCAGAGGGAAAGGGATTGAACTGTTGGCACACTGTATCAAGGGCTGAAAGTGTGTCAGTTTCAATTGGCCGGCTTGCATCAAAATGTCGGCGGGACCTTCGCCCGGCAATTACGGGATACCATCTTGAAAAAGGAATATCCATACGGCTCAAATATTACCTCATTAAGTTAGAGATTGAAACTAAATCATCATTTCGTTCGGCAATCAAGAAATGAGCTAAAGTCTAACTAAGGCGGATATATGGAATGGATTGGGCTGAATAGAAATGGAGGACTGGCAAGCCCTCCATTTCTGGTTCTGGATTAATCCTTTATTAGCAGTTATTTACATTTGGGTGAGACAATCCTGATCTCGTCAGTTCCAGTATATACACTATCCGCAGTGGTGATAGTGAGCTCAAAGTCGGCTGTCCCTTCGGAAACCAAGCTCTTTAATGTATCAATATCGCATTTAATGACCAAATCACCTCTGTTATCGGCAAAGGTGGATGTAATGTCAATACTTTTCCCGTTGACCGTAAGAGACATTTCTTCGTATTCTCCTGGAGAATAACTGATATCCGTATGAAGTGATACACTGCCTCCGATAGAATTAAGAGCAAGTACGTTAGGCGACGCCACAACTTCAATGCCGATGTCATCAGCAAGAATCGCACCTGACAGCGGCACTATAAGGATAATTGAAATTATTAGTGCCTTAATAAACAAATTTGATAATCTTTTCACAATATCACCCCTTTTCTTTCTATAATATATTTACCAAATGTTACGAGTCTTAAGCTATTTCCGGATTACAGTCTTTTCAGAAACTTTACCGTGCCGTGCTTTGCGCGGGTCGGCAACCCATAGCTAGGGACTCTCTTATCCTTGGTTGCCCTGATCGGAATTACCGCCCGTAGTAAAAACACTACCTGCAAAAGCGACTACAGTGGCTATTCCCAGTTTTCTAATTATGCTGCTTATAATTTCACCCCTTTCTTTAATAATTATTGTTACCATATAAAACGGAATAGGGGGAAAATTGTTACAAATAGCAGCGAAAGCAGCACGGATGAAGTAATTAACTATTTGAGGAGAGGATAGTACTCTCCTGGATTTCATTGCATAGAACGGATTAGGCTACAGATATAGTTAGTATTATATTGCAGCATATTGGACTGCCTCTTTGCAGGTGGATTGTTTGGTTTAATAACAATAGGCTAGATTATCACCTTGCAGCCTCCCGAGAAGGTTCATCCTCTTGCTTGGATATTTTTTCGATTGTCTTCTGTACCTCGGGAGTCTTGGAAGAAATCTGTGTTTTACTTCCCTTCCTAAACCTGAAATCACATCTCTCGCAGCCATCAGCAAGTGTTTCGGTTCTTACTAGCCCCCATCCCATTGCATCACTTAAAGCAATGTCTGACATACAAACATATGGAGCAAATTCTTCTGCTCCCTGATCCTTAACAAATTTGTAATTTCCGCACGCTATATAGTCAACGCCAAATACGAAGTCTTCCCCATCACCAATAACATATCTAACCTCAAAGTCTCCAAATCTTAGCCGTTTATTTGTTGCTGCCAGTTTCCCCATTCTTTTTTTCAGGATACCTGAAAACATGATGCGCCCCAATAGCCAACTTTTGATTTTAGGATACTTTGCCATTCTTAATCTCAATGCTTCATGACAAATTTCCCAGGCTTCACCTGCTGTCTTTCCATACTTTTTCATGGCTTTATGAACTGCCACTTCCTGGGTGGTGATACGAAGAAATGAGTTTAGTGCAGCCCCTCTCATGCCATCAATGTGCGGGATTTGTGGAATAAGTGTCTCATATTCCTGTCGGGTATCTCGGTAAAGCGTATTTGCAAAATCTGGTCCGTATTTTGAGATAATAGAGCTTATGATAAGATCCGCTGTTTTATCGAAGTCCTTTAGCAGTTGTGATTTTCGAGAACTGTAGTAATTTTGTTTTACCATTTCTCTACCTCCTTAGCTATTTCACTTTATTTTTCTCAACCATATCAGCAATCCATCGGTATGTTTCTTTCAAGCCATCTGCCAAGGGGGAAGTTGGCTTCCAACCCAGTTTCTCTTTAATCAACCTGTTATCTGAATTTCGGCCACGAACACCGAGGGGACCTGAAATATGTTTAACCGAAAGTTTTTTCCCCGCAATATTCATAATCATTTCTGCAAGGTGGTTGATAGATACCATTTCTTCGGAGCCAATATTCACTGGGTCTGTAAAATTCGATTTCATTAATCGGCGAATACCTTCCAGGCATTCATTAATATACAGGAAAGACCGCGTCTGAAGTCCGTCTCCCCACATTTCAATCTCTCCACCATCAGGGGCTTCAGCAATCTTCCGGCAGAAGGCAGCCGGTGCTTTCTCTCGGCCATCATTCCAGGACCCTTCCGGTCCAAAGACATTATGAAAGCGTGCAATATGTACATCCATTCCATAATTTCTACCGAATGCCAGGTACAGATGCTCACTGAATAGTTTCTCCCAACCGTACTCACTATCAGGGTCTGCTGGGTAAGCTGAATCTTCTGAACACTTGGGATTATTCGGGTCCATCTGGTTATACTGGGGGTATATACATGCCGAAGAAGAATAGAATATCTTTTTTACACCAACCTTATGGCAAGCCTCAACCATATTCAGGTTTATTAGTGCCGAATTATGCATGATGTCCGCATCATTTTCCCCCGAGAAAATAAAGCCAGCACCACCAATATCAGCTGCAAGCTGGTACACCTCATCAAATGGTTGGTCTGTGACCTTTTCACAAATACAAGGGTCTCTTAAATCACCAGTGACAAAGTCATCCGCGCTTGTTTCACTAAATTCGGGGTATTTCAAATCCACGCCACGAACCCAATAACCCTCATCTTTTAATCTTTTCACCAGATGGCTACCAATAAATCCACCTGCACCACAGATTAGTGCTCGTTTCATATTGACTCCTCTTTTCGTTTATCTATTTTCTGTGCTGCTCTAGGGCACCTCTAGCAGGGTCATGGTATCATGCCAACACAAGAAATAGTTACTTACACGCTCGTACTTCAATCCAATCTTTCGTGTATTATTATACTGAAGGAGCAGTTTGATGAGCGAAACAACAAAAGAGCTGGTGGCGTATTGCGGACTTTACTGTAAAGACTGCATCAGGTACAGGAACTCGATAATGGAGCGGGCACAAGCCCTGATGGATGCCCTCACGGAGAGTGATTTCGAAAGCTACGTCACTATTAAAAGGAATACCAACAGCACCTTTGAGAAGTACGACCGTTTCATGGAAGTGTTGCGAGGTATCGTACAATTACGATGCGATCATTCCTGCAGAGTTGCAGGTGGATGCTCCTCCTTTGATTGCCAGATACTCTGCTGCTGCAGGGAAAAAGGATATGAAGGATGTTGGGAGTGCGGGCAGCTCGATGCCTGTGATAAATTTGAGTTTCTGGAAGCTCTTCATGGCGACACGCCGAAGGAGAATTGCTCTCTTATCAGACAGCATGGACTATCTAAGTTAGAGGAAAAGAGATATCCGTTCTATATATGGGACACCAGTAAGAGAAGCAACTGAGGAGTAATCCGAAAAGAGGGGCACCCTCAACTGTTATGTCACCAATTTGGTGAGTGGTACAATTACTTAAGGCAGGACAATAAAACACATACAATAAGGTACCACAATTCTAAAAAAAGCCTTATATGTTATAAAGCATTAGCGAATTATATTATATTGTTCATCAGGAGGATATTATGTCAATGCTTTTTGAACCAGGCAATATCAAGAACATGACGCTGAAAAACCGCTTTGTCCGCTCGGCAACATGGAATGGAATGGCAGACAAAGAAGGTTATTCGACGAAGGCAATAGATGCACTATCAGCAGAGCTTGCTCGTGGTGAGGTTGGGCTTATTATCTCTGGACATGCATACGTCCACCAGGATGGTCAGATTAGTCCAAGACAACTGGGTATTTTTAGCGACAGTCATATTGATGGGCTTTCCAGGATGACTGAACTTGTTCATGCCAACGGAGGGAAAATAGCGGTACAACTGGCACATGCAGGTTGTCATTCTAATGCTTCTTTGACGGGAATGGAACCAATGGGCCCGTCGGTCATGAAAAATGAGAATGGACCTTTCTGCAGGGAAATGACCAAGCAAGATATTGACCGCGTGATATCAGACTTCGGGCTTGCAGCTATAAGGGCCAGAAAGGCGGGCTTCGATGGCATTCAACTCCATGCGGCACATGGTTATATGATGAGCCAGTTTCTCTCCCCCTTCTATAATAGAAGAGCTGACGACTATGGGGGAACTGTTGCCAATAGGGCCAGGATTGTCCTGGAAATATTACGACAGGTAAGAGTTGAAGCAGGTGCTGAATATCCGGTAATGATAAAGTTTAATTCAGAGGATTTCATCGAGGGCGGGTTTTCTGTTAGCGAAATGCTGGAAGTATCAGCAATGCTTGAAAATGAGGGAATAGACGCTATAGAACTAAGTGGTGGACTTATCAATTACTCAGGTAAATATGGACCAGCAAGGCAGGGGTTATTAAAAACTACGGGAGACGAGGTGTATTACCGTGAGGCTGCCCGTCTGTATAAAAAACAATGTAAAGTCCCGTTGATGCTTGTGGGTGGTATTCTTTCGTATGTCGTTGCCGAGCGATTGATTACTGAAGGATTAACAGATTATATTTCGTTGTCACGACCTTTGATAAGGGAGCCAAACCTGGTAGCACGATGGAAGGCCGGAGATACGAGGAAAGCAGCTTGCGTTTTTTGTAACCTCTGCCTGAATGCAGCGAGAGAAGAACACAGGTTATATTGTGTCGCCCAGGCAAGAGCATCCAGTCAGGCAGCATAAATCCGGTTATATTAGGTTCTGATAAACTGGATGTCACAGGTCATCGCTATTATATTCTCCGCAGAACTGTGGAGGTTAAGGGCATAATACGGTAGCAGGATTTGTATCGGGAATCGAGACGAGAGGACGCTACTTGTTAAAGAATATAACTGTCATCTCATTGCTCTCGGGTGTTGACACCAGCCAAGAATACCTGAGACTTAAAACGACGCTGGAGAGAATTGTGGACGACAGAGTTGTTTTCAGCTATATACTTTCAGTATAGCCTTGGCTGTGCTTGTTATCTGCTCACGCAGTTCCTTTGGCTCCAGCACCTCTACTTTTTCGGCCCAGCCCAGTATGAAGGTGATGAACTCCGTTGTCACGGCAATGTTCAGGGTCACTACCGCTGAGCCATCTTTCTGTAACTCGGTGACCTGCGAGGGGTGCCACATAGTTTCCACAGCTATCCTGGCTATATCGGGGCTGAACTTGAGCTTCACTGTTTTAACTGCTCCATATATGCTAATTCCCCAGTATGAGGCAAGGTATTCATTGGCATCGAATTCTGCCGGTACCGAATATGTTTCTTCAAGGAGTTCAATCCTTTCGATGCGCTCAATCTTAAATATACGTACATCTTCTACCCTGTGGCAGTATGCAATTACATAATTACCGTGTTCTAGCGCTGCCGGTTGGATGAAGTATGGCTCGATTATGCGCTCCGTTGCTTTATCATCCCCTAGTGTCCAGTACCACATCCTGACCCTGCGCCCCTGAGTCCATGCCGTGGCAAGCAGGTCGAGTGTCTGCACAAAATGCTTGTTTTGGTTACGCGTGTGCATCCACTCTATGGTTTTACGTACCTGCTCCCTTAACGGGCCAGGAACTACGGAACTAAGCTTGGTGAAAGTGCTTTCAATACTTGGATTATATGCGTTGCTGTATTCAAGAAGTAGCCTGGAAGCAAGGAAAATGGTAACAGCCTCCGGGAGGTTGAAGATGATTGGAGGTAGAACTCGGCCCGGTTCCAGCCTGCATTTACCGCCTTCCCTCACGATTGGGATATTAAGCTGCTCCCAGTCCTCAAGAGCCAGCAGGTCACGGTATGTAGTCCGTACGCTCACCTTGCACTGGTCAGCTATTTTCTCAGGTCTGATGCCGTTGGGATTGTAGTTGAGAATATGGAGCACGTGAAGTAGACGGATTGTCCTGTCATATTTGCCGCCTTTCATTGTTTTCTCTATCTCCTGTCGCAGAATCCTCTATCTGTATTCTACCACCGATGTTAATATTTTTATTCAATTGCATTATCAGGCGAGAACATGTAAAAATATTAGCAGTAGGACCTTATTGCTGGTTACGAATGAAAGTAAACTTATATAGTGAATAGACTGGTTCTAATGGTCGATACAAAGATAAGGAGGAAGGATAAGAGTGAATTTATCCCTGGAATTGATTGATGAAAATATTCGCAAACTTTTAGCTGACAATTCAGATGCAGTAGAACTACATTCTCTTGGCCTCTCCGCTGAAGGTCGGAATATCAACGCTGTGTACATAACTGATAAAAAAGTTCCCCTTGTTGAAAAGGAGGTTGCTGTGATTATGGGTTTGAGGCATGGGGATGAAGCGGGAGTAGCCCCTGCTGTCTTAAGTTTATTGGATTGGTTAGTATCGGAGAACGGGGCAGAGACGAGACGTAAACAACTGGTGATAGTTATTCCAGTTGTTAATCCTGATGGCTTTATGAAGCAGGAATTTGGAGCTCCATGGGACAGAATATCTGATGACGAAAGTAAAATAATTTTACCGTTGATTTTAAAATCACAGGCAGATATGGTACTGGATATCCATAGCCTGGAGAGGGGGGACCTCGAAGCAGTCATCACAGGACATACCAAACATCTTGGAGAGGATGACCTTATTCATGGGTTAGCAGCTTGCAGGATGATGGAAGGCGCCGCTGTGGCCGGATACCCTTATGTGACACATGCGCTTGGTGTTCAATCACTAGCGCCGTGGCTCAGCACTCCCCGACCGTCTAACTATGACACCCCCTCTTATAATAACTGGGTTTGTGCACCTGCCTATGAGCAATTACACTCACTGGTAATGGGGATGGAAGTAAATGACTTTTACCTTAACGATGATGAATGTGGTAAAAGCGGACTTGCTGCAATAATTCCTCTGCTGGAATTGGGGAATACCCGCTCTTCATGGGAATTTGCTTCAGGTTATCCAAACCGGATTATTAGAGGCAATATGCTCGTTTCTTTAAGGGCAGCAGGACAAAGTGCTGCAGTACGCAGAGAATCCCGCATGGAAATCTGGCAGAAACGAGATTTTTTCACTGACCCAATAAGGATGCTACCTTCTCAAAACAGGATTAAGGCCAAAGTTGAGTATTCAGGGGAACCTTTATCAAGTGCCTTTTCCATCTGCTGCCGGATACGTGGTAATCCTGCTATCAATGGAGTTAGCCTGAACGGAATTAAAACAGACTATTACAGCTCAACTGATAATTGTTCTACTTTTGTTTTTGTTGATGTTCCTCCTGCCGTCGCTGGAACTTACGAGGTCTCTATCGATTTCTAATACGGTTCTAGATTCGCGTTGAATCGGATTGTTGTAATCTCATATTCCGATCAAATGCTGTAGGTAAATGGTTCAGGACAACGACTCTTGACGCTACTGCAACTGAGGACTAATATAATCACAGCAAAGTTGTCTTGATATTGAAGGTTGTTGGTTCAGATATAGTAACGAGAAGGAGATTATAGTGAATCAATACGATGTAATTGTATGCGGTGGTGGTACTGCTGGAATGATGGCGGCCATCGCCTCATCCCGCTCTGGAGCTAATACTTTACTTATAGAGCGTGATGGATATCTTGGTGGCACGGCTACCTACGGTCTCCCTATGCTGGGTTTCTTTTCAGGGGATGGCAGCAAGGTTGTAGGAGGCTTGCCCCAGGAGCTCGTGGACAGAATGGTCTCTCTGGGAGGATGTATGGGTCACTCCAGGGGAGGCACATGGAAGACTTCGAGTGACGAATACAACTATGACTTTTCTTTAACTTCATATGACCCGGAAATCTTGAAGATTGCTGCCCAGGAGATGGCACTGGAGTCCGGGGTTAGTCTACTGCTACAGACAGTAGTTATCGGCGCTCAGACAAAAGACAGGAAAATAAACTCAATAGAGTTGATGACAGTGGAAGGCCGTCAAAATTTGGCAGCGAGGGTATTCATAGATGCCACTGGTGATGCGGGACTTGCCTGGGCCGCAGGTTTCCCGACGGAACGGCGAGGCGAAGGGAAAATGCAGAATGTAACCAATATCATCCGGGTGGGCAATGTTGATGCTGAGCGGATGGTAAAGAGCCTCAAAGAAGAAGGAGTTATTAAAGGACTTCGCGACTGGCATATCCGACTTGTTCGTGGGAAGCTTCTGGATGGAGAAGAAGGCTATCTCTTCCTGGCTGGCCATGCTGAAATCTGGGAAGATGAAAACCCTGTTACCTTTACTGGTACATGCTGGAGAAAAGAGGAGATGGCCTTTAATATTACTCGTACAGTCAATGTTGACCCCACCATCGCTGTAGATATTAATCGTGCAGAAACCAGCGAAAGAAGGAATATTAATGCTGTAATGAAAGGTTTGAGAGAACGAGTTCCTGGCTGTGAGAAGGCATATCTGGTAAGCAGCTGTCCTCGTGTCGGTATTAGAGAAGGACGGAGGATTCGCGGTATATATACGCTCACTGAGCAAGAGGTACTCGGACGGAGTGAGTTTCCGGATGGAATTGCCAGAGGGGCATATCCTATCGACATACACGACCCCAAAGGGGGGAAAACACAATTCAGTTTTATTAAAGGGGGAGGCTCTTACGCTGTTCCTTATCGATGTCTCATTCCCGAAGAATCAAGAAATCTGCTTGTAGCCGGCCGCTGTGTTTCTACTACAGGAAAGGCACTGGGAAGTGTCCGCCTTATTCCTTGTTGCATGGCGTTGGGGCAAGCGGCTGGTACGGCTGCCGCTGCTATTGTGCAGGATGACATTGCTCCTGCTGAACTAAATGCAGAACTACTCAGAGATAAACTTTTGGAAGATAAGGCAATACTGACGATACCTGGTAGTTAATAAAACTTCACCAGAGGAAAATAAAAACAGGGGGTAATAAACATTGAAAAACGAGCTTAAGGCAAGATTGAAAAAAGGAGAGACAATTACGGGTACATTCGTTGGTCTCGGTCATCCTGATGTGACTGAGTGGCTATCACGGCTTGGCTATGACTTTCTCCTGCTGGATGGAGAACACAGTCCGATAGGATTTGAGACCATGCAGGTAATGATGCAGGCGATGAATGGAACCAGTTGTGTTCCTATTGTCAGGCCTCAATGGAATGATATGGTAGTGGTTAAACGTGTCCTGGATTTGGGCGCTTATGGTGTACTGTTGCCCTGGGTCAACTCGAAAGAAGAGGCTGAGTATGCCGTTCGGATTTGCAAATATCCACCTGAGGGAATCAGGGGATGCGGACCACGCAGAGCAGCCACTTTTGACCCTGATTACGTCAATACGGCAAACGATGAACTCCTGATAGCTGTCCAGATTGAGACTCAACAGGCAGTCGATAATGTGGATGAGATACTGGCTGTGGAAGGAGTAGATGCTTGCTATATTGGGCCTTATGACCTTGCTTTTAGTATGCTTGGCACACCTCCAGACTGGGATAATCCGCAATACCTGGCAGCTTTCGATAAGGTACTGGCGGCAGCCGCGAAAAGAGGTAAACCCGCAGGAATGTTCACCAGTCCTGACAACATTGAGTGGGCAATCAAGAAAGGATTCAGATTTAATACTGTAGGAGCAGCGGATAATTTCCTGATTCAAGGGGCGAAGGATGCTCTAAAGAAGGCACGCGTCGCACAGGGAAAGGAATAAGCAGCAGACTAGTCAACCACTGTTTGCTTGGTTATCTTCCATGCCTCCGCCTTTTCTAAAAGCTCCTGGGCGCTCTCTATGGCAGGTTCGCTCAAACTCCCTTGCATAGCGGAGAGTTCCTTGAGCCTGTCCTGCCCTGAAAGGAGAGTAACCGTTGTAATAGTACGCTCATCGTGAAAGTCCTTGTGGACATTGTAGTGGGCATTGGCAAACACCGCTACTTGAGGAAGGTGGGTAATACAGATAACCTGGTGGTCTTTACTCAGAGTTGAAAGCATTTGACCCACTACGTCGCCACTCCTGCCTCCCACACCAATGTCGATTTCGTCAAAGATTAATGTGGGAGTGGCATCCACCTTCGAAAGAACGCTTTTTATAGCCAGCATAAGGCGAGATGCCTCTCCAGTCGAGGCAATTTTAGCTAGAGATTTAAAGTCTTCACCTGGATTGGTAGCCAGGAAAAAATCTACCCTGTCTATGCCACTATTGGTAAAAGAATAGCTATGACCATCTGGAAGCTCAACCTCGTTCTCCGTATCAAACCGGGAGAACTGTACTTGAAATCTAACCTGTGCCATATTCAAATGAGCAAGTTCCTTCTCTATCTCTCCGGATAACTTATCAGCAGCCTCGTGTCGGATAGTCGATAGGCGAAAGCTCATCTCTCCTATATTTTTTCTGAGTACTGCTTCCTCCTCCTGCAACTCAGACCTTCTTTCACCTCTACTGTCAAGTTGCTTTAATTCCTCCTCTACCTCATCTGCATATTGATTCATATCGTTGATGGAATCGCCATATTTCCGCTTCAAATCACGGATAAGGCTAAGCCGCTGCTCTATCCTTTCCAATCGCTCAGGATCATATTCAAGCTTATCCTGGTATGCCCTGAGAGACAGGGATACATCCTCAATTTGGTAGGATGCTCCTTCCGCGTCCTTCAATAAGTCCTTCGTGCCTGGATCTGCCTGGGCAAGCTCTTGGAGTAACTTTACGGCTTCTCCGAGCCTGTCAGTGGCCGAAGGAAGAGAAAGCTCCCCGCTATAGAGCGCCTCATAGGCTGCCTGAGAAAAGGACTTAAGTTTTTCTACATTTGAAAGGATAGAGCTCTCCGCTTGAAGCTCGATGTCTTCACCGTCCTGTAGTTCGGCCTTTATTATTTCATCAACCTGAAAACTTAACAGGTCGCTACGGCGAGCTGCCTCCCTCGCATCCTCGGTCAGTGCTTTTAGTTCTTTCTCTACCTGATAAAATTTCTCCACGGCTGACTCAATTTCAGAACGGAGTACTTCGCCATGAGCATAACGATCTAATAGAAGCAACTGTACAGATGGGTCGTTAAGGGAAACATGTTCACTTTGGCCATGGATATCTATCAGCAGCCTTCCGATTTCACGTAGTAAACGGAGAGGAACAGCGCGTCCGTTTACTCGATTAATGCCACGATTTCCTCGGTCAATCTGGCGGGTTAATACGATATTATCTTCCCCTTCAATTCCATGTCCCGCCAGGATACTCTGTAGAGCTGGGTTTTCGCTAAGCTTGATAACGCCCTCGACTCTGGCATAATCTGCATCCGCACGAATAACTTCCTCTCCTATCCGTTTGCCTGTGAGGGCCTCGATGGCATCAATTATCAGAGACTTGCCTGCACCGGTTTCGCCGGTGAGCACATTAAAGGTCGAAATCGGTTGCCATTTTATCTGCCCGATTATCCCGAAGTTCTCAACTGATAGTTCTAGCAGCATCTTGCCTCAAATTAATCAATACCGTGATAGTCCCTATGATAGCAGGTATTCCATGAGGATATTATGTGCCTGGTGAGCTTTGTCTCCACCACGGAATTCAAAGGTCTTTGGCTCAAGCCCCATCGAACTGATAGTTAAAGTATCACTGACTAAGAAGCCGCTCTTAATCAGAAAACCCTTGTTGTCCTCACTGGCTACTGCTGCAATCTGGTAGATTGGTATACTGACCAGCGCTTTTTTACCTCTAAGGAATTCCTTGTCATAGTAGATGACCCTCTTGTTTGTGATACCTATAAAGCCTGTACCTCTGCCCTTTAAATCGAAAACAGCTCGAATGATTTCATCTTCCAGGCATAGGCCCTCAATTTTCTCCAGTTGATCCTTCTTATCTACAATGATGTCTTCTGCATAGATTGCCATAATCCGATACCTCCTCCGAGATTAACACGTAAATAATATTTCCTGGCTGATTTGGTGTCAATATAGCCGGCTAAAAGAAAGGTGGGTTTCTGCCCAATGGTTCCATAAATTGAGAGCTGGATTTGCCCTTGGTGAAAACATATTGCTACAATCTGAGAGGAGGACTTATAAAATGGGTGATATACTTGACGAAGCTTCTGCCATAATTAAGTGCAAGGAATGTCCCTGGTATAAAAATTGTGTTTCCCCCATACAGGCTAGTTCCGATGACATAGCGCATTTCAGGTCGATGATGCAGACGACAAATCTCCCGGATGCGGCAAAAAATGAAATGGACAATGCTTTAGAAGGCATAGCCTCCGCTGGTCAGAACATGATTCTGCAGAGTTGCCCTGTATTTACTCAGCGCTTAAAAGACAGTCCCAGGCTAGCACAGATTATCAAAGAGCTAATGCAAAACTGGGGCAGAGAAGAGGAGACGACTGATAGACAGTGACAGAGCTTGGCAAGATAGAAAAACCCTCAGTGGAGGATTTCCGAAAAGGTAAGAAACTTTACTTTGTCCCCCTTTTATTCTCAAGCGATAAAGCCCCTGAGGAATATAAGAAAAAGGTCAGTGTTTACTGGCAGCAGGTATCGGAGCAGCTAAGTAAGTTAGAGGGCCAGATTGGCAGCATAAGGCGAATTTATCACGAATCGGTCGTGCAATCTGGAGAGGATGGGCTGAAAATACTGGAAAACTTAAGCCCAGGCAGCTATCAGGTTGTTAAAAATAAATGTGAAAGCGATGCCGTGCTTGAGGCTTTTGAAGATAAAGAGCTCCTCGAGGAAACTATTGATTGGGAAAGATGTATTTTCTCTGGACTTACCAGCCAGAAAGTAGCTATGCAGGTTTCAGAGTCCTATTTTGAGACTTCGAAGAAGAGAGCTGAATTCCTGTCCAAACAAATAACAGAGACCCTCAAGGAGGATGAAGTCGGCCTGCTGTTTATTCAGGAGGAGCACAAATTACAATTTGCTGGCGATATAGAGGTGTTCAGTATTTTCCCCCCTGCCTTGGATGAGATTCATCGATGGTTGAGGGAACCACAAAAGAAAAAAGAAGAGACTCCTCAAAAAGACAAAGAGGAAAAGAGTAATAAATAAAGCTGGACATCAGTCATGTTTACGCATATCAGGAAACCGTCAGTTTCAGGCATGTTTTATGCCGGCTCTCAGGGAGAACTCGAAGAGCAAATAGAGTGGTGTTATAAACATGAACTTGGGCCAGGAGGCCTGCCACGTATAGCTGGAGAGGGTCCCAGGGAAATCTTAAGCCTCATTGTTCCCCACGCAGGTTATTTATACTCCGGCCCTGTAGCAGCTCATGCTTATAAGCAACTTGCGGATGATGGCATAATCGAAACTGCAATAATAATCGGTCCCAATCATACCGGGTATGGCCCTCCAGTTTCGATATGGGCGAAAAATGCCTGGAGCACTCCTCTAGGTGAAGTGTCGGTGAATGAAGATTTAACGCAGCAGCTAACGGGTGGCATAGTTAAGGCAGACGAGACAGCTCACCTCTATGAACATAGTGTAGAAGTACAGTTGCCCTGGCTTCAACATCTCTATGGGAAAGTGAGAATTGTACCAATAACCATGATGGCTCAAGATTTGGAAACAGCTCAGGAGCTGGGGAAGACTATCTCAATGTACGCCGCAAACTCCATAATCATTGCCAGCACTGACTTCTCTCACTATGAGTCTCATGACATAACCACAGAGAAAGATAGGGCCATGATTGAAGCTATTACTAATCTTGACGAAGGGGAATTGTATCAGCGCAGGGCATCTCTCAACTGCACGATGTGCGGTTATGGACCGGTAGCTGTAGCGATAATAGCAGCCAGGGCAATGAATGCGCGGAAGCCCGAATTATTGAAGTACGCCACCAGTGGTGATACAACCGGCGACTTCTCCAGGGTCGTGGGTTATGCCTCTATGGTTATTAAAAAACGCTGAAGTTTCTTTTACCGTAGAAATAATAGCGAGCAAGTAGATCTATAAGCCGAGTTCTGTACCCTTATACAGGGCGGTGACCATCCATCTAGCTCCGATGTTACCATCGGAGTCAAGCGACCAACCCGAGGGCTTCAGCCGAGCGCTTCAATCGCCCTTCTATTCGGTCTTGCTCCAGGTGGGGTTTGCCCAACCGGCCGGTCACCCGACCGCTGGTGAGCTCTTACCTCGCCATTTCACCCTTACACTGCAATGCAGAGCGGTATGTTTCTGTGGCACTTTCCGTAGGGTTACCCCTCCTGGGTGTTACCC
>CAZZHQ010000022.1:0-33416 GCA_964654015.1 uncultured Dehalococcoidales bacterium | reverse complement strand
GGTCGGTACTGGTACCCAGTTCGTCAAGAAGCACGAGGCTGCTTCCGGTAGCGTCTCTGAGGACGCGGATGATATTACCCATGTGCCAGCTAAAGGTGGAGAGCGTTTGTTCTATGCTTTGCTCATCGCCGATGTCGGCGAAAATGTTATCAAAAACGGGAAGACAGCTCTGTTCCGAGGCGGGAATTGGCATGCCAGCCTGAGCCATAATACTGAGCAACCCGATTGTCTTTAGAGCAACTGTTTTGCCACCGGTATTGGGCCCGGTTATTACGAGTATAGGGTAGTCGTCCCCAATCTCCACGGTAAGGGGCACTGCCTTTTTCCCAATCAGCGGATGCCGGGCCTCTATAAGTTTGAGCACCGGCGCCTGGCTATTTTTGCCCCCTTTTCTGCCCTGGACTGATATGGAGATCGAGGGTTCAATCGCTCCGGCGTCCCGGGCGTATCGTGCCTTGGCCAAAGCCAGGTCCAGTTCGGCTACCAGAGCTATGTTATTTGAGATTTCATCTTCATATACTCCCACTTTGGCACTCAGCTCCCGGAGAATTCGTTCAATCTCACGCCGCTCCTCTGCCAGCAGCTCTCGCAGGTCGTTTCCCTGCTCCACCACGCTCCATGGCTCAATGAACACGGTGGCCCCTGAATTGGAACTGTCATGGATGATGCCATTTATTTCTTTTCGATATTCTACCTTCACCAGGATGACATATCTGTTTTCTCTTTGAGCGATAATTGGCTCCTGGATTATCCTGTTGCCCTTGGGTGAATTGATTATGGCTTGTAGAGCGCTCGTCAATTGCTCACGTATCTGTCTGGCTCTTTGTCTGACCAGGGCTAACTGGGGAGAAGCGGCACTTACCAACTCGCCAGGCTCCTTTATACAGTTACCGATGTCCTTCTCGAGGTGATGTAGTTTGGTAAGACCAGAGGTGAGCTCACTCAACAGGGGAATTTCTGGAGCCAGTCCTTTCAATTTGTCCTGTAACAGGTTGATGGCGGTCAAAGTCTGCTGTATCTTAAGCAGCGTTTTGGGTTCCAGAATCTTACCTCTCTCTGCCATCCTTGCCTCTTCTCGTATATCAGTTACCTCGCCGATGGAAAAATCATGCTCCAGAGAGAAGAGGTGCCGTGCCTCTGAGGACTGTCTTAATAACAGGGAAACCTGTTCGGGGTCCGGAAGGGGTTGAAGAGAGATAGCCAGTTCGCGACTGGCTGAAAACGAAGTAAAGCCAGCTAGAATCTCCCTGATAGGAGGGAATTCCAGCATCTCCAGACTTTTTCTATCCATGTTGCTTATCCTTAGGTGTATATCTTATCGCCATGATTTATCAATCAGGTGGTATGAGCTCTCCCCGACGTGCACCCAGGCGCATGCGTGTATACTCTGCGCTTAGTGCGGCCCCAAAGACCAGGATACAGGCAGAGAAAAATATCCAGATAAGCAAGGCGATGATAGATGCCATCGACCCATAGATTATCTCATAGTTGGCAAAGCGGTTGAGATAGAAGATGAAGAGGTTTCTGGAGGCATCAAACATTAAGGCAGCCAGCAGGGCCCCTGTCCATATATATCGCCAGTGGGTTTTAGTGTTTGGAATGAATTTGTATAGCAACAGGAATATAATCAGAATAATAAAGAAAGCCATGAGCCGGCTGGTGATGGTGACATCAGGGACAATGGCAGGAAATGGTAGTGGAGGGAGATTGAAGCTTTGAAGGACGGAGAAAAAAGCGGTGACTCCCTGTGAGAGGAGGAACAATATGCTGATACCCAATGCCATACCTACATCTCTCAGTTTTCTTATATAGAAAGGTCTGTCTTGGTGTACATTCCAGGCCCGGTTTATGGCACGACTCATGGCGCCGAACATAAGACTTCCTGTCCAGAACAGGCCTCCCATGCTTATTATCCCAAGCTTGCTACGGAATTGTATAACACTGGTAATATTACGCTGTACCAGGTCAACAGCTATCGGCATATTGGCTTCAAGAAATTCAAAGATCTCCTTTTGTACGGTTTCAGAGGGAAGAACGGTTCCCAGGATGGCTATCAAACCCAGCAGCAAAGGAAATAGTGACAGGAGGGAGTAGAATGCTATTCCTGCCGACAGATGTGTTGCATCGTTACGCCCCAGTTCTTGTATGGTGCGTATTACCAATTCTATGGGAAATATCTGAAGAAAACGCCCCATAGTTTTTTGCAGGCTCTCCTTGAGGTGTTTTATTCCGTTTATCATTGATTCTGTCTACTCAGGCAGGAATAGTTCCTGTGGCTTTATTTAGAGCGGCCCTTGCCAATAGTCTTGTGGAATCAAGCATCGGCAGAGTAGATTTCCCTTCTGTCATCAGGAGCGGTATCTCGGTACAGCCCAGGACGACGGCATCGCAACCATCTCTTTTTAATCCTTCAATCACTTCGTTGAAGTACGCGCGTGCTTCAGGAAGAAATCGGCCTTCAACCAGTTGATCGAAGATGATATGGTTTATACGTTCACGGTCTTTTCTCGCCGGAAGTTTCTGTTCAATCCTGACGGCGTCGAGTCGGGACGAATAAACAGGCCCTTCCATCAGGGAGAGGGTGCCCAGTACGCCCAGGCAAGTATAGCCTTGCCGTACTGCCTCTGTTGCTACCTCCTCGGCGATATGCAGCCAGGGGAGGGATGACTTCTCAAGGATCAGGTCAAACGGTTGATGAATAGTATTATCAGGGCATATGGCAAAAGTGGCTCCTGCTTTCGCCAGTTTCTCTACAGAAGAGAGCATTAAGCTGGCGACTCCTTCCCAGTTCTCGGCGTCGAGATACTGCACATATTCTTTGAAGGAAAAGCCGTGCATGGTAATCTCAGGAAAGGCATGTTTTCCCATGATAGCTGCTGCCTCAACACAGATTGTACGGTAGCAAAGTGCCGCTCCCTCAGGGCTACAGGCAACGATACCAATATGTTCAGTCATACTTCCTCCTCCGACAATATTCTTTGTGTGCAATGATACCTCATAAGGAAATCCCTCCAATCAGGGGTTCTCAGAAAACCAGGTAGCCTCGTTAATCTCTTCACAGTAACTGTCGGAATCACCTGATGAGAGACTTTTTTCAAAGATAGTCGATAAAGTTTTTTTGCAGAGAAGAACACCATGTATACGCCCTTTATCCGCAGCAAAAAGATGTCCCGTCCAGGTTTTATCTTTTCGAATTTGGGAGGATGCTCTCTTGGCGAGTTCCTTCAAGTCGGGCATAGTTGCCAACTTCCCTTCGTCGAGATTATCTATAATGGGCTGTCTCTTTCTGTTTGAGCTATAATCTTTTTTCATATTAGAGTATTATTCTAGCAGATGCTTATTTACAGTGTTAATAGTGTAACTGTACCAGTTATATCCAGCGGAAAATAGTCTGCAATAACAACCGGGAAGGAATCTTTCATAGTTAGTCATGCTTTTGTGATAATTTCTGGGCAAGAAAGAAGATTGAGAAAGAGAGAGGAGGCTGGTTATGACAACAAGCGAGAAGTTTACCATATCTGGTAAAGATGTAGTGAGGAAGGTCAAGGAGATTATACGAGAAGGGAATGTCAGGAGAATCCGCCTTATACATGCAGATAGAAATCTAATCGATATTCCGTTAACGGTTGGTGCTTCTGCGGCTGCGGTTACAGTGCTGGCAGCTCCTGTGCTGGTTGCACTGGGAGCACTGGCGGCCGTGCTCACTGAATGTACCCTCGAAATCGAGAAGGAAGATGATACCAGTAAAGATAACTGAAGCAGAGTTTGTTCGGTGTAAGCTGGCCGTTGATTATGCCACGTGCCGGGCATTTCCTGGGAACGCTAGGCTACGAGACTAATTATCCCCAGCATATCCAACCCGCGTAATATCATAGTTATAGCGATAGATGCCAGCAGCAGACTGAACACCTGTGATATGGCCCTGGAGCCTCCTTTGCCGAGCACTCTGATAAGTTTATTGCCTAAGAGTAAGATCCCCCAGGTTATTAGTAGATTCAGTGCAAAGGATATTAGTACAATGTACAGGGGGAATTCGTTCTGCAACAACAGCAGTGTAGTTATCGTTGCAGGCCCGGCTGTCAGTGGTGTGCCGAGAGGAACCACGCCCACCATTGCCTCTTCACTGTTCTCCACCATCCTTCCCTTGGTAATGTAGTTGGTTGACAGTACCAAGAGGATAAGTCCTCCACCGATGGCGAAGGCCCCCACCGAGATACCCATTGTACTTAATATGAATTGTCCGAAGAACAGAAAGGCAAGTCCGACCAGGGCGGCGGTGCCCATTGAGGAGTGTATTAGCTTGTGACGTTGGTGGACCGATAGCTCTTCTGTTAGAGATAATACGAAGGGTGGTAGACTCAAAGGGTCAATGGCAATGAATAGAGGTATGAAGGTAAGCAATAGCAGATTAAATAAGGATTGCATGTCCTGATATTATGTTGATGATAAGGATATTGTCAAGGTAAAGTTGTCAAAAAAACACCTGCTCATTTGTGACATATTGTTTCGCTGTATGATAGAGAATATAATGTCCACTATAGAAACAGAGGAGAATGGTGTCTTATGAAATGTCGATGTATTGAGCGATGGCTATTAACCGCTATTTCCCTGTATTTATTGTTTGCCGTATTGCTTTTGCTTCCTTTCCATGGCATCCTGTCGTCTCCGTTATATGCAGATGATGGGCAGAGTACTTGTTGTACAGATGAAGGCAAGATTCCTTCAGGGCAGCAACCTGCACGAGGATTTCCAAGCCCGGCAGCAAATTACTGTGAGATGATGGGATATCAGTACGAAACCAGAGTAGATAGCGAGGGGAATCAATATGGCGTTTGTATTTTTCCCGATGGTTCGGAGTGCGATGCCTGGGATTTCTACTATGGCAGGGCAGGTAAGGAGTTTTCCTATTGTGCCCGGTATGGCTATGATATCGAAACGGAAGAAATAGACAGAGGAACTTATTCTGGCGAGTGTGCTATTTGTATTCCTAAAGAGAGCGATAGCCTGAAAGGTATAAGCAGAATACCCATGCTGGAACTGATGGAACTAAATGACGAGCCTTTGTTTGAAGTTGCATCTGTTGAAGAGCAGGTGAATGGTGAATGCGATGATTACGGTCAGACGGATACAATGCTGAATGATTATACGGGGGATGGAATTCCTTCTGCGTTCGACTGGCGTGATAAGAATGGACGCCCCTATATCGGTGATATCAGGGACCAGGGACCATGCGGCTCCTGCTATGCCTTTGCTGCCTGTGCCGCTGCAGAGGGAGTCTATAACAGGGCAAATGGATTATATGATGAGAAATGCGTTGATTTCTCTGAGTCATTTGTTATATGGTGTCTTGGTAGGCTGCCCCAATATAACGAGCATTTCTATGGCTGTTTGGGCGCGGATTATAGCTATTCCGAGCTCGAAGCACTCACTGTTGAGGGGGTGATCAGCGAAGACGATTTTCCATACGTGATAGGGGATCCAGGAGACTGCTCTCATTGGGGAGACCAGCGTATCACTTTTAATTCCTGGCGGCGGGCTCCATGTGGCGACGTCCTGGCGATAAAAGAAACTATAATGAATTATGGCCCTGTGGATGCCGCTGTCCTGGTGGGATGGGACTTCAATTCTTATTACGAGGGCATCTATACGGACTCGAATACCGAGTGCTGGGCAAACCCCTGTTACTATACCCCGACTAATCACGCCATTTCCCTGGTGGGATGGGATGACAATGGCGACCCGGAGACAAGCGGTTACTGGATACTTCGTAATAGCTGGGGTTCAGGCTGGGGAGAAGAAGGGTATATGCGGATAGGCTATCACTCAGCGTTGGTGTCCTGTGAGGTTTGTTATTTGAGCTATGCAGTAATGTCCGTGGGAGGAGAGGCTCTTCCTGTTGGCGGATATAATATAGAAACCTGGCACATGGTCCTGGCAATAGCTGCTATGGCGGGTGTGCTTGTAGTAGTAAGGCGTGGTACCACTTGCAGGTAGAGTTTGTTTGTCCTGACACTTATGCTGGAGGACAGAAACCTCTACTCAGGTTTACATCTGACTTTAGAAGAGAGACGATGACGATATTTTCGCACTGTGGGGGATAATATGGAATATGGTTATGAAATTAATGAGTTAGCTAAGGAAGAATCGTGGCGGATGTTTCGCATAATTGGAGAACTGGTGGAAGGGTTCGACAAGCTTACCGGAGTAGAGCCGGCCGTGACCATTTATGGTTCAGCCAGGCTTACTCCACGGCAAAAACTATATAAGCAAACCATGGAGATAGCATATCAACTTGGGCGAAAGGGTTTCTCTATAATAACGGGTGGAGGCCCTGGCGTCATGGAGGCGGCTAATAAGGGTGCTCACAAAGCAGGTGTTGCCTCTATTGGATTGAATATAGAACTACCAGAAGAACAGTCACCCAATGTTTATACCACCAAATCTATTACATTCAATCATTTTTTCGCTCGCAAGGTTATGCTGGTTAAATACGCCATCGCTTTTATCATCATTCCTGGTGGACTTGGGACGCTGGATGAACTGACAGAGGTGCTGACCCTTATGCAAACACATAAGATGAAGCCATTTCCGGTGATATTGTTCAACAGCAGCTATTGGAAAGGATTTCTGGATTGGTTGCAGGACTCCGTCCTCAGTCGAGGATTTATTTCTGAGGAAGATCTGGACATGCTCACGATATGCGATGAACCGGAGATTGCGGTTGAGGCGGTACAACGCTGGTATCATGGGCAGGAGATAATCGGAGAAAAAGCCCTGGTCAGATGAGCCGAAAAAGGAGTTCTCTGTCAGTCGAGGATGAACTCCTCCTGATACTCAGGTATAGAAATTTGCCAACCGGGTTTTTCTCTCAGGTGGGTAGCAAGGTGCTGGGCGGAATCCGCTTCTCCATGCACGACAAAAAGCTGCCTGGGTGGCTTTTGAAGTGATGATAGCCAGCTAGTAATCTCATTTACGTCGGCGTGGGCGGAGAAGCCATGTATCTGAGCCACTCTGGCCCGGACAAGGTGCTCTTGTCCAAGTATACGGACCTTTTTAGCTCCATCGACTATCTGTCTCCCCAGCGTGCCTGCTGCCTGATAACCTATGAAGAGGAGAGTGCTTTCCTTCCTGCCGATATTCGCCAAGAGGTGGTATTTTATCCTGCCCCCGGTACACATACCGGAGCCGGCGATTATCATGGTACTGCCTGTTATATAGTTTATGGCTTTTGACTGGTCCACCGTCCTGACCATGTTCAGTCCATGCCAGTCGAAAGGTGATTTCCTCTGTCGTATGAGGTCCATCATTTCCTGGTCGAATAGTTCAGGATGGTGTTCGAATACCTCTGTGACGTTTATAGCCATTGGGCTGTCAATAAAGACGACCAGGTGTGGTATACGGTCCGCTAACAGCAATTCATTAAGATAATAGAGTATTTCCTGCGACCTCTCCAGGGCGAAGCTCGGGACTACTATGTTGCCCCCTGCTTTCACGGTTGAATTTATTACATTGGCAAGGTCTTCAGTGATGGAATTCTGGCTGTCATGTGTCCTGTTACCGTAAGTGGATTCCACCAGCACATAATCTGCTTCGGTGAAAAAGGTTGGGTCTTGTAGAATGGGTTTGTTGCAACGACCAATATCACCGGAAAAGAGCAGGCTCCGTTTATCTCCATCCTGGCTTACCGTGACCTTTATCATGGCTGAACCAAGTACATGTCCAGCATCACAGAATGTAGCACTGATACCTTTGCCTATTTGAACTGGCTCTTTATAGTTGACATCTGAAAATAGCGGAAAACAGTTCTGGGCGTCACTGATGGTATACAAGGGTATCTCTGGATGAGGCCCTTTCCTCCTTTCACGTTTGTGCCTTTTCTGTTTGAATTCTGCATCTTCTTCTTGTATTTTTGCTGAGTCCGTAAGTATGATTTTGGCGATTTCAGCGGTAGCACTGGTGCAGTAAATCTTTCCCTGGAACCCTTCTTTTACGAGCCTCGGCAATAATCCGCAGTGGTCCAGGTGAGCATGAGTCAGCAATACGGCGTCGAGCTTACTGGGGTCGAAGTAAAAGGGCGCCCAGTTTCTATCCTTGAATTGTCTTTCCTGGTACAGTCCGCAATCCACCAGGAAGCTGGAGCCGTTGACTTCAACAAGGTACTGTGAACCGGTGACATTCTGAGCCGCACCCAGGAAAGTTAACTTGATATGCATGCTTGCCTCCTAATCTGCCATTTTAATGAACCAACGCTTCTTTTACTAAACCGATTGTTAATTGTAACATAGCCCGGTGGGCATAGAATTGCTATACTAGCGGCACTTCGCATATTCAGGAGGTATTGAATATGGCCAGGCTGATAAATGTTGAGATGCCCTATGGAGAGGAGACGGTCTCCTTCTCTGTGCCAGAGGCGAATTTGAAAGGGATTTATACTCCCCATCAAATTTCCCCTGTAACAGATGCCGCTGCCGAGATCAGACGAGCGTTATCAAATCCTATCGCTGCAACATCCCTTACTGAGTTAGCCCGGGGTGCAAAGCGTATTGTTATAGTGGCTGATGACAATACACGTCCTACCCCTACAGATGTCATCCTTCCAGAAATCCTCAATGCAATTAGCGCTGCTGGCGTGCCTGACGATGCGGTTCAGCTGCTTATCGCCCTTGGAACACATCGTAGTATGACTGCTCAGGAAATGGACACAAAATATGGTAGCGTTGTCACCAGCCGTATACAGGTAATAAATCACGATGCTTTTAACCCTGAGGTACTGGTGCGGATGGGAACTACGCAGGCAGGCATTCCAGTGATGGTAAACCGTCTGGTCGTAGGTGCTGACCTGGTGTTGGGGATAGGTTCAATAGTGCCACACCATATTCCCGGTTTTTCCGGCGGCGCCAAAATTATCCAGCCAGGGATATGTGGAGTGCAGACAACAGGAGAGGTCCATTTGCTCTCTGTACGCAGTTGTGATCTCAGTATGCTGGGTATATTGGAGAATACTGTTCGGCATGAAATGGAGGCAATCGCTGAACGGGCAGGATTGCGTGCCATTCTGAATACAGTACTGGATGCTAAGGGAAGATTGGTGAAGGCTGTCTTTGGAGATCCCAGAGCTGCTTTTCGAGAAGGAGTTGAGCTATCGCGCCGAGTGTATGGTGTGTCCGTCGCTAATAAGACTGATATTGTTGTTGCTGGCTCTCACCCCTGCGATATTGAGTTCTGGCAGGCACATAAATGCCTCTATGCGGCGGAGCATTGTGTGAATGATGGTGGAACTATAATCGTGGTAACTCCCTGTCCTGAAGGTTTTGCCGTGATGCATCCTGAGATGGTTCAGTTTGCCGGACATAGCATGGAGGAGATAGACACTATGGTACGGTCCGGAGAGATTAAAGATTCAGTTGCTGGTGCCCTGACAATGGCATGGGCAAATACACGGCGGCGTGCCAGGATATCTCTGGTCTCTGGCGGAATCAGCAATGATGACGCGATAGCGGTGAAATTTACTCCGTTTTCCACTGTCGATAAGGCGCTTGAAGATGCCTTTGTACGCCATGGGCAGGGGGCCTCAGTTTGTGTGCTCCCCTATGCGCCTGATACCTTGCCATTGCTAAGCTGAAATGGCGTTACCCTTCGAGACAACCCCTTTTCTCTGGTGATTCTTTTGTTATGCAGGGATGACAAATGTTGCTGCCCTGGGTACGACTTCTATAGTAAGTGGAGTTTCTCCTATGATATCTCCATCTGCCTGTACTTTCAGTGGCTTTTCAGTTAACACGGTAATATGTTTCCCCTGTCCGATGAGCTGGAAACCTTTCTTTCGCTTTCTGACGAGAATGTCCAGCACAACATCAACTATTCCCCTGATTGAGGCATCGCGAACGATACCTACTTCCAGCACTCCGTCGTCAATCTTGCTGTCCGATACGGTGTATTGTGACCTGCCCAGTACTCCCGAATTGACCACAAATAACTCCGCCGCTTTTACCTGTTGCCGCCTCCCATCTATTTCGACGGAGAATGTATGTTGAGTTGTTTTCGGCAGGCGTAGCAGTCCAGCAAATATGTAAGCAAATATTCCAAGCAGAGATTTCTTGGTGGAGTCTAATTCATTTACAACAGATGAGGAGAAGCCCGTAGAGACGTTCATGAAAAACAATCTGTCCTCTATCTGCAGGGCGTCAATAGTTTTCGTTTTCCCGAAATGAATAAGTTGCTGGACGGCTAGTTTTGCGTCCAGGGGGATGCCCAGTATGTTGGCCATAGTGTTGCTTGTGCCTGCCGGTATAATTATGATCGGTTTTTTCCAGTCCTGAAGGCAACTGGCAAGCAGCGCTACCATACCATCCCCTCCCACGGCTATATAGAGGTCAAAATGCTCCTGCTTAGTCTTCTTTATCCTCTCTGCCAGTTCCTGTTGGTTTACGAAGTGATATATTTCTCCTGAGATATTTTCTCTGGATAATAAATCTGCCAGGTACTCGTAAACAAGATACTCATCGTAACGCCCCGCCTTAGTATTGACTACGATAAAGAAGCTCCTCTTCGTTGTTCCTGGCTTATCTGTTCTATTAACCAATGTACTGAACCTTTTTTACCGTGGCCTAACTCAGGCTCACGCCATTATTAGAGCCCTCTTTTTTTCTCCTCAAACTCGCCTGTTATTTTATCAGCCTTAAGGGAAAATCTCTCCCATTCCTCAGTAAGCGAATCAATATCTTTCTTCAGCTTTTGATGGGTATGGATGTTATTAACTACGTTGGTACTGTCCTCATAGTGGGTAGAGCTGGAGAATGTATCCTCAATTTCCTTCAATTGTGCCTCCAGTGTTGATAGACTGGCTTCGATTTTGCTGATTTTCTGCAGGACAGGAGACAGTATCCTGTAGTATTTGTTTCTTAGTTCTCCTTCCTTTACCTTGCGCCGACGTAACTCCTCTTTACTATTGTCCTTACTATCAGCTTTCCCTGCTGATTCCTGACATGTCCCCGAATTTTTTTCAGGTCGGCTTTCCTTCCAGTAGAGATAGCTATCATAGTCTCCCGGAAATACCTGAATTTGGTTTTCTGCAACCACAATGATTTTATTTACGATTTGGCGAATAAGAGTACGATCGTGGGTAATAAGGCAGAGAGTCCCTTGATAGGCTTCAAGTGCGTCGGTGAGCACTTCTCTTGAGGCGATGTCGAGGTGGTTGGAGGGTTCGTCCATTAACAAGAAGTTCGTTGACTGTACCAGCATCTTGGCTATTGCCAGTCGGCTCTTTTCGCCGCCAGACAGCACGGATACTTTCTTCGCTATATCGTCTCCGCTGAAGAGAAAGCCACCCAGGATGCTGCGTAATCTTTGTTCTGTATCATCAGGAGCAACACTGCGTAGCTCGGATAGCACGCTATTTTCAGGGTTGAGAATTTCGAGTTGATGCTGGGCATAATATGCGGTGCTGATGTTGTATCCTAATGTGCGCTGTCCCTTTTCGAAGGGAAGAACATTCGCCAATATTTTTAGCAGTGTTGTCTTTCCTGCGCCGTTATGCCCTAGCAGGGCTACCCTGTCTCCTCGCTGAAGTACCAGGTTAAGGTCTTTATATACGATGTTGTTTCCATAGGCTTTCGAAACATGGGAGAGTTTAATAACTTCCTCTCCTCCTCTCTCAACACCGGGGAAAGAGAAGTGTATTTTCTTGCTTGTTCGGGGAACCTCCACTGTTTGTATCTTTTGCAATCGCTTTATTCGACTCTGGATCTGGGTTGCCCTTGTGGCTTTATAGCGAAAGCGCTCTATATATCGCATCTCTTGCTCTGTCTTACGTTTCTGTCTCCTGGCAGTTGCCTCGCTGGTCTCAAGTTCCTTTTGTCGTGTCGTTATGAAGCTATCATAGTTGCCATGATGATGGATAATCCTGCCTGGCTCGATGGCAAGAACGCTGTCCACTACATTATTCAGGAACTCCCGGTCGTGGGAGATGACCATAACTGCACCATGGTAGCTCTTAAGATAGTTTTCAAACCAGATACATGACTCCAGGTCAAGATGATTTGTCGGTTCATCGAGCAGTAACAAGTCAGGATTGAGCAAGAGCAGTTTGGCTAGTTCAGCGCGCATCAGCCATCCTCCACTGAATTCATTCAATGGGCGGCTAAAATCAGGGGAGTTGAATCCTAATCCAGAGAGGACGATTTTCGCCTCGTATTCAATGTTATATCCACCAGCCGCTTCGAACCTGTGCTGGAGCTCTCCCATTTCCTGGAGCAATTTTGCCGATTTACTGGCATCTTTCTCCTCTGCCATCTCCTGCTGGACAACGTCAATAGCATGTTTCAGTCTCATAGCCCCTGTAGGGACGTCTGTCACTGCATCAAGCAGGGAGCAAACAGAAGAGGGCGTAATCTCCTGTTGCAGACAGCCTATGCTGATGCCCTGTTGTTTGCTTATCTGCCCTCCATCAGGGGTTACATTACCGCGGATTATTTCGAACAGCGTGGTTTTTCCTGCACCATTTGCTCCAATTACTGCCATGCGCTCTCTGGCTCCGATATTGAAGCTGATGCTACTAAACAACAACTGCTCACCGTATGATTTGGAGATTTTAGAAACGTTGAGCATATTGTATCAATCAGTTATGGTGATTTTAGAAGCCAACTGCCTGTCCGTCTTTTCTTGGATCGGAAGCACCACAATAACCGTCAGTCAATTTATATATCAGTTGTCCTCCCCCGAACCATGTGGGGTCTGTTTTTAAAGGATTTATCTTGTGCCCTCGCTGGGTCAGTTCCTCCAATACATCCGGACTGAAACCAGGCTCGAAAGCTACCTCCATGTTCTCGAAGACCCGCCAGCGGGGGGCGTCGCAAGCTGCCTGTGGATTCTGATGATAATCAAAGATACGAACCATCATCTGCGAATGTCCTTGTGCCTGCATTGCTCCCCCCATTACCCCAAAACTCATTACAGGCTTGCCGTGTTTGGTCACGAATGCCGGGATAATAGTGTGAAATGGCTTCTTCGCTCCATCTACCTGGTTGGGATGCCCCTTCTCCAGGCTAAAACAGGCAGCCCTGTTCTGCATGCTTATGCCGGTGCCCGGCACTACGATGCCTGAACCGAAGCCCATGAAATTGGATTGGATGAAGGAGACCATCATGCCATTGGCGTCGGCCGCGCTTAGATAAACTGTTCCGCCACGGAGGGGCACACCATATCCCGGGTTTCTGGCATGCCTGATATCAATCAGTTTGGCACGCTGAGACAGGTAGTCCGCCTGTAGCAGGTCGTGGCAGTCTATATCCATACAGGAAAGGTCAGCAACGTAACGATAGCTATCAGCAAAGGCCAGTTTCATTGCCTCGATTTGCAGATGCAGGCTGTCTGCCGAGTCCACTGGATAGTCCTGGATGTTCCAGTGTTCCAGGATGCCCAGCATGAGCAGCGCTGTTATGCCCTGTCCGTTTGGGGGAATTTCATGAAGTTTAAATCCATGGTAGTTATTGGAAGCTGTTTCAACCCAGTCCGGACGATGTTTGTCCAGGTCTTCCTCCGTAAGCATGCCACCAGTGGCTCTGGAGTGGGCAGCGATCTTTTTTGCCAGTTCGCCTCTGTAGAATGATTCGCCATTTGTCTCTGCAATCAGTTCCAGGGTTCTTGCCTGTTCCTTGCAGTTGAATTTTTCACCTGCTCCCGGTGCTCTGCCATTTGGTAAGAAAGTGGCTCCAAGTTCCGGGAAATCGCCATATGTTTCGGGCACAGCTTTCCACCTGGCAGCGGTGATTGGGGAGACCAGGAAACCGTTGCAGGCATATTCTATTGCTGGTCTGAACAGTTCTCCAAAAGGCAGAAAACCAAATTGTCTCGATAACTCCACCCAGGCGGATACTGCGCCTGGAATGCTTACTGAATTCCAGCCATACTCCGGCATTGAAGCAAGTTTGGAGAATTGCTCGAAGGTCCATGCCGCCGGGGATCGCCCCGAGGCATTGAGACCATGCAGTTGTTTTCCATCCCAGACAATGGCAAAGGCATCGCTACCGATTCCGTTCGAGGTTGGTTCTACTACTGTTAGCGCTATGGCAGTGGCGATGGCAGCATCCACTGCATTTCCGCCTGCCTGGAGCATCCTCAACCCAGCCTGGGCTGCCAGCGGTTGAGAGGTGGCAACTATACTGCGAGCCATAACCGGCATACGCTGAGAGTGATATGGAAAATCCCAACTGAGAGATGTCATGCTATTTACCTCCTGTATGATTTGAGCAATATAATGTATTTGTCAGCACTATGATAAATCATAGAAATCTTCTCACCAATGACTGATAGGAGTCAGTTGAAACACAAATATCTCCTGCTCCTCGCAGCCTGTCCCTAATCTTGTCATCTACTAATGGGAACGTCAAGATTGCAGAAGATATATTGCGGATGCCCTACCTGTGGGTAGGGCTGGAATATCGTTCTTAGTCTTCTGAGTCTAAGGAATAATTAATGAACGTAACGGCTATTATGGCTGCAAAGTATACCAGAGGATAGTTTCCTCCTCTGGCTTCTATCCCCCGCCGAATACAGGGATGATGGCAAGCTCACCGCCGTCTTTTACCGGCATAGCCAGTCGTTCATAGCTAAAGCTATCCGGAGAGTTCACGTATACGTCGAAGCAACTCCTTAATTTTCCATCTTCCTCGAAGATCTGATGTTTTATTCCGGGAAATTGAATCTCGAGATCTTCGATACACTCCGCGACGGTAGATCCTGAGACCTGGACTTCTGCCCGTCCTCCGGTGAATTTCCTCAGTGAAGGAATGATTCTCATGGTTGCGCTCATCTTTACTTGCTCCTTAAATGTTTACATTCTTGACAATCAGGGTCTCTGGCTATTGCCAGTTCCATGAATTCAAGGCTAAGTCCATCGTATATCAATAGTCTGTTTGTAAGCAGTTCCCCGATACCAACTATATACTTAATGACCTCGGTAGCCTGGATGCTACCTATGATTGCGGGAGTAACCCCGACCACTGGTGGGGCTTTTTGCTGAGGGTCTTGTTTGTAAAGGCAGGTCAGGCAGGGAGTAACCCCTGGTATTATTGATGTAGTTGTTCCCTCAAAACCATGTATTGCTCCATGGAAAAAGGGAATACCTCTGCTAATGGCTACCCTGTTGAGCAGACGCCTGGCCGGAAAATTGTCCATTGCATCAACTATCAGATCGTAGTCGCCTACTAACTCAAAGACATTATCCTCGACGATGTTCTTATGTAGTGCCTCTATTTCGATCGTTGAATTGAAGGACTCCAGCTTCGCTTTGGCTGAGAGGACCTTGGACTCTCCAATATCTTTTTCGTGATATAAAATCTGCCTGTTCAGGTTGCCAAGATCCACACTATCACTGTCTATTAATCGTATCTTACCCACGCCAGCAGCAGCAAGATAGATGGCAATGGGAGAGCCGAGCCCGCCGACTCCAGCGATCACCACCCTGGCTTTTTTTAATTTCTGCTGCCCCTCTTCACCGAAGCCAGCGATAGCAATCTGCCTTGCGTATCTCTGCAACTCGTATTTACTAAGCATCTTTGTCGGCCCAGTTTTCCATATTGATTATCCTGTTATCCATCGGCAGTGAGAGGATAGCCTGTCAGTAATGTGGCTTGATTAGACTGCTACGATTTCTTTTATCTCTGGAACCTTCTCTCTTAGTACCTCTTCAATGCCGAACTTCAGTGTCATCTTTGCCATGGGGCAGCTGCCGCAGGCCCCCACGAGGCGCAGCTTGACCACGCCGTCGTCGCTGACGTCGATTAACTCGACATCACCACCGTCTGCCTGTAAATTTGGGCGTATGCTATTTAAAGCAGTTTCTACCTTCTCTTTCATTATGTTATATCTCCTTCTATGTTATAAAAATTTATGTTCCTGTAATTTGCAGTCTGTAATTCTTGAAATCTGTTAAATCAGCGGACTGGAATCTATCACTGATTTATTACCATCATTATCGTATTAGTGATATTGTCATATCTCGATAAAATTATCAAATACATACCGGGTAATCCACTGCTGGCTAAAACGACGGTTTCCCTGTGTTACACTTTGATTAGTGGATAGAATTTCTGTTGAGAAGGGTAGTTATTAATCGAGCAGGAGCAGTATAATATGAGTAACTTAACGGATATTTTCGATAATAAGACTAGTATTTCTAAGCTCAGGCAGCTGGCACAGGATTTCGTCGATGAGCGGGATTGGAACAAGTATCATAATCCTAAAGACTTGGCCATCTCGATTGCTATAGAGGCAGCGGAATTGATGGAGCTATTCCAGTGGATGGGGCAGATAGAAATGGAAAAAATGGCGGAGGATGATGATAATCTACTGCGGATAAGAGAGGAACTGGCTGACGTAATGATACTCTGCCTGAACATGTGCAATACCCTGGGCATAGACCTGTCACAGGCTATCGTAGAGAAAATAGAGAAAAATAAAGCCAAGTACCCCGCTGAACTGGTCAGGGGGAATTACCGCAAGTATACACAACTCAAAGGTTGATTCTACTAACCTCTGTCAGTTCACCGCAATAGCCTTGCCAGGTATGAATTTAAACAGAGATGGGAAGCTTACCGTGTTTATCGATTAGCTCAACAATCCTGCCTACTCGTTCTATATCTCCATCGAAGGGAAGGTTGTCACCCATTCCCACTATGAAGTTGTAGCCAGGCGCTATCTCCTTGAACATGTTGATAACATACTGGTCAAACTCTTCGTCGCTATAGGTGGGTTCAAACAAGATAGAGGGAATCCCACCCCAGATGACTCCTTTATCCCCTACTGCTTCTCTGAGTTCTGTGTTAGTAACCGAGGTCATGGGTACAGGTGTCCAGGCCTCCCATACGTCTATGCCTGTCTCCTTAAAAAAGGGTAGTAGCCGTCTGTTCTCTCCATCGGCGTGAGCCATAGCCAATCTACCATGGGAATGGAGAAACTCAGTTATCTCCTGGAACCAGGGGATAAAAAACTTCCTGAAAACCGGGGTGTGGACATCATCGCTCCAATTGCTACCCACATAGTAAATCTCCAGGTCTGACTCTATAGCCACCTTATGTTGCCGTCTTACCATGTCCTTCATAGTCTCAAACAGGCTTTCTACTTTTGTGGGACGGTCGGCCAGTTCGTAGAAAAACTTGTCAAAGCCCATGAGGTCCCGCATGATGCGCTGTGCAGGAGAAGCTCGTCCTGCCCCCGTCATCATGATACCATCATCTCCCACTGCGCTCCGTGCCTTGTTAAAGTTGGGGTCGAGGACCGGGGTTGTATGCTGCAGGATATACTCGATTATGGGGTAGTCTTTTTCGCTCTTGAACATTTTTTCGGTGTCGTAACCAATCCATGGGCCCTCCGCAGTGGTGAAAAGTGTCCTCCTTGATACCGTCCCAATAGGGGTAATGTACTCAGTCTCAACGTAAGGTGGGTTATTCTTTTCTATTACCTCCACGCCCTCATATTTGTCCTTCACCACGGTATGAAAGCGTGACTGGGCACCGGCTCCCCGGTCACGGATAATGGCTGTTTGCTCCCAGCCTTTATATTTCTCAGGCAGGGTGTCATGGGCGGCGTTGTAGTTGTACCACAGGTCGATTCGTGCCCCAAAAGGAAGTTTGTTTAACTTCTCTCCTTGCGCCGCTGCCAGAAGCTGTTGCCTCTGTGTCATGGCCATTAGACTGATCCTCTGGCTGTCATTAGTTCCTTACAGACTTTGGCTGCCTCACCTCCATCATGGGCATAAGCATCCGCCCCGATGTGGGCTGCATAATCTCTTGTTACCGGAGCCCCTCCAACTATTATCTTGATGCTTGAGCGTAAACCAGCAGTCTCCAATGCTTTTATTACGGTACCTATAGAAGGCATGGTTGTGGTAAGCAGGGCGCAGAGACCCAGGATGTCTGCCTTGTTCTCTTTTACTGCTTCGACAAATTTGTCGTCAGGCACATCCTCTCCAAGGTCAATTACCTCAAATCCCACTCCTCCCAGGAATGTGGCTACGATGTTTTTGCCGATATCATGGATATCTCCCTTCACGGTGCCAATCACAACCTTCCCCAGCGTTGGCATTTCAGTGTCGGCAAGAAGTGGCTTCAGTATCGCAAGGGCGTTATTCATCGCTCTTGCTGCCAACAGCATGTCCGGCAGGAAAAACTCTCCGCTTGAAAATTTTTCTCCTACTGTGTCCATTGCCGGTTGTAGTACCTGTGAGATGATATCCCGGGGACTGGCTCCCGAATTAAGCGCATCGGTAGCTAATCCTGCTGTCTGATCTCCTTTACCTTCGATTATCGCCTGTGATAGTAGAGAATAGTCTGCCATATGAAGACACCTCCTTTGTGTTAGTTTACCATCTTCAGAACTAAGAGTACATATAGAAAAGAAAACGAATAGATGCTAATAAAAGGTGGAAATACGTTGCTTAACCATAACTCACTGTGTACAATACTCTGCAAGCAAATCAATAAAAAGGCATACCAAAGGGAAAAAGTAACACCAGTATTGGTTCTGTCTTACCTATGTTAGAGTGAATATCATATTTGAATGGAGAAGGTGAGTATTATGGATAATAGCAAGAGGAAAAACAAGCCGCAGACGTCATCCAGGATGACTGGGGCTCGCTTTATTGCGGAGACCTTCAAGAGCTATGGAATGACCTATATCTTCTATGTTGAAGCGGTGCTCAGAAGAACCCTGGTTGAGATGGAAATTCTGGGTATCAATAAAGTGCTGGCTCATACGGAAAAAGCGGCGGCTTATATGGCTGATGGATATGCAAGGGTGAGACATGGACCGGGTATCTGTATGTCTCAATCGGTTGGAGCTGCCAATCTTGCCGCCGGACTGCAGGACGCCTTTTTAGCGAGGTCTCCTGTAATAGCAATTACAGGACACAGGCCTCCTATTGCTCGCTACAGCAACGCATATCAGGAAATTATCCATGGCCCTCTGTTTGCTCCAGTTACCAAATATAATGTAGAGGTTGAGGTAGTGGAGCAATTGCCTAATTTGTTGCGACAAGCTTTTCGTGAAGCGACTACAAGCTCTCCAGGCCCGGTGCATCTTGATATTATGGAATACATTAAGGATAGCCTTGAAACAGTCGAGGCGGATATGGAAGTGGTTGATGAGAAACTTTTCTCTTTCTATCCTCCTTATCGTCCAGCACCTGAAAGAGAGAGCGTGGAGGAAGCAGCCCGGCTCCTGGAAAACGCAGAAAGACCTGTTATCGTCGCTGGAGGAGGGGCAACTGCCTCTGCAGCAGGCCCCGAAATTGTGAAACTTGCCGAAAGAATGACTATTCCAGTAGCCACTTCTCTTACTGGAAAGGGGATAATTCCAGAGGATCATCCCCTTAGTATAGGGTCGGTAGGTACCTATTCCCGCTCATGTGCTAATAAAGTAGTGTTCGAAGCGGACCTGGTACTCTATATAGGAAGCCGTACTGGTGACCAGGTGACTAATATGTGGAAAATACCACGACCAGGTACGCAGATAATACATATTGATATCAATCCCTCGGAACCGGGGAGAAATTATCCCAACACGTTCCCGGTTATCGGGGATGCAAAGGTCTGTGTAAACATGCTTGAGGCTAGTGTTACACGTAAGGCAATTGATGATAGCTGGGCGAGACGGGCTCAGGGTCTGGTTCAAGAGTGGCGTAACAAACTTGAGCCACTGCGTAATTCCAAGGATTCGCCAATACGTCCTGAGAGACTTTGTCGAGAACTTACTAACTATCTTCCTCCAAATGGCATTCTTGTAGTAGACACAGGCTATTCTGGTATTTGGACAGGTACTATGGTGGATATTACAAAGCCGGGACAAAGTTATATTCGATCCGCCGGATCCCTGGGTTGGGCTTTCCCTGCCTCTCTTGGTGCCAAATGCGCAGCTCCTGACAGGCCGGTGGTTTGTTTCACTGGGGATGGAGGGTTCTGGTATCACCTTAGTGAACTCGAGACTGCCCGGCGGTATGGAATCAATACTGTCACCGTGGTAAACAATAACTCAGGATTAATGCAATGTGCAAATGGAGTTGATGCTGCCTATGGCGATAGACCAGGAAATAGGGAAAGTTTTTATCGCTTCAGTAGTATCAATTTTGCCAGGATAGCTGATGAAATAGGTTGTCTGGGGATACGAGTGGAACAACCGGAACAAATAGCCGGAGCACTGGAGCAGGCCCTCTCGGCTGCAATGCCAGTTGTCATAGATGTTGTTACTGATCCACAAGGGACTCCTCCTGCACCATGGACCCCAGCCTGATAAAAAAGAAAAGTATTTATTTAGAGTCTGTCAACTAGATTGAACGTCCTGAAAAACGAACTGGAGGAGTGAGCATGAGAGCTGCTGTATTTAAGGAAAAAGGTGTATTAAAAGTAGAGGAGGTCCCCAGACCAGAGCCAGGCGTTAACGATGTGTTACTTCAAATAACTCACTGTGCTGTATGTGGATCTGATCTTCACCGATACCATTATGGAATGATGTCACCCGGGACTATCATGGGGCACGAATACTCTGGCCGGGTTGTAGAGATAGGCAGAGAGGTAAAGAACTTTCAAGTTGGGGATCGTGCCGCACCATCAGGAGGAAAAGTTAATCCTGTACAGGATATCTTTCGTTATCCACCGCGTTATAGTGCAAAGGAGCGAGGGTTTATGTTCGATCAAAGGTCTGGTGCCTATGCCGAGTTCATGGCAATAGATGCTGACAATCTAATGAAAATACCTGAGACTGTGAGCAATCTGGAGGCTTGCCTGGTAGAGCCATTGACCGTATCACTCCATGCGGTGCGGCTTTCATCTATCAAACTGGGCGATCGGGTACTGGTGATTGGAGCGGGCCCTATTGGGCTATTGGTCCAGCAATGTGCTGCCCTTGCCGGGGCTGGTGATATATTCGTTTCAGAAACCAATCTCGCCAGGAGGAAGGTTGCTTCCCTGCTGGGAGCAGATGTGGTTATTGATCCCATACAGGAAAAAGTGATAGAGGAGATAACTCGTAAAACTGGTGTTGGAGTAGACCTGGCATTCGAATGTGCGGGTGCTCATGCCACGCTACAGGAAGCACTGGGCTCATTGCGAGTAGCAGGTAGAGTTATAGTTGTTTCCCTGGCATGGGAGCCAGTTAGTTGTACTCCTGTTGATTGGGTGGGGAGAGAAGTAGAGATGAAAACTTCCTATGGAACACTGGCTGGGGAATGGTATATAGCAATGAATCTCCTGGAAAAGAAGAAAATAAAGGTCAAGCCGATTATTTCAAATCTCGCTCCGCTGGAAGACATTCAGGACGTATTTCAGGAACTCCTTAAACCTGAAACACCGTGGATTCAGGGCGTGGTGACTTTTGAATGAAAAGGATTATGGAAAATCCTGACATCATACCTATAGTGAGAATAACCTGTTAGTAGCTGTAGACCTGGGGATGTTTCGCCGGCGGGCATTATATAGTTGCTTAAATATACGAAAGGGCTTGCTCATACGGGCCTGATAACAAGTTCCCAGCTATTAATATTGTAAGGATATACTTCGATAAAATACTCGCCCGGGCCGAAATGAATCTCCTGCGAGCCGCTTGTTTCAGTTGATGGCTTGATTTCCGCGACATAATATTGTATACGTCGGTTTAGATAAATGAAGACGTTGAAGACTGCTTTGTCAGGAGTGTCAGAAGTATATGACCAGTCAACCATCCATTGTCTACCAGGAATCTGGAACGGGTCGGATTTGGCTTTCCCTTCGCCAGATATGGTAATAGGCTCAAAAGATTGCGAATCCCCCTGGGCATTCTCTGCTGTCGGGTTATAGTTACGCTCACAGCCAGTGGGTAAAAGCAGGGCCAGAATGCTTATCAGGCTGATGATTACTATAATTATAGTTTGTTTTCTCATTAGAGCTACCTAAAGCATGATTATAAGGCATATCCTCCCTCTATCTCAAGTGATTGACAAAAACAGCGGCATGAATATAGGCTTAAGGGTAAAGAGATTGAAAGTATCCAGAAAGGTGTTTTAATGCAAATGAAGCAGGACTGCACTTATTACAGGGTCAGAAGGAATAATTGGCTATATTACCCAGGATAATGCCGCTCTAATGCGCCGATAGTTTGCCTTAAGCAGACGACTTTCCCGGGTAATAGCCAAGTCGGCATCCAACAGTTAACCTTGCCTGCCGGGCAAAGTCCGATGCTTCTATCTTCTTGCAACCCTCGTGCCGCACCTGCTTGATCAGTATCGCTTCATCATTGGTCGATACCACGAAACCCCGTTCGTTAATCTTGGCTATCTCTCCGGGAAGCCCTCTGTAATTTCGGTGAATTAGCTCCGCGGAGAAAAGTTTCAGGCTTGAATCAGCATACCTGGTAGAGGCGCCCGGTTGTGGGTCAGCCCCCCTGATAAGGTTATAGATTTTTACTGCTTCTATTCTACATGCCGGGAGTTTGGTGGGCAAGCATGGAAGAAACTACCAGTCCCGGAATTCTGTTTATACAGGGAGAGCCGCCAAAGAAGGGCAATTTCTTTGCCCGAAGGGGAAGGATTAGTGTTCGCGTCATTAATTCTGTACAATTCCAATCATTATACTTGCTTTATGCTCAAGGGGGGCAGCAGAATCTGGTATTATACGAAGTATTAATGTCTGGAGGGAAAATAATGAAGGGACTATATGATAAAACGAATATCGGCGGTCTGGTATTAAAAAATCGCTTTGTGCGTTCAGCTACGTGGAATGGGATGGCGGACAAAGAAGGGTTCTCTACTAAGGAGATAGATGCTTTATTGCTTGGACTTGCCCATGGAGGCGTGGGCTTGATTATCACCGGTCATGCCTATATCAATCGTGACGGGCAGGCTGGGCCGGGACAAATTAGCGTGAGTAACGATCGCTATATTGACGGGCTTTCCAGGATGGCTGAGTCTATTCATAGTGCAGATGGCAAAATAATCCTGCAACTGGCACATGCCGGTTGCCATGCCAATGCTTCACTGACAGGGCAGGAACCTTTGGGTCCATCGGTGATGGAGAACGAGGAGGGCTCTTTCTGCCGGTCGATGACTATACAGGATATCAATCGTGTTGTTGCAGAGTTCGGACATGCGGCTATTAGGGCCAGAGAGGCAGGTTTTGATGGAGTCCAACTACATGGGGCCCATGGTTACCTGATAAGTCAATTTCTCTCTTCTTTTTATAATAAGAGGGAGGATGATTATGGTGGAAGCGTTGAAAACAGGGCACGAATTGTCCTCGAGGTAATGGAGAAGGTAAGGTCAGAGGTTGGTGACGACTATCCGGTGACGATAAAGATGAATTCGTCGGATTTTGTCGATGGCGGTTTTAATGTTGATGAAATGCTACAGGTCTCAGCAATGCTCGAAGAGGCAGGTATTGACGCCATTGAACTCAGTGGTGGGACCAGGTATTCGGGTAAAAACGGCGCCGTTAGGGAGGGGAAGATTAACACGGAGGAAGAGGAAGTATATTATCGCCAGGAGGCACAGCGCTACAAGCAGCAAATCAAAGTTCCTCTGATGCTGGTTGGAGGTATCCGTTCCTATTCGGTGGCTGAGAGATTATTAACTGGAGGTATGGCTGATTATATCTCACTGTCTCGTCCTCTAATCAGAGAACCAGGATTGATTAATCGATGGAAGGCTGGGGATGTGCGTAAGGCTACCTGTATTTCCTGTAATTTGTGCGTGAAGGCAGCAAGGGAAGAGCATAGTCTATATTGCGGTGTGGAAGCCAAGTCAACCGGCAAGTAAGTGCGGGATTGATTTTGCTCAAATGTAGCAAATAACAAATACTGGTTATGAATAAAAAATGCCCTGTGCGCCGTTTTTAAACCTGCGAACGTTGTTGTTGAGGAATGGATAACTCTGTTGAGTTAGTTATTTGCAAGAAGCTAACTGGATTTCTTTGCTACCAGGAGAAGATGAGGAGAGCCGAGTTCAAATGGCTCTTTGTCCAGTGAGCCATACAGGGCAGTGGTGGATAGTCCTACTTGCTCCAGCAGACGTCTGATCTCCGCTACTGTATATATCAGGTGCCAGGAGGACCTGGTTTCAAACCTTCCATCCTGCATAAAGAGATACTCTGTCTGCAGACAACTGTTTTCGCTGTCATAATGGTGCTCCATAAGCAGGTATATATCCTCTGATTGCTCCCAGTCGTGTTCTTCCAGGTTAAACAGCAGCGATTCAGCGACCATGCTGGTATCCAGGACGAAACAGCCTCCGGGTTTAAGTGCACGTGAAAGAGCTGACAGGAAATCAACAGTATTCACATGAGGCAGATAGCCGAAGCTGTTTCCAAAGCAAAAAGCACCATCAAAGATTCCCTCCTGGGCGAGATGCTGCATATCGCCTTCTACCCATTCCACGGACAGGGAAGTATTCTCAGTCTGCTCCTTTGCCGCCCTGATGAAATCCTTAGACAGGTCAACGCCCACCATACTGTAGCCCCTGGAGGCCAACTCCAGTGAATGGCGTCCGCTACCGCATGGTACATCGAGTAGATGTGGTTTTGTGCTCAGGGGGAAAATGTCTGCCAGAAAATCCACCTCTTGCTGTGTCTGTTCAGGCGGATTGAGATTACGCCAGTAATCTAAAACAATTCCATAAAAGAAATGCTGATACCAGTCCGTTTTCATTTCTATTTATGTGGGGTGTAAGAGAAGGTTTCTCCCGGCCGTAAAGCCATGATTCTGGCGTCTGAAGAGAGCTTGCTTACTTTGTTTTTGAACTGGCTGGATTCATCGGTGGCTGGGTCGTAGTGCGTCGGTATAACGACTTCTGGAGTTGTCCATTTAACGCAAAGAGCTGCTTCAAGAGGCCTCATGTGAGCCCATCCCCCTGTCAGTTCGGGGTTTCCTCCTATAGGAACAAGGGCAATATTTGGCTTGTAAAGCTCGCCAATGAGCTTCATGTCACTGAACAGGGCAGAGTCTCCTATGTTATAGATGCTCGTCCCTTCTTCGGGATAAAGCACAAAACTGAGTGGCATACCTGAGAGATATCTTCCTTCTGATTGGAAGAAGGATATATGACGGCATTCAATGCCCAGTATCTGGACGCCTTCAATCTCTATAAGGTCTCCCCATAATAGCTTAATGGTCTTCTCTGCCTTTACGCCGGAACTGATGGCGTGCGTTATCACCGCAGGGTCGGATATCAGTATGGCATTGCTGCGTTTTTGAAGCTCAATAGCATCGCCCATGTGGTCGGGGGCTCCGTGGGTGACCAGTATGATGTCTGCCTGGGTGACGTCTTCGACCTTGATAGGGCAAAGACGGTTGGAAGTTATACATGGGTCTACAAGTATTTTTTTACCCTGTGCCTCAATCTGGAAAAAAGAGATACCATAATAAGTAAATGTGGTTGTCATATTTAACCTCCTGTCAGGTATTCCATTCGCCGTTTCAAATACTATGTCTCACGCTCAAGAAAAACAAGAAAATTTTCTATGTCACAAGAAGTGTTTTCATATTGCATTCTTAAAATGAGACATGTCAAGGCCAGTAGAAAAATCCAGCACCATAGGGATTCCCTCCTTGTTAACTCTGAGAGCCTCTCTCAATGCTGGCTTTATCTCTGATGTTTTTTCTATTTTAATTCCCTGGCAGCTACAGGCCTCTGCCCATTTTACAAAGTCGGGCTGTACCTGGAACGTGCTGGTATTCCAACCGAGTGCCTCCATCTGCAGGTGTTTTGGCCATCCAAAGGCGGAGTTATTCAGTACCACCCAGGTACAACCCGCCTTGTATTGTGCTGCCGTGGGAAGCTCTTTCATATACATCTGAAAGGCTCCATCGCCGGTGACACACACCACTTTTTTCTCTGGCCTGGTTAATTTGGCAGCAATTGCTCCGACTACACCCATACCCATACATGTTTGTTCAGCTACTGGTATGCACTCTGACCCTTCTTGCATTTTGTAATACGGGAGGCAATAGGACCAGGCGTCCTGAGAGCCATTTTCATTTACCAGGATTGTATTTTTCCCAAATACGTTATTCAAAGCATATAAGATGCATTTTGCCGGGATTGGGGTGACCTCTCGTATACATTCATTTTCTATCTCTTTCTCGAATTCTTCCTTAGCTCTAATCAAATCCTTTACCCGAGGCATCTCTGTGAAATCATCACCCCACTCCACCTTCTTCTTAATAATATCCACCAACTGTTGCAGGACAATTTTTGCGTCACCCACTATACCGATATCAGGCATCCAGTTTCTGCCGATTTCAAAAGGACTGATGTCAATTTGGATAAGTTGGGCTCCTTCTGGAAAATCCTGCCATCCATGGGTCTGGAAGCTCTCGTTCCTGGTACCAATTGTTATAACAAGAGTGGCACGGGAATAGACTTCTTTCTCAACTCTAGTTCTATACAGTCCGCTTAGCCCGAGTGCCAGTGGGTGATCCTCAGGCAGGATTCCCCTTCCACCGGGCGTGGTTACAAAAGGTGTCCCCAGCAACTCAACAAATTCTTTGAATTCCTCTGAAGCATGTGAAAGCATTACTCCATTGCCTGCGATGACCACCGCCTGGTCCGTCTTTAATAAAAGTTCTATCGCCTTACAAATTAGTTTTGGATCGCCTGCCGTGCGAATTCTCGTTGCAGGTGTATACTTGGGCTCTTTAATAGCTATGTCCAGGCCATTGGTAATGTTTCCCCCGACATCATAGGGGAGTTCTAGGAAAACAGGGCCAGGCTGCCCGTTCATTGCAATAGAGAACGCACGGTGAATAAACCATGGAATCCGTTCCGCATAGGGAATTCGGGCACACCATTTGGTTATTGGCTTCATCATTCCCAGTTGATTACATTCCTGGAACTCTCCCATTCCTTCGGTTCTCTGGCTGATTGCCGGACATATTACCACCAGCGGTGAACAGGCGGAGTAGGCTTCTAAAACCCCGGGAACCAGGTTTGCTACACCCGGACCAGTGCTGGCGCTGCATACACCGGGGATCCCGCTCAGCCGTGAGTAAGCCATAGCCATAAAGGGAGCGGAACCCTCGTATCTCAGGTTTATCGGCGTTATTCCGGGTACTTTTTCCGCATATAGCTGGAGATGGCTGTCTCCAATCCCGAATACGAATTCGACTCCCTGTGCCTTGAGCATGTGCACAATTGCTTCCCACGGATACATATTATTCTCTTTCAACTGTTGCTCCCTCAAGATAGTTAATCCAGGATAATCTCTTCCAGGCTGCGCTTGGGCAGGTGATGTACCATTTCACTATCTCGCCAGTATTTGATATCTCCATCATCTCCGACAGTCTCTATGACTACTTTTTCCTTTGGCTTCCCCAGGCTTAACGCAAGGAGGATTTCATAACGCGGTAATATTTCAAGAGATTTGCGGAGCCCTTCTCTATTTATAGAGATGTGCATACAGCCGCCCAGTTCTTTTTCCACGGCACCCAGCATGATACTTTGTGCAGCGATTCCGTGATCACAGAGGAACTTCTGCCGTATCTCTGTGTCGCCCAGGATGATGATGTGTGCTGATGGCCTTTCCCCTTCATCTGGTCCCTTCCAATCTTTGTAATGTGACGCCCAAGACAGGTGTTGAAAAATAGTCGCATTTTTCTGAGGATCGCAGGAGAGGATATATTTCAACGGCTGCCAATTGCCTCCACAGGCGGAGAGTCGCGCCAGGTTGACGAGTTCCCTAAGCAAGTCCATTCTTACAGGGAAATCCTGGTAGAATCTGCGATAACTTCTGTTCATTGTCACCAAATCTTTTAACATGCTAATTCTCTTGAACCATGGCCTGTTTTTTTCCTGTGAAATTAGGATAAACAGGGCATTTTACTTGAGAAAATACCAAGCTAATCCTATGCTGAAGATATTGTATCATTGTACTTTCTTTTTTCTGTTTGGTACCACTTGGCATTTTTTTCTACGATTTCCATAATTGGAAGATGATAAGGACAGCGTTTCTCACAATCCCCACATCGGACACATTCGGCTGCTTTTTCCATAACAGTTGCAAATCTACCGGTTAATGCCCGGTGAGGAGGCATTCGTTTCATTATACTAGGGAAGTGCATAACGGTTGATATTGATATTTCTGCAGTACATGGTTGGCAATATTCACAGCGCCGGCAGAAGGTGCTTCCCACTTCCTGCTTGGTTTGTTGCATCTCATGCCTCTCAGCTTCTGTCATTTCTTCCCCTGCCTCCAGTATATGGACAAACTCCTCTATTTCTGAGCTCTTTTCTATACCTGGTATTGGAAGCACATCAGGGAATTTGGAGAAGAACTTGAGGGCGATACTGGCATTTTCTATCACCCCTCCAGCCATTGATTTCATGGCGATAAATCCCATATCATGTTCCCTGACAAGTGGTATCAGTTCATTGGCTGCCTCATCACTGATGAAATTGAAAGGAAACATAATGGTCTCGAAGCAATCTGACTTCACAATTTCTATAGCGGTGTCTATCTGGTGTGAACTAACACCGATATGCCTGATTCGTCCTTCCCTTTTTTCTTTTTCAACAACACTCATGGGCCCTTCAGGTTTAAGAATCTGCTCCAGTGTGCTCGAATCGCTGATATTATGAAATTGATAGAGGTCAATATAGTCGGTTCCCAGCCGCTTGAGGCTTAGCTCCAGGTGTTCCGCAACCCCTTCTGCTGTTCTGGCTTGTGTTTTGGTGGCTATAATGAGTCTTTCCCTTTGCCCTGATATCGCCTTACCAATACGCTCTTCGCTAGTAGTATAGCCATTTGCGGTATCGATGAAAGTGATTCCTAGTTCTAAAACCCTCTTGACCACAGCTATTGCTTCATCTTCGGCAAGCCTCTGTATCGGGATGCCACCGTATCCCAGCTTCGATACTAGCATATCGGTCTTGCCCAGTCTTACTTTTTCCATCTGGTCTCCTTTTAATTAGCAATAAATTTATGGATGGTTACTAATCCTGTCTTTAAGCGCCTGGTAGAACTCTTCAGGACTTTTACCGATGGATAACCTCTCCATAGGGCACATATCCTTTCTATTTGCCTGCTGAATAAAGGGAACGACCTTATCAAAATGGTAGGAAATTCCATATTCATCCAGGGTCTTTGCCGCAAGCTGGCTGCCTAAAGGGCTGTAAATCTCCCTGCAATCTGCTTTAATGCAGAGCAGAGCGGCAGCATTTCCAGTTAGCTTATCGAATACTACTACCTGCCTGTGCTGATTTGCAAACCCGTCGATATAGTCAACTAGTGGAAGCAGCCTGTCTTTAGCAGATACAAATATAAGTTTCTCTTCCTTATATACATTGAGTGTATTGTCACTATCCAGAAATAGCTTGAATAATTTAGCATACATATATTGTTACTCCGTTATTATTTCTCAGCTCTTTCCCATATAGCTGCCATTCCCATACCTCCCCCAATACATATGGCCTCCAGTCCCCGGTGTAGTTTTCTATTTACCATGTCATGCAGCATGGTGACTGCTATTCGGGCTCCTGTACAGCCGATGGGATGCCCCATGGATATCCCACTGCCATGGGGATTGACCTGAGCAAAGCTCCAACCCAGTTCTTTCATACACCCCAATGTCTGGGCGGCAAACGCCTCGTTTAGCTCGATAAGGTCAAAATCAGGATTGCCGAGCCCCGTCTTCTTATAGAGTTTCCTTACCGCGGGTATCGGCCCTAACCCCATGTATTTGGGGGCTGTTCCAGCTGAGACCCAGGCACTGAGGGTCGCCATGGGTTTGAGGCCCAGTTCGTCACTTTTTTCCCTGGACATCAGCACCAGCGCCGCTGCTGCATCGTTGATTCCAGATGAATTACCGGCAGTGACGGTTCCATCCTGACGAAAGGCAGGGGGCAATTTAGCCATTTTCTCCATGGTGGTGTCCATCGGGCGCTCATCTACATTGAAAATAACAGGGGGCATCTTTTTTTGGGGTAGGGAAATTGGCACAATTTCATCCTGAAACAAACCCTGCTGGATAGCTGATCGGGCACGTTGGTGGCTGAGGAAGCCAATCTCATCCTGTTCCTCCCGTGTGAATCCATATAGGTGGGCAATCTCCTCGGCAGTGTTTCCCATGTGATAACCGTAAAATACCTCCCACAGGCCATCAAATATCATGAGGTCCGTCATCTCCGCCCTGGAGTTGACGTCCATGCGATAGCCCCAGCGAGCCTTTGGAAGGATATAAGGGGTATTGCTCATACATTCCATTCCCCCGGCAATTACTATCTCTGCCTCACCCAGCATAATAGCCTCGGCTCCCAGGGTAATAGCTTTGAGTCCTGAGGCACATACCTTGTTTACAGTGAAGCAGGGCGTCTCACTAGGGATCCCTGCATAGATGGCTGCTTGTCGGGCTACGTTTTGTCCCTGTCCCCCTTGTAGAACACATCCCATGATTAGCTCGTCGATTTGCACCTCGCGCAGTGATGAGTCCCAGTCGTAATATCTTCCTTCCAGTTCTCCTGTAGTTATTCCCTTGAGACTATCAGGCCCATAGCCAAGGCTCTCTTTTCCGGGTTTTGGTCGTAGCCCTGCCCTCTGTAGCGCTTCTTTGATTGTAAGACTGCCCAGCTTTACAACTGGCTGGTCCTTCAGTGCGCCGCCAAAGGCTCCAATTGCGGTCCTTACGGCGCTAACTGCGACTACTTCTTTCATCATCTTCCTTGTTTCTGTTTTATTTTTTCTGAATACCTTTAGAATACGGTCCGACTTTAGCGTTTCCTGAGGGAAACCTATTTCCCCAGTACCATTCCCGAGGGGTCTATTTCCTGGCGTAATATCCTGAGGTCTTCCTCCGTGGGTATATAACTGGTCTCAATTTTATCGGACACCATTATCTCGAAGCCACTACTATCCTGGACCTGGGACAGGCTTATTCCAGGGTGTAGCGAGAGTATTTTAAGTTTCTTACTGGTTTCATCGAAGCTATAGACTGCAAGCTGTGTTATCACCCTGTATGGGCCTGAGCCTTCCGGCAGTCCTGCCTTTTCCCTTGATCCGGGGCCGTCCAGGTAACCCGGAGTGGTCAGGAAATCAACCTTTTTGACAAAGGTTCTCTTTGACTGGTTTGCAATGATATAGATTAGTTTATCTGAAAAAGAACCTACGTCATTTGCGCCACCGCTGCCCGGCAAGCGAACAGTTGGCAGTTCATGGTTACCGATTACAGTGGTGTTGATGTTGCCATAAATATCCATCTGGGCCGCGCCCAAAAAACCATAGTCCACATATCCTGCCTGCGAAAGCGACATAACATCGTGCATGCTGGAGGCAGCTATGGCCCTGTAGAAGGTGCGGGAATCAGCTACTGAGATGGGCAACTCGCGCATAATTGGTCCAAGGCTTCCGCCTTCGAATACAATAAGTAGCTGGGGTGCATGTGTTTTCTGGGCCAGCATTGTGGCTATCATGGGCAGGCCGGTGCCAACAAAAACTGCTTTCCCATCTTCCAGTAGCCTGGCGCCGTTACATACCAGCAGTTCTTTCAGACTATAGTTAATTTCATCTGCCATATCTTTAGTTGATTCTCCACACTACTCAAGTATCAAATGGCTCTATTTATATGAAAAAGAAATCATTGGTTCCTGATAAACTGCTCTCTTTCTAAGATAATCCAGTTTCCCCATGCCGCCGCAGAGTTCCAGGTATTGTTCGAAGTTACTAACGCCAAAAACGTATTTCTGGAAATACTCCTCTACCCCCTCCTGGGTCCTGGAGATTTTTAACCATTCAGCTATGTGCTCCTCATCAAACCAGTATAGACCTGGCATCTCAGCTGGATGTGAACCATAGGGAACTTTGACTACGGCATCTACCACAAAGAAAGGGATGTTCGTTTTCCAGGGTTCTTGTCGGATAATCTCATTGTCTATTATTTCCTCGGTGGTGAGTATTAGCCTCCTGGCACACCTTGAAAGTTCGAAGTCTTCAATGATGATGCCGTCTACCTGGGCGTTGCCATAGATATCACATCGATGGACGTGTATGAATACCGCATCGGGATAGGCGGCTGGAATCAGGTTAATCGGCTTTCCGCTGAAGGGGTCTTTGACTACTATGGAAGAGCTGTATGCACCGGTATCGGTGCCAAGCAGGTTACGACTGGGGATGAAAGGAATACCCATCATACCCGCCAGCCATCTCCACTGGTAGGCAGCGTTACTGATCTCTGCAATAACCTTACACTGTCCACTCTCAACCTTTCTCCGGGAAGCAGGGGAGAGACCTCTGAGCTCATGGCCAAAGCTGTAGGCTGCCTCTACTTTGTTTACACAGCCTGCTCCTACCAGGATGTCTATGTCATGAACTGCTGTTTTACCAGCCATTGTAAGATTACGGCGCTTTTGCCTGATTAGCTCGTAGATGATAGCCATGGATACTCTGGTATGGCCGAAGCCTCCACTGGCTATGAAGTCGCCGTCACGGACAAATCTAGAGACGGCATCTTCTACTGATATGGTCTTGTCCTTCAATTCGCGTGACTTGTTTTCTTGCACCCATCTTCTGGCTTCGTCCGGGTCATGCCAGCCAACAAGTTCACCTTTGCCTTCTTTTAATATCTCCACTTTAATATCCTTTATCGTAAAACCAGTGGCATGGAACTGGATGTTCGAAAGTTTACTTCAATTTGTCGATTAACAAGTGTATTGTACCTTCCGTGTAAAAAACTAACAACTAATTACGTTAAAAATTTTCGTACCTTGTACTGACAAATTCCTTTTACGGGACATATTAATCCAGGAGCTACAAGTTTTTCCCGGGGCGGTAGCATTTTCAATAGGTGCCTTTTTCTTGTTATAATCAGCAACCTGCTATGCGTTACTTTTTAGGTATAGATGTTGGCTCTGTCAATTCAAAGTTATCTTTAATAGATGAATACTATAATATTGTCTATCTGGATACTGAAAAGCTGAGTTCTGGCCCCCGTTTATCGGTTAAGTCTTTAATTGCCCGGTTAGCCGAGAGATTCGATCTTCATGAGATTGTTGGGGCTGGAGTATCAGGTTCGGGCAGGGCGGCGATTTCAAAGGAACTGGCCTGGGCTGAATATAGCGACTCGCTGGCAATTGCCTCTGGGCTTCTTCATTTTCATCCTGACGCTAAAACCATAATACAGATTGGTGGCCAGACGTCACTCATTATAGGGTTAGAAGATGGGTTAAGAAAGCCGTGGAAGGTAGCATCTAATCCACTTTGTGCCGCAGGAACAGGCAGATTTTTAGAGCAACAGGCATATCGGCTTGGCATCAGCATGGATGACCTGTCTAGTCTGGCATTGAAGTCCGAAGAAACACCTCCGCGGATTGCTGCTAGATGTAGTGTTTTTGCCATAACTGACCTCATCCATTTGCTACAAAAGGGGGTCTCAGTTGAGACGATGCTCCGTGCCCTCTGTGAAAGCGTGGC
>CAZZHQ010000021.1:32313-33570 GCA_964654015.1 uncultured Dehalococcoidales bacterium | reverse complement strand
GTAAAAGCCTAATCCTAGACCCCTTTTTAGGAAGTGGAACGACCTGTTATTGTGCCAAGAAGTTAAACAGAAGGTGTATAGGTATAGAGATAAATGAGAAGTATTGTGAGATTGCAGCAAAGAGATGTAGTCAGGAAGTAATGGAGCTTAAATGCTAGATGAATTTTATTCCCCGGTGCAATGCCGCTTTACTATTAAAACAGTCCTCTGGCTGTTGCAGAATTTAGCCTGTCTCACGGCTGGCCAGTGGCCGTCTGATGCAAGTAATTATATCGATATTCCCGGTAAGAAAACTAACAACAAGGCTTACTACCAGACTCCCATTGAATTTGCGATTGAGATTGAGGAACGCCTTGAGAAGTGCGGCATAGACGGCCTCATTCTGGAAGCGATTGAGTGCTGGGGTAAGACAGACGAGTCCCTTGCCAGATATTTCAGGATGCCTTTATGGTCGGTGAGGAAGAGAAGAAAACTGGCTCTCGGATATGTAAGTAGTGGCCCCGCACGGAGATGGCACGATACCAAAAAGAGGAAGGGTGAGAATTATCAGGAGTTCAAAGAGAGGAAAAGGGTTGAGCGATAAAGGCTGGTATGTAGACTGCGCCAACTGCGGAAGGCAGACACTCGTTGAAGGCATACCCGGGGAGCTGTGCGAATTTGGCAACCATTCACCTCACTATAAATCACCTAAAAACGAAATTATAATATCAAATAAAGCACCTGGAAAGGAGATTATAATGGCGAATAAAGCTGGCAAACGGCAGGCATACTTCGAGGAACACAAAGAGGACATCATCCGGGACTATGATGCTCTGACTATAACATCTTTTCTGACAAAATGGCACATGGCTACTTTAACCTGGGCTGAACTAAAGAAGCTATGGAATGTAGAGGGCAAAGCCATTGGGATGAGGAGTGGAGAAACGGCAGTGACCAAGCACCGATATATTGAGGCTCATAAGGCTGAGATATTAGCCGACATCCGGGAGCTGCCGAAAGCCGAGGTCATGGAGAAGTGGGGTATCGGGACGGTCACTTATTCCAAGCTGGGCAAGGGGATAGAAAAGGTAAAGGCAAAGGCAAGGCGTGAGCGTAAGCCTAAAGCTCCAGCTCAGGCCGAGGGTAAGACGGCAGCCGAGTTGATGCTCGACCTGGCCGGCAAGGGAGTGGCGCCACTGACCGAGCATGAGCGATTCCTGATGCTTCTTGGCTACCAACAGGCGACCCGGGAGTTTTTGGCCAAAATCGGCAGACCGC
>CAZZHQ010000021.1:2820-32213 GCA_964654015.1 uncultured Dehalococcoidales bacterium | reverse complement strand
CTGGCTGAGTGATTGCACTATAACGGAGTCGATATCGGAATGCGACCGGTACCGGAAGTTTACGGCCACTATCCTGGGATGGCGAGGATTCGAGATATACTGCGGCGCCCTTCAGGATGGGCTGACCAAGCGCATCATCGCCAAAGTCAAGGAGATACGGGCAAAAATTGAGGCCGGGGATGTAAAGACTTTTTATCAGGACTGCCATATTTAGGAGGTGAGAGTATGGCCAAGCGTAAGTTACAATCAAGGAAGCAGAGGATAGCTACATCGGGACACGCTGAGAAATGTTCGGTAGAAGACCTCTTGCTTCCAATCCCGGAAAAAATAAAAAAGAAAGGAGCAGGGTAAAATGGACAGAGCAGAGATTAGGAAATATGTAGAGGATAACAATGAACCAAACCTGATACCTGAGGAACTTGACCATGTGGCAGAGTGTATGGAGCACATTTGCTGGTGGTATTACGAGGACTATCCTTCTGGATGACGGTCTTCTGGACCCCGACCTGGAGAAGACCATGGCGAAGCCCACCGCCGGCGCCTCATTCAGAGGCTAAATTTTCGGAGACTAAGATACCCGTCTTAGTCTCAATCGATGAATTAGATACAGAAAAGGGGGTGCTAACCATTTTTTGTCTGCCACCCATTTTTTATTTTAGCGATTATCTTGTAAATGGTAATTCGGCTACAATTATATTGTTTGCTTAATTCATTTGCTGAGACACCGGAGATATGAGAATTATATATGTCTATTTGCTGAATATAATTAATTCCCAGTTTATGTTTAATCTGATGGCATGATGAACAAAGTATTTGGATATCCTTTTCTTCTCTAGCGGGGTACTTAATATGATGTATATGGAGGTGTATTCTGTTTTTACATTCAGAACAAGAAATATTTTCGGGCAAAAATCTGTGCAATGTTCCCCTATTATCTTTGCCCCGTGCTAGATAATCAGCAAGACTCGTAAAGTGGGGGGTGTGTGCTTGGGGCTTTTGGCAAGCCCACCGTTTTCTACGGGGAATATTAAGTCGAGCCATAACCTGTTTTACCCGTTCTCTGGTAACTCCAAATAAATTGCCTATTTGCTGGAGACTTTTGTTTTCCTCCCAATACAAGCGGGTTAGTTCTTCCTTATTCCAGTCGGTTTTCAGATTTCTATGCTTCCTTCTCATGTTTAATAGTATACACTTTCGGAAAATATCTTGTCAAGGCTTGACAGCCCTTTGTAAGTTATGATAAGATATATACTCAGGCGAAAGTTATGAAAGAAGCTCGGTTGAAAAACACCGGGCTTCTCTTATTAAGCGGAGGTTTGAAGAGGTGGTGGTTACTATAATATATATAATAACCTTGTTGGAGACAAACAGATGACAACTAATGGCGAAAACAGCAATGGTGGTAGACCAAAGCTGATAATAGATTATAAAGTTGTTGAGAAATTAGCCCTTATTCAATGCACTCAGGTTGAAATATCTGAGTTTCTTGGTGTTTCGGTCAGGACATTACAGAGAAACAAAGAGTTTTGTCGTATATATAAAAAAGGTTTAGAAGATGGGCATTCGTCCTTACGTAGATTGCAATGGAAGACAGCGGAAGGTGAGTATTTAATTAAGCGTACTACATATACCAATCGGGACGGCTCCGAACGAGAAGAGGAGATATTTGCACAGCCCAATCCAACAATGCTTATATGGCTAGGGAAGCAATATTTGGAGCAGGTTGATAAACAAGTAATAGCTAATCCCATAGGAGAAAGTTTTAGGGTAGAACACGATGCCAAAAATAAACTCATTAGCGTACTCAATCGCCTTGCTGCCAGAGCAGGAGAGAACGAAGGCGATAGAGAGTCTTAGCCAGAAGGAAGCTGAGGCTCTATTATATGACTGGGAGTTTTTTGCCAGACCGAAGCAATTACCACCTGACTGGGCATGGTATGTCTGGTTATCACTCTGCGGCCGTGGCGGTGGCAAGACCCGGGCCGGTGCCGAGCTAATTCTCAAGTGGGCTAATGAAGGCTTCAGTCCGATAGCCCTGATAGGGCAGACCAAGGCCGATGTCCGGGATACCATGGTTGAGGTCGGCGACTCGGCAATACTCAATGTCAGCCCGCCCTGGTTCATGCCAGAATACGAATCGTCAAAACGTAGGCTGACATTCCCTAACGGGGTGCTGGCCATAATCTACTCCGGGGATGAGCCCGACCAGCTCCGAGGGCCGCAGCACCAGAAAGCATGGGTTGATGAGCTGAGCAAATTCAAATACCCACAGGACACCTGGGATAACCTGATGTTCGGCCTGAGGATAGGCACTCAGCCCCAGGCAGTCGTTACTACCACACCTAGGCCGATTAAGATTATAAAAGACCTATTAGCAGATGAGAGGACGGAGCGGAACCCCAACGGCAGGGTAGCGGTTACCCGGGGACATACGCTGGAGAATAAAGATAACCTGGCGCCACCATTCCTGAAGTATATCCTTCGAAAGTATGAAGGCACCAGGCTCGGCCGGCAGGAGCTGGCCGGCGAGATACTCGACGATAATCCGGATGCCCTGTGGGAGCGAGCCAGGATAGACGAGCTGAGGGTGAAGAAGCATCCGGACCTGGTTAGGGTGGTAGTCGGCGTCGACCCGGCAGCCACGGCCAATGAAGAAAGCTCGGACACCGGCATTGTGGTCGCAGGTATAGCGCCCATAGCCGGTATAATGCACGGATATATTCTCGATGACCTCACCATCAAGGGAACCCCGGACCAATGGGCGACGGCAGCGGTTACCGGTTATCACAATGCCAAGGCGGACAAGATAATAGGCGAGGTCAATAACGGCGGCGACATGGTGGAGTTTACGGTTCAAACGGTTGACAAGACGGTGCCGTTCCGCAGCGTCCACGCCAGCCGCGGCAAGTATATCCGAGCGGAGCCGGTATCAGCATTGTATGAGCAGGGCAGGGTTCACCACGTCGGTTTCTTTCCGGAACTCGAAGACCAGCTCTGCGAATGGGTACCGGGCGACAAATCACCTGACAGGCTCGACGCCCTGGTTTGGGCGCTAACCGAGCTGATGCTCGAGGAAGGTAAGGAAAAAAAACCATTCATGGTGGGCTAAGGAGATAATCATGTTTGAAAATCTACGTGCCAGGCTTGCTTTAGCCGTGCTACCGAAAGCCGCGCAGGATATTTTCAAGCCCTTCCAAATCATATCGACCCAGCCGGCGAATATACCGGTCTATACCGATATGACGGTCAGGCAGGCTACCCGGGAAGGCTATAAAATATCAATCTATGTCTACCGCGCCGTGAGAACCATCGTCCAGGCTGCCTCGGGCATCCCCTGGGTGGTAAAAGACAGCAAGGGCCAACCGATTGAGAATCACCCGTTTACTCAGGTATGGAATAAGCCGAATCCCGAATTCTCCGGCCAGGATAACATGGAGTTTATCATCGCTCACCAGCTGCTTGTCGGCAACTCTCTGATTCAGCCCATAATCGTCGGCGGCAAGCCGCGCGAGTTCTGGATTGTCATGCCCGACCTGGTGAGGCCAATCCCCTCGGATGTCAGAGGCGAATGGCTGAAAGGCTGGGAAGTAACAAGCATAGACGGCAAACAAGTGACAGTGCCGGCCGAGCAGTTCGTTCACTTCATGCAGATGGACCCGGGGAATCCTTACTGGGGAATCGGCCCGCTGATGGCGGCTGCCAGGACTATCGACACCGATAATGAGGCGCAGGACACTCAGAAGATATCGATGCAACATCGCGGCACTCCGGACGGGGTTTTCACCCATGAGGCTGTCCAATCACAGGAGCAGTTCGAGGAAGCTACCAGACAGATAAGAGAGAGGTTCCTGAATAAAGATAAGAGGCGAGAACCCTGGGTACTCGGTGCCGGGGCTAAGTGGCAGCAGATGTCTCTAACTCCAGTAGAGATGGATTTCATCGCATCCAGGTTATCCAACAAACGGGATATCGCCGGCGCTTTCGGCATCAGCCCCATCTTCCTGGGAGACCTCGAGCAGTCCTCATACAACAACATGATGGAGGCTCGGAAGTCACTGTATGAAGACGTGGTGATTCCGCTGATGGACGATATCAAGTCCACGCTGAATCTCAGGATAGCCCCGATGTACGGGGATATCGTTATCGCCTATGACACATCAAAGATAGCGGCGCTCCGGGAAGACTATACCAAGAAGGTGGAGCAGGCTAAGAACTTATGGAGCATGGGGGTGCCGTTCGACCAGATAAACGCAAGGCTGGACATGGGCTTTGACGAATTCTCCGGCTGGGATGTTGGATACTTACCAATGATGTTGCTACCAGTAGGATCTCCTCCTCCAGCTTCAAGCGAAGATGAGCCTGAAAAGGACATAGTAGATTTCCTAGGACTGCATAGAGTGAAAGCCTTGAATCTTCACACTGAGGAGCAGAAAGCAGTATATTGGAAGAGGATAGACAGAAGGCGTATCGGATGGTGGGGTGTGGTAAATAAGAAAGTGCTACCCATGTATGAGGAAGAGGCTAAAGCAGTAGCGAAGGCTATTAAGGACAAAGATAGAGACCAGATGGCAAAAGCAGCTGCCACAGCTATAAATAATGGCCGTCCGGAGTGGGAGAAATTAATGACGGCGATTTTATCTGCCATTATAGAGGACTTTGGTAATGATATAGCAGAAGATCTTAGTGAGCCTAAATCTATGAATGGTAGAGAGTCCAAAGTGAGATTTGATCCAACCACAATATCTATCAGGAAGTGGATAGTGAAGCACGGCGCCGAGGATGTCGTGAGCATACTGTCAACTAACTTGGACGATGTGAAGCGTGTTATCCTGGCCGGGGTGGATGAGAATATCGGCACTCGACAGATAGCCATGAACCTGAGAAAATTCTATATAGACAGATCGCCCTTCAAAGCGATGCGCGTGGCCAGGACCGAGGTTACTAAGGCAAGTTCCTTCGGCAGTCAGGAAGCGGCCAGACAGTCCGGAGTAGTTGAGAAAAAGACCTGGCTGACTTCCCGGGATGATAGAGTCCGGGATGAGCATGTGGCGATGGAGGGGGAATCGGTGGGGCTTAACGATAATTTCAGTAATGGCCTGGAGTATCCCAGCGAGCCGATGTGCCGCTGCGTATTGACATTCCAAAGCAGATAACTAGCAAAGTCACTTTTTGGGTGGCTTTTTTAATTTAAAAAAGGGAGGTAAATTATGCCAGATATGGAATGTAAAACATTCAAGTTCGATGTTAAGGAAGTTAAGGAGGATGAGGGAACCTTCACCGGGCATGCTGCCACCTTCAGCGATAAGCCAGACAGCTATGGAGATATAATTGATGCCGGGGCTTTTACCAAGACACTGAAGGAAGGGGGCAAGCGCATCAAGAGCCTCTGGAATCACAGTGTTATGGAGCCAATCGGCAAGCCGACGGAACTATCCGAGGACGATAAGGGATTACTATTCAAGGTTAAATTGAGCCTCGGCGTCCAGCGCGCCAGGGAAGTTCTGAGCTTGATGAAGGATGGCGTCATTACCGAGATGTCCATCGGCTACGATACCATGAAGGAAACCTATCGGGATGGTGTCCGGCATCTGCAGGAGATTAGACTTTGGGATATATCCCCGGTTACCTTCGCGGCCAATCCCGAAGCTATTATAACCGGTGTGAAGGCTGAGGAGTTAAAGCCCTATCCCAACGAGCATGCCTGCCGGCTGCGGAATCCTGACGACTTCCAGAGTGATAGTTTCAGGAGAACGACCCGGGTATCAGACGGGAAGAAATACTCAGTCATCATGGGCCGGCTTGAGGGAGAGGATACCATGACCGAGCAGGCATACCGGTACGATAAAGAAGTGTGGACGTCTGGAGAAGCTAAAACCCATTGCAAGGAACACGATGGAACTTTTGAGGCTGCTGAAGAAAAGTCAGGTCGAGTCTTAAGTGCCACGAATCTTGAGAAGGTTCAGAGGGCTTTTGAAGCTCTCCAGACACTTTTAAACTCACTTGAGGAAGGAGAGCCGGAGAAATCCACTCAATATCCTGAAGTCGAAAAAGAAGCCGCAGAACTGGAGGCTACAATAGCAGGGCTTAAGGCTGAAAACGATGGCTTTTCAACCCGTGAGGCTGAGGCTAAAATAGAGGAGATTCTGGCTAAGCTCAAAGAGGTCAAAGAAGCTTAAGTATGGTATAATTAGCTTGAGGTAGAAGATGGCAATATATGGACATAAGCCAACATTCACAGGACACCATACCATAGAAACCCGTGAGAAGATAAAGATAGCTGGGTTGGGGAATAAGAACGCTCTAGGTAATAAGATGTCTCCAGAAGGACGTGAGATACAAAGAAGAGCTGTTACAGGAAGGGAGCACACCTCAGAAGAATTAGAGAGAATGAGGATAGGCAATCTGGGAAATCATAATTGCCTTGGTTATAGATATACTCCAGAACAACTAGAAGGGAGGAAAGGTTCAAACAACGGCAGGTGGCGAGGTGGTCTAGGGAATCTCCCGTATCCGTTAGAATTCAATAGTGCTTTGAAAGAACGCATTCGTGAGCGTGATAACCATACCTGTCAACTCTGTGGTGTGCCTCAGGTGGAATGTATTAGGAAACTTGATGTTCACCATATTGATTACAATAAAGAGAATCTGGCTGATGAGAACCTGATTTCTCTTTGTTCGAGTTGTAATTCAAAGGTTAATTCTCATCGGAACTATTGGAGAGTTTACTTTACAAGCATTATAGAATTGCACTTCTGAAACTAAGGCGAAGGGTTAGAGCCGATTTATCACTCTAATCTTTTCTAATTAGTAAAGAAGCCGCATACTTGCGCAACTAAGGAAATAAATAAGTGAGGTAACAATTATGGAATTCAAAGAACTAGCGGAACTGGTTCAAGGTGCAGTAACTGAACTGCATAAGGCGGTAGAACGCCAGGATGAGACCATCAAGAAATTTGGTGAAGCCTCAGTAGAGGATAAGGCAACCATTGAAAAATGTACTGCCGATATTGCTCTACTGATGAAAACCAAGGAAGACATGGAGATTAAACTCCAGCGTCAAACCATACCACTTCCCGGTGCCACCGCTTCTCAAATCGATGAAGCTAAGGCTCGCAGCTCTGCCTTCTTCAAATACGTGAGGCATGGCGATGCAGCCCTTAATCCTGATGAGCGGAAGGCTCTGGTAGAAGATGCTACTGGTCTTTATTTGGTAACACCAGAAGTAGATGCGGACATCGAACGGACAGTGGCTAAGGAGACTGTAATACGAGGCTTAGCTACTGTCAGAACTATCAACAAAGACAAACTGATGCTTCGCAGTATAACCGAAGCAACTGTTGCTTTTGGTAAACTGGAAACTGGCGAAGACCCGACAGAATCAACTCCCACTCCCGGAGCGCCTACTTACCAGTATGCTGAGGATATTAACGGACTGGTTAAAATCGGCAAGGACGAACTGGAAGACAGCGACTATAACCTGGCAGCTTTCCTGGGCGATTCCTTTGGACGGGCGGTTGCTGAACTTGAGGACAATAAATTTGTCCTAGGCGCTGGACATGCTTCAGAAGAGCCAGAGGGCATTACAGTTAATGCCACCTATCTGGCGGCTAGTCTGGATGTAACCACCTCCGCGACTGCAATGGTGGAAGACTTCAAACGCCTGATTTACGAGGTGCCCACCAAATACCGCAGAAATGGCGTATTCATTGTCCACTCTACTACTGAATTAGCCCTTTATCAGTTAAGGGCAGTAGATGGCGCTGGCACTGAGTTCGGCCCGTTCTTGTGGCAGCCAAGTATAATCGCAGGCAAACCCAATACATTCCTGGGTTATCCAATGTATACCCAGGATGACATAGCCGAATTGGCTGGTGTAGCCGCTCCTATAGCGATATTCGGTGATGTCAAAGCTGGATACCGGGTGATTGACAGGAGAGGCATTACTATTCAGCGTCTGGTTGAACTGTATGCTGAAGCTGGACAGGTTGGTTTCCTGCTTCATAAGAGGGTTGGTGGTGGGGCAATTAAGCCCGCCAACAAAGCCTTAGCACTGTTATCTGACAAGGCATAAGCATAGCGAGAGCTAAAGCGAATAGAGTTTAGGGGGTTCAAAGGGTTAGGAGAAAATTTACTGCCCGCCCCCGAAGGAAGATAAAATGAGTAGAGGAAATTGGAGAGGTTACGACCCGACCTTAATTGAAGATGTTTGGAACATCGAGGGTCTGCTCAAGGTCAAGGAATCAGGCAAACTCGAAGTGGAAGACCAGGGAAGTATCGCTGTAGATGTAGACTGGGAAACCGCTGGCGCAACTGGACGCCCTGTATCTGTAATCCTTAATACCAATGTCCTACTTGGCGGTTATGCCAATGCCCTCAAGGGCTATGTCAATTGTGACCTCACAGGTGGCAGCACTGGTCTGTTGTCAGGTGTCAATGGTGAAATCAGATTACCCAATGCAGCTGCTCGTGGGGCATACTTTGGGTTAGAATCCGAGGTAGTGTTTCAGGCAAGCTCAACCATCACACCATTCGGCTCGTCTGCTGGCTTCCTATACTGTGGGGCTGGCGGGGCTGGTGTAGCCGACTTTGATACCGATGGTCGATTTATGACGGTTACTGGTTTAACTCCTGCTATAGGGAAACTGTTATCCGCTGATATGCACACCCTAAAGAGCAACATGAATGTTGCTGGTGTGAATTATGCCAAGTATCTGGTCATGAGCATTGCTGAGAATTGCATCAGCCATTCCTTCTCAAAGATTGCGGCTAATGACCGAATCTTCAAGCTGGCTGGTAGCTGGGCAACTCCTGCTTGTCCTGATGGTGAAGGCATTGTCAATATCTCAGTTGATGTAACTGGGATAGCCACTGGTGAAGTGAACCTTGCCTCGCATTGGATAAACCTAACTGGGGCTGCGGATGTTCCTGGTTATATGCACATCCACACTGATGGTATCTGGGGTTCTGCTTGTGACCTAGCGACTGCGTATATAGCTTGGGCGAAAATCTCATGGATGCTGCCAGAGAACCCTGGTGGGCTTTACCTCTTTGAGTTGAATAACGGCACGGCATTCGACACGCTTGATGCCATATTTGCCGTCAACAACCCCGCCCTAGCGTTGGGCTATGTGGCAGCTACTCCTACTGGTGCTGCCAGTGGTAGTATTCCATTCATGGCAGGTGCAGGCGGTGGTGGCGGGCTCAAGTGGATTCGCACATACGATGACGCAACCACTTAAACTTCAAGGCTTCGGGGGTGAGCCTTCAAAATCACCCCCAAAATAGAAGGAGGAAAGACATGAGCGAGAAAACAGCAAAGGAAGCAAGGAGAATGGAAGGGTTGAAGGGATGGAAGATTGATACTCGGAGCTATTTTGTTACCGACCCAAAAACAGGTGAACAGGTTGAGATGGATGTCAAGGATAACTTGGCTGCGATGCTCTTCCACACGGAACTCAAACTTGCACCTGAGGAGATGTTCAAGGCTAAGGACTTGGCTGATAAAATCAGAGCCTCCAAAGATACCGTCTTAGTCGACAAGATGGAGATGGAGAGAATCAAGAGGTCTTACGTTCTCCTCAAAGGCTTGCCAGAACGCTTTATTGAGTTCTTGAGTCGGATTCGGGATGCTGAAGAGGTGGACTTAAAGGAAGATAGCCCCGCTTAAATGCGGGGTTTCCTCCTTCACAGGGAGGGGAGTGGTGATGGCTGCTCCCCTCCTTACAACACAATTAGCGGGAGGAAATATGAGAATCAGAATCAAACGAAGTTTCACTAATAATGGCAGGCAATATGAAGCTGGTAAAGTAGTTATAGTCAAGGCAGAGGAAGGGGTCAAGTGGTGCGCCCACGGGTTAGCATTTGAGGAGAAAAGTAAAGACTGCTCTCCTGAAACGAAGCAAGCTAAGAGGTAGTGTAAATGGCTATTCGACAAATCTTAGCAACATATTGGGAGGGGTTATCTACAGATGATAAGCCTACTGGCGTTGCGAAAAGGACAACATTCAGGGAAACAGACACCCATGCTTTGTATATTTCTTATGACGGCACAGTTTGGGTGGTAGCTAGTGAACGAGTCCGAATAACTAACGAAAACGGCTCTTTCCTGGATTTACCGGGAGAGGTAGCAGATATAATAACAGTAATCGAAGGCATCTAAGGGGGTGCGGTATGGCTAAGAAGATTACTTTATCACCAGAACAATGGCACGATTTAAAGAAAATCGTTATCCAGGGAGCTTCTGCTGAGCGCAGGATGGGCTATCCTGTATTTGTCGAGAATGGGGATGTCTCAATAGAGGTCGATACAGAACAGACTAAAATCGTATTGAGGGATGACTAATGGCTGTAATACAGATAGTAGAAAAATACTATGAAGGTCTCTCAACCGATGTCAAGCCAACCGGTGTTATCGCAGGCTCTATATTTCGGGAGACGAATACCAGGGCAACATATATCACCTATGATGGCACCAATTGGGAGGTAGCCGACCAGCGCATCAGGTTAGTTACTGAGGCGGGCTTATACATAGACATACCTGGAGAGTTTGACTCGGTAATAGAAGCACTGGAAGGATTAGGAGATACGGTAGCTCTTGAAGCTAGTTTAGCTGTAGTCGATACTTTAGTAGATGCTATCAAAGAGAAAACAGATGCTTTGGGCATCTTGACCGAGACAGGCGGGACACTTACCACTGACGGAAATGTGCAGAACCTATACATCAACAATGCCCCTTCTGGGGTATATAAGCCGATAGCAGTCAATCTTGATTGCACTGCGCATACTGCTGGCGAGACTATTGTAATTACAGTGTCCTACAGAGTGAAATCGGGCGGTGACTTTATTCTATCCGATACAGACACTTATGCAGGAGTAATTAGCCCTGAATTGCTTACTATAGAATTACTACCGACTCGATATGGCGTGAAGGTTACGATACAAAAAACAGTCGGCACTAACCGGGCTTATGACTGGGAGGTAATTTATGAGGCAGTGCCATGAGTATACATTATGACGACGTTTCTATAAATGCATCGATATTACTTGACCTTCCAATGACGGAGGGTATAGGGACAATCCTCCATGATGTTGCCAAACCTCATCATCTGGTAACTCTGGTTGGAGACCCTACATGGACGGCTCAAGTTAGTGGATTGATGACGCTCAACCTTGATGGTGAGACGCAATATGGAGTGTGTGCAAACGCTAATTGTGTAGACCTCGGCTTTACGTCTGGGGATTACACCATTCTAGGAGTGCTTAATTGGATAGTGGACGACACATCCCAGATAGTAATTGCAAGATATGAGCTGAGTGTTGGAGGGTGGGAGCTATATCTGACTCAGGGTGCACCTGGTGTAACAAATTATCTGTCGCTGAGACATCATCACGCTGGTGGAGCAGCGTTAAGAACAGCGCAATATTCTACAGGCTGGACTCCAGCCACGACTTGGGTATTCGGTGTGTCAAGGAGTGGAGCAGCCATTCAGTTCTACAGGAATGGTGAACCAGTTACTACAATCGGTGATTTAATGATTGACCCAGAAGCCACTGACCAAGACATGGTGATAGGGGTTAGATACTCTAAGAACGCCAATTTCTTCAAGAGTATACTTTACCGACCCCGTGTAATCGGGGCTGCTTTAACTGCATCTCAGCACAAGACGGCTTATGAACTAATAAAGGGTTGGCTCTAATGATAGATGAAACGGGAAGATTAAGAGAGATTGATGATGCTACTCAGCATGTAACTTCTATATTCCCCTCGGATACGAACTTAACCTGCACTTTTACAGCTCATGCCAACGCTAATACATGGAGTGCGTGGACTGAGATTCAAGACAGCGGGGCTACTAAACTCTCGGCTTCCTTCGCCACTTGTCACGGGCATATAACATCCCTAGTAATTGAAACTGTTAGCGATGATACTGCCCTATATATGTATGAAATATCATGGGGGGCTGCCAAAACTCTAATAACTTCAGGGCGGTTTGCTGGGGTGGGTAAGTTCCAAGCAGCCCATGTTCAAGATAGATTCTGGGCACCTCCATTTCCAGCAGGAGAGCTTATTTACTACCGAATGAAAACTGATACGGCTATAGCTGATACCTGCACAATTAACTTTCGGCATCATTGTGATTAAGGAGTAAATTATGGCACTTTCAAGCACAGCTTTAGTAACCTTAATTCAAGCAAAGAATTATCTTAGAATTGATGCAGCTTCTAGTCTCCATGTTGATGCTGAATTTCTTGGTGTTGGAGATGGGGCTGATGTAACCTTTGACCTTGACCACTCTCCTATTGAGGGAAGTCTGATACTTAAGGTCAATGATGTTTTACAGGTAGAGACAACCAATTTCTCTATCAGTGTGGCTACTATAACCTTTGTTGTGGCTCCCCCGCTTAATCAGGGCATAACTGCCAGCTACGATTATGCTGCCGGCGCCAATACCTTTGAGAGCTATGATGATGAAGAGCTGGAGAGGCTCATCGAGGCAGCCACCAAGAAGGCCGAAGATTATACTGGCCGAGCATTTGTTCAGGGGTCAATAACCGAGCAGCACTCCGGGGATGGCACCACAATCTTGAGACTTTACCGGCAGCCAGTGGTGACTATCACTTCGGTTAGAAGGCATTACTATGAGCAGGTTGGAACTGGGGACGGCATAATCGTGGAATTCACGCTCGATAACACCCCAATAACAGGCAGTGTGATATTGTATGTGGACGGGGTGCTTCAGGTCATAACAACCGACTATACCATCGCTGGAGCAATAATAACTTTTGTCGCAGCTCCTGCTGACGGAACCATAATCACTGCCAATTATAATATAGCAGTGGTCGCCGATTATACTGAAAGGCTGCACATTGGCAGGCTATACCGTGAGCTCCTTTGGACACAGGACTATATCTATGAGGTCGTCTATACTGCCGGCTACGGCGTCGGCAGAGCTGCTACCCAGGCGCTGGTACCCGATGCTGTGGCCGCCGTCCTGCTAATGGTAGCATATCTTTATGAGAACAGGATTGACATGGTTCACAGTGAAAGCATTACTGGGGTAGGTACGACTACTTACGAGCTACCCCTTTACGTAGAAAAATCAGGGGCAAAGCAATATCTTGAAGCCCTTAGGGTGAATTTATTATGAGCCTGGCGAATATATTAAAAGACCGAGTGACGATACAGCTCCGGGTGGCCACCAGGACGGCAACCGGTGAGACTATAATCTGGACTCCGGTGGAAACCAGACATGCCCGGGTGATTCCCCTGGATGCCAGGGCTAGAGCAGTCTATATGCAGATGCAGAGCTTTGTCACTCACAAGGTGATATTCAGGGAAAGCATTAGCCTGAGCCTGGGCAATAACCGCATCCTGCATGGTAGCAAGACCTATGAACCTGTTGAGCCGACCCAGGAGATAGATAATTCCACAACGGTCATTTGCAAAGAAGTGTAAAGAAGGAGGAATAAAAATGGACGCTAATAGCATTTTACTAGAAAGGGTGGAACTTAAACCTGAATTATCCTTTGCCGATTGTTGTGCTACTTGCCAACATGTAGAAGTGATTGATGGTGAATACCATTGCCCTCTTTATTCTTTGGATGGAAACACCTTAGTTTATCAGCCTTGGATAGTTTGCCCAAAGTATAAACGCCACAATAAATTTAGCGGACAGGTTATGATTGAGGAAATCTAATGGGAGCCAAAGTCAAGCTAATATTCCATACGAAAGAGGTAGTCAAGTCCATTGAGGATACTGCCTCAAAACGGATGCTAGAGGCTGTCAATGAGGTGCGTAACGTAACACTGGAGACGCTATCAGGCAGCCGGTCGGGTAGAACTTATTACGTTCCCGGGACGAAAAGGACATATACCGCTTCTGCTCCAGGGCAACCTCCGGCAATAGCTACATCAGACCTTTTCAAGTCTATTAAAATTTCAGTTGGAAGCGAGGGCAGAGATATTGTTGGGATAGTAGGGACTGACCAGAAGTATGGCCCAATGCTAGAGTTCGGCACACGCAAAATGGCTCCCCGGCCCTGGCTGAGAAGAAGTTTCGATAATGCGCTGCCGAAGGTGAAGCAAATTTTAAGCAGGAAATGGCTATGACTGTAGACACAAGTAAGAGTTTGATAACATACATCTATGATAGGCTGACAACTGATGCAACCTTTAAGACGCTTATGGGTGGCACAGTAAGGCTCTATCTTGACTTTGCAGAGCCGGATGCTGAATTCCCCTATTTAGTCCAGCGGCTTGATATTAGAAAAGAGCCTGGAACTTTTGTTATTCAGAAAGCCACTCATTATCTTGATATCTGGAGTGATAGTCCTAATGCAGATGAACTATTATCCATCAGGGAGAGACTCATTCAGTTACTTGATGAGCTGGTATTCAGCACAAGTGATGTGGGTAGTGTTCATATAGGATTTCTCTTCAGTGGGGGTGTGCCAGAGCCAGAGCAGGGTATCTGGCATTATGCCACCATGTGGGATTGGATATTCAGGCGTGATTCTGAAGCGACCTCAATCGAGGGGAGGTAAGAGAAGCTATGAAAAGTAGGGTTTAAGGCCATAAAAATCAATTCTGTGCGTTCTGGTAAGAGCGCGAAATAATCATCCAGGAGGTAAATAATCATGGGTAAAGAAGTAGACAATGTTTTAGTGGGGCTGGCAACTCTATCCATTCGTCAGCCAAATGATGCCTTAGCAGAGTGGTCCAGGGAACAGGCGTATGCCGGTTCTTATTCCGCTAAGCTCCATAAGGGGGGTTCTGGTAATGCCGGCTCGACACATCTGCAGGCTCTATTTCCTGATTCCGCAATTGATGTCGATGCTTTCGTGGCTGACCCCACCGACTATGGTTTCTGGTATTACTACAGTGCGGTCACAGGTAACTTCGTCCAGTTCGAGTTATTGTTCAAAGACCCCAACTCCGAAGGATGGATGGAGCTGACTGTGGTGCCTCATCAGAATACACTGGGTGATGGACCGACCGCAGGCTGGGCACAGAAGTCGCTGGCTCTCACTGATAAAATCGGGTATGGTGGACGCAGTGAGACTAACGAACCGTTCTTTGATTGGGACCTTGATGATACCATCGCTGAGGGAGTAACTGGTCCACTTGGTCAGGCTGCAGCCCCTGTGGTTGGAGACTGGCAGCTTAGACGAGTTCGTCTCGAACTATGGGAACCCACTCCAGAGAGGACGGCGTATGTTGATTCTCTGGAAGTAGATGGAACTGTTTACACCGTGGAGCCGGGAGGCACGGTGCCCGGCATGTCCTTGAGCAGCCCCTATACCGAGGTAGGCTACACTGAGGATGGAGTTATTGTTGAATACAGTGCCGAGGGCACTGATGTCGAAGTCGAGGAGGAGACCTTTCCTATCGGCTGGAAGCTAAATAAGGAGGGCTATAAAGTTACCTGTAACATGGCCGAGGCTTCTCTCTTCAATATGGATAAAGCCATGTCAGGTAGTGTGTTATCAGGCAGTATCATTCGGCTTGGAGGTGGAGTTGCCAAGACAGTCAGTCTGCTTATCACCGGTCTAAACCCGGCTGGATTCACTCGTTCTATCATGATACCAAAGGCAGTTGCAGTCGGGGCAGTTAGCACCAGCTACACCCTTGATGGGAAACAGGTTGTTCCCGTAACCTTCCAGGCACTAAAACCCTCAGCGGATGAGGATGCTGTCCAAGTTGTTGATGCCGGCGCCTAATTCCACTGAGAGATAAGAATAGAGGGAGGAAAGTAAACCATGGAAATTGAAATCAGACCTTTGACCGTTGATGACGTCTTCACTGTGACCCGTATGCTGAGCAAGGTAACCAAGGGGGCAAGAGCGGAACTTGCCAAAGCACTTTCGGCAAAAGAGAAACCAGACCCCACTGAGTTAGGTATGGTGCTCTTCCAGAGTGTCTTTGTTGAAACTGAGGAAGACCTAAAAACGTGGCTGGCTAGTCTAATTGATAAGCCCAAAGAGGAATTCGGGTCTATGCCAGCCACGACAGTGATAGACATCATCGATGCTCTCATTAAGCAAGAGGATATGAGGGATTTTTTCGCACGAGTCTCGCAGCTGCTATCGAAGAGCCCGGGATAACCGGGCTCTTCGATTTGATTCAATCTAGGTATGGTTGGACTGATAAAGTTGTAGGTAACCTCTTATATTCCCGCTTTCACCAGTTGGTGAAATTATCACTCAAGGCAAAACAAGAGGGAGAGAAGGAGAGACTCATTCTGGCTGCCTTTGTAGGCTGGCAGATGGGCGCTGCCGGACAGAAGACACTGGGGCAGTATCTATGTGACTTGGGCTTATCAAGTGAGCCACCTCGAGCTGCTAAACCACAGGGCTCATTAGATGATACTGAGAAACTGAGGAGAATGGGCATCAAAGTTAAGAAGGTTAAGAGGGTCAAGGAATAATGGCAGAGATATTTACTCTAGTCGGCAAGATGGCTCTTGAAGGACAGGACAAGGTTCAGGGGCAACTAAATAAAACCGAGGAGACGGCACATAAAGTCTCTCAGGGACTCAAGATTGTTGGTGCAGCCTTCACTGCTATCGGTGTCGCCGGTCTAGCAATGGTGCAATCAACCAAGAAGATAAATGCTGCCCTGGGTGTGACGGCTATCAATCTTGGTGTAACCACTAAGGAAATGCGCGACCTAACGCTGGCGACAACCAATGTGACTTTTCCCATAGAAGAAGTTACAGCTTCCTTCGACCTTCTGGCTAGGGCTGGAGTAAAGGATACAGAAGTCTTGCAGAGGGTGGCTACAGCCTTCGATACCCTGGGCGATGCTACCGGTATGGGCGCTAGTCGAGTGACAGAGCTAATGGTTCCTGCAATGAAGACCTTCGGTCTAACTGCTGATGAAATAGCAGATAAAGTTGACACAATGACCTATCTTACCAGAAATTCTACGCTATCCTTGGATGATTTCAATACTATGGTAGGATATACCACTCCACAGCTAGTTGAAGCAGGACTGACAATGGACGACCTCACCATCGCCTTAATACACATGGAGAAACAAGGATATGCTCCCGGTCGTGTAATGACTCGAGAATTTATGAAGGCCACAACTGAAGCTACAAATTCGCAGAGACCTCTCGTCGAGGTTCTTGGAATTACCAATGAGGAGATGGCAGTATATAGAGAAGAATTAGCCGGAGCCACCGGTATGACTCAGGAATATGCAGATGTAGCTAATGAGCAATATACCCTGATGGATAAACTTAAGCAGAAATGGAGTGAATTGACGCTGGGAGCCAGTGGATTTCTCGAACCTCTTGAGCCAATTCTGGCAGGTATGACAGCTCTCGGTCCGATAATGATGGGCTTATCTATGATGAGTATCCCTAAACTGATAAGTATGGTTAGGACTTTAGGTCATAGCATAAAAGTAGCTCTGGCCTTTACAGCCTCTCATCCTGTTATCCTCGGTGTCATGGCTCTGATAGCGGTGGGTGTTTTGCTCTGGCAGAATTGGGACAAGGTGGTTCACTTTTTTAAGGTAGCCTGGATAAATATTAAAATCTTTTTCCTGGAAGGCGTAGAGGCGGTATTGGGGGCGCTGGCAAGATTTACTAGCTGGATACCGGTATTGGGGGATGAGATTGAGAAAGCCCATAAAGCCATCTCAGGAATGATAGACTCTGAAGAACTCAGGAAGGATGCTATCAGAGCTGAAAGGGCTTTAGTATTAACTGAAAAGGCAATGGAATCTACAACCGAGGCAGCCGTTGAAATGGAGGAGTCTATCGCCGCTATCGGTGAGACATCTAAAAAAACAGCGGAAATATTAGAGGAACAAGCTGAAGCTGTTGATGGACTTAAAAAATCCTATGAAGGGATGGGAATAACACCAGCTGCTGGTGGAGCATGGGGGGTTGGTGAAGGTGCTCCTGCTGGGATGACTTTGCCACAATACGAAGCCGCTGCTAGGTCAATAAGATCTGCTTCCCCCGGGATGTCGGCGACAGAATCATTCAGACAGGCACGCTTGGCTAACTTAGCTGAGGGCGGAATTGCTATGCGACCTATGCTTGCCCATATAGGTGAGCAGGCTCCAAGAGTTCCTGAGGTCGTAGCACCACTTGATAAACTGAAGAATATGATAGGCGGTTTAGTATCGGGGGGAGTGACCATACATATCGCCCAGATGGTGGTGAGAGAAGAAGCCGATATTGATAGAATAGCCGAGCAAATCGTTAGAATAGCCAGACAACGAGAAGGACTTCATATTTAAGGAGGTAAACTATTATGGGAGCGGGAGCATGGACTTTTACTAACGGAGGCAGGACATCTTTACTAGACGGAACATTTGATATTGATTCCGATACCTTTAAGATGGCTCTATTCCTCAGCACATCTAACTTAGGAGCAGCTAGCACGACCTACGCAGGAGTTTCCAATGAAGTAGCAGAAGCCTTTGGCTACTTGACTGGTGGGAATAACGTCACATTGACACTGGCAGGAACCACGACAGTTACAGTAGACGAAACCACTAACCCGGTATGGACAGCCAATGGGGGTTCAATAACAGCCCGATTTGCCGCTATCTATGAGGTCGGTGGGAATGTGCTCTGTTATTGTCTATTGGACTCAACCCCTGCGGATGTGACAGCTACGGACGGCAACACTTTGACTATACAAATTCACGCATCGGGGCTGTTTACACTTGCGTAGCTACCCCCAATGGTGTATAATGATAGTATGAATAATTACTATCAGGATGAAACGGAGCAATGGTGGTATAAAGACCCAAAGCGAGGAAATCGGTATCGTGTACCAGAAAGAACTTGTGAGCAATGTGGTAAAACTTTTATCAACCGGCACTCACAGAGGTATTGTTCAAAAGCCTGCCTTGGTATCTCTCAACGAGGTATACGGCGACCACCGAGAAAATGCGAATGGTGCGGTAATGAATTCATACCAGTAAGAACTACCCAAAAGTGTTGTTCGCTCCGATGTGCTTATGACCTTGGCAATACCAAGCGAGGACTCAAGGGTGAACTCAATCCAAGATGGAAAGGTGAGATTAGACCACAGGCAGGAGGATACATTCGGCAATATGTGCCAAGGCGAGGATACCTACTTCAACATCGCCTCATAATGGAAGACATAATAGGGCGCCCACTACTAAGGCACGAGGAAGTGCATCATAGGAATGGTATCAGAGATGACAACAGGATTGAGAATCTTGAACTTTGGATTAAAAGACAACCGGGAGGACAACGAGTTAAAGATTTGATTGAATATGCTCACTGGGTTCTTGACACATATGGTTATCTTGAGAGATTCACGCAAGTGGAGTGTTTACTTTAAGTTATAAGGAAAAACTTATGTTTGTAAAAGTAGAACCAACTGGTTGCTGTGAACGCAAAGGGTTAGTTCAAGTTCGCTTCTGTGTGTATTTAGAAGAGGGCGATTATAACTATGAGAAGCATTATGTCCAAGTCTATGAGAGACCACTAACAGAGAAGGAACTGGTTAATCCTAAACTTGCTGAGTTAGTTCCAAAGGTGTGGCAGAATAATCCCTTCCACAATCATTTTATCTATGTTGAGCCTGAAACTCCAGATGAAACAATAATGGATATAGGGCAGGCAGTTCTAGAAGAGTCCTATATTGAATGGGCTTGTGATGAACGACCTAAACCCAAGAATCCTAAATTTGAATATCCTGTTATGTTTGATAAAGCCAAAGTTGAGGCTAAAGTCCAGCACCTGAAAGAAACTGTTTTGGAGAGATACATTGGCAGCTATTGATATTGGGCCAGCAGCGATTGCTAGAGTTGCGGGGCAAGGTAATACTGGGCTAACTTTCATTGATTTAGAAAATCCAGCAGATGGCACTGGGAAGATAACCACATTTTACTTATATGTTGATAAGAATGCTACTGGCGTAAAGGTTGGCACTTTTTATAGTGGTGGCGGTTTAAATTACACTAATCGTGATGGTGAAACTATTGGTGCAGTTACAGCAGGCTCTCAGCAGTCATTCTCTGGTCTTGACTGTAGTGTAACAACGGGTGATTTTGCTGGTATTTACTTTGCTACTGGGATTTTAGAGCAGGATAACTCAGGTGGCTCAGGTTTATATTATGATGATGGAGACCAGTTTGGAACAGGGATACAAACCTATACTTTACTGGATGCTGATGGAATCCTAAGTGTTTACGGCACAGGTGCATCATTAGACCCTCAAATTGTAACCCCAAGCACCCTAGCCTTAGTTTTAACCGAATTTGCTCCGACAGTCCTGACTCCAAGAGTAGTAATACCGACAACTCTAGCTCTTACCTTAACAGAATTTATTCCTGTTATAGCCCTCTCTGATAATCAGTCAGTAACACCTACAACACTTGCTTTAACCTTAACAGAATATGCCCCTACAGCCCTGACACCGAGGGTAGTAACACCTACAACATTAGCTCTTGTTTTAACAGAATTTGCCCCTACTGTGCCTATAGGAACGGTAGTAATCCCCACTACTCTGGCATTATCTTTAACCGAGTTTACACCGACTATCTTGACGCCTGTGGTGGCGATACCTACAACCTTAGCTCTTACCTTGGCTACCTTTGCCCCTACCGTTGCCGTGGTAATACCTACAACATTAGCCCTTTCATTGACTACCTTTGCCCCGACAGTCTTAACTCCAAGAGTGGTAATACCTACAACATTAGCCCTTTCATTGACTACCTTTGCCCCGACAGTCTTAACTCCAAGAGTGGTAATACCGACAACTCTAGCTTTAATATTGACTGAGTTTATCCCAGTTATACTTACCCCGGTTGTGGTGCATCCGACTACACTAGCTCTTTTATTAACGACTTATGCTCCTACTGCTGACCCGACAGAATATCAGGTATTCATTGGTGGAACTCATCCTCGGATAAGAAAATTTAGTCGGCAGGTTGAGCTTAGAATTGAGGCGAGAAGTATTGCTAATTTCACTGTTGTTGATGAAGATGAGGAACTATCTTATCAGAGAGGACAGCCAGTTACTATAAATGATTTTGAAGGTAGGATATTCGGTGGTTTCATTGATGCTTCTGAGATAGAAGCAATGTCACCTGCAAGTGGTTTATACCATCATATTAGTTGTATAGATAATCATTACCTGGCTGACAAGAGGTTGGTAGCTGAATCATACTCGGCCACGGATGCAGGAGATATTGTTACTGATATTATAACTAAATATTTAGCTGACGAAGGTGTCACAGTTGGTAACATAGAAACAGGCCCCGAAATAGCTCTGGCTATCTTCCCTTATTGGAGAGCTTCAGACTGTTTTGATGCTCTTGCCGAAAAGTCGAATAAAATCTGGTATATAGATGAATACAAGAAATTTTATTTTGTTGCCAGAGACACAACTTCAGCCCCCTGGGATGCCACTTCTTTTGACATAATAAAAGAAACTGCGAGATTATCCGGTGGCAATTCTATGTATCGCAATAGGCAGTATATTCGAGGTGGTAAAGCCATAACTACCTCTGAGCAAACTGAGACGTTCATAGCTGATGGCGAACAAGTAGCTTTCACTGTTGGGCATCCAATAGCAAAAGAACCAACCTCGATTAAAGTCAATAACGTGGCTCAGACAATGGGCATTAAGGGCATTGATACTGCTAAAGAGGCTTACTGGAATAAGGGAGATGCCACCATTACTCTTGCAGCAGCTCCGGCCGCAGCGATAGAAGTAGAAGTTAAATATTATGGACAATTCAACATACTGACCAGAGTGGATAATGCTGGTGAGATTGCAGCTAGAAAAGAGATCGAGGGTAGTGGAACTGGCTATGTAGAGGACATTGCTGATGAACCAACCCTAGATGACAAAGATGCTTCTATTGATTCGGGGAAGGCTAAATTAACTAGATTTGGGATAAATGGTAAACGTTTTTTATATCAGGTTACTCGGGCAGGATTGAAGCCTGGCATGCTGCATACAGTAACCTATCCCCGTCTTGGTCTTGTGGAAGATGAGTTACTGATTGAATCTGTTCTGGTAACTAGAAACGTATCACAAATGCTCTATAGTATAGTGGGCATCCAGGGACCAGAGATAGGTAGCTGGAGCAAATTCTTCAAGTCTTTGGCTGATATGAAGTATGAGGTCATTGATAGTCTACACATAGGCAGTGACCAAATTTTGATTATACTGGTTGACTTTGAGGCCACTGTTGAGGTAAGCGAAACTATATCAGAGCCGGTCATCACAGCCTGTGAATTTCCTGCAGCGGATTTATACCCCGGGGATTCAATTTTTCCTTGTTGAGGTAGTAATATGAAACAATTCTATAGAGGTAAACACAGACTAACGGCTAATGTCAGAATAACAGTCAGAGACCTGGATGGCAATATTCTTGAGCAGACTATACTTAAGAATACTATTACCAATTTGCTTTTTAATCTTTATGCTGATGCTCTCTCTGGAGACTTAGTCCATAAGGATGACCTTGAGATTAGGCGCCTGGCGATTGGTGATGATGATGGAACTATCCTGGCACTAGCTGTAACAAATACTACACTTGGCAATGAGGTATTTCGTATTGATAATATTCTCACTCATTCCGACCCCGCGACAGGGCAATATCAGACAATTTTTTATCTAGCACCTGCTGAGGCTGTAGGATGGATAAGAGAGGTTGGGTGGATGTCAGGAACATCGGCAGATGCTTGGGGTGCTGGGGCAGGTAAGGATACAGGAACTCTTCACGCTCGCGTCTTCTGGGAGAGAAATAAAACCGCTGCTGAAAGTATAGAGTTTGAGAGGCTAGATAAGATAACGGAGGCTTAATATGGCATATGTAAAATACACATGGGATACTGGGGTTGGAGGAGCTACTCCGATAAGCAAAGATAACCTGAATCATTTGGAGACGCAGTATGATGAATCAATAACTCTAGTCCACAAAACTGCGGATGAAACAGTCAACAATTCTATAGTCCTCCAGAATGATGATGAGTTGTTATTCGCTATGGCAGCTAATGAAGTATGGTTTATTACATTGATAACCTATATGAACTCTTCGGCTGTTGCAGATGCTGTAGTAACTTATGTCTTGCCTGCATTAGCTGTTGGTGGAGATGTTGTTCAATATTGGGATGGCGATGGCACACGAATCGCTGGAGGTGTAAATTTTGGTGCTTCCTCTCTCACAATTTTGGGGGGAGGTGCCCAATCTCGTGTTAATTCTTGGTGGCATATTTTGGTTATAAATGGGGCTAATGCTGGTAATTTCCAAGTTCAATGGGCACAGAATGTAGCAGAGGCTACCGATACTAAAATGTTAATAGGTTCGTGCCTCTTTGCACACCAGATAGTATAAGGAGATAAAATGGAATACGAATACCATTATGATAATTTGGTAGATAGGCAAGTCAAAGTTGCCGAGGCTGAAGGGTTAGGGTATCGTATGATTTCTGATACCTTTGACCCTGACTGGGAGAAGGGAGACGAGCCACACGGGACGATGGTTTTCACTGACGAACAACCACCTCCATCCCCTCCACCTGAGCCACCTAAGTCCACACACTACGCTAGGATAACAGGGTTCAACCCGACAGCGTTAGAGCCTTTATCAGTTATCAGGACATGGCAAGGACATGACTACCCCTGCGACTGCTTCGTAACACAGGATTTAGTTGACGCTTATATAGCCGGTAATCTAGTTATAGGCGACTTCGTTCTTGTCCACTATGATGACTGCGGTAAACAGATAGCAATGCTGAAAATATTTAAGACTTGGTGAGGTATGAAAAGTATAATTAAGAAGCTGTTTATTGATTGTAGCCCTCTTCAGGGGTACGTGGCACATCTTGGACACGGCTTTTTTACCATAGTAGCCGCTGTCTACATCCACTGGACTATTGCTCTGTTATTTGGTGGGGGTTTCATCGTTTTTGAGTTAGTCCAGCAGGATAACAAAGGGGATGAGGCTCAACAGGATTTAGCCGGCTGGCTCCTGGGTATGGTTATCGGTGGGCTGGTTTATTGTATATTCTTGAGGTGAGATGATGTTAAAACTGAAGTCGCCTAATTTTATTCTAGCTCTCATTTTCGTTATTTCTACTATGGGCTTATTTGGGTTTGTCATTTGGTGCCAGCTCGGGGGGAACGAAGCCTTATTTGCCATTATAGGGCACCTCACAGCTTGGGTGGAGATGGTAGTCATATTCTTTTTTAGAAAGAAGCCAGAAGAATAAAGGGGGTTGATATGGAACCTACCTATGTAGCACTCATTGTTGTAACTCTAATAAACGCTGGTGGTTGGTTTCTTACCATTCACCGCAACGGCAAGTCCGCTGCCAATCAAGCGGGGAAATATGAAGAGAGAGTCAAAAACCTGGATGAGCGGATAGATGACCTCCCGTGCCAGACTAATCCTCGTTACTTAACAGAATTCGGAGCCTTAGTTCAGAAGACAAAGGACAATGGCGAGAGGCTGGAGCGGATAGAAACTAAGTTAGATTCTCATTGAGGAAGGATATGACAACCTTACCGGTAATGACTGAGCCAATAGTAGAACCTCAGAAGCCCCCGGTCAAAGAACCAGAGGTATTAGAGCCTGAGAAGTTGTGTCCCAATCAGGGGGATGAAATCGTGAGGAGAGTTGAAGAGGATGTTTGAGTGGAGCAAGCCTTATGAGACTCCCTATGAGAAGGAATATCGCCTCAGGGCCAGGAAGAGAAGGGCGGTAATCGCTGTTCTCCAGAAGTGGTATAAGTGCATGATGGATGGCACGGCTGATTTATTTGAGCCTGATTTAAGCAGCCGTGAAGTAGTAGCGTTCAAGAAACCGGTGGGGGAGATTGTAGTTGATATAGAACAAGAGTTTATCAATGAGCTTGACCGCAACGGGAGGCACTGGGAGCCGATAACCGACCCACCGGGATTTACCGAATTAAGCGGTAAAGCGAAACTATGTATGTGCCAGGATTTAAGGAAGGCACTGAATGGATATTAAGACAATTTTATTTAAGGATAAGCAGGGCAATACCTGTGCCATCCAGGACTGGGTGACTCCAGCCCTGTATCTGGATATGCTCAATGATGACCTTCTTGTTGCCGATGTAGCAAAAAAGAAGTGTTCATATTGCCCTAAATTCTTTATCTGCTTCCCAATAATGCACTACCAATCAATATATTTTGTGAACTAAAGAGGGGGCTTCGCCCCTCTTATCCCCTTCCCCTTATCAAGGGGAAACTGAAGACATGGCACTCGGAAACGGGTGCCATCTTTTTTTGTGTCCAAAAAAGACTTGACAAAAGCCACCATTTAGTTTACTATATCTATATGGATAACTTAATTGAGTCTATTTTAGCCTATAAGCAGAGAAGGAAACTAAACGATAGACAGTTCTCTAAGCTCCTCTCGGTTGACCCCTCAACCTGGTCAAAGATTAAAAAAGGCGATAGAAAACCAGGTTCCAAATTCTTCAAAGGTTTAGCTCATATCCCCGAACTCCAAAAAGCCCTCAATAATTATATGCTTGGGGATATGGCTTTGCTTATCATCCACGGTAGCCGTCAGGCAAACCAGAATAGCAAATGGGGCGCCTTCCGGGGATTTTGTGATAAGTTATACCAACGGTTACTTAACAAGGTCTATGAATGGGCAACCAGATGAGAAAGGCCGCCGGCCCCCGGGGGCTGCTCATATTCCGGCTTCGGTAAGTCTCATCGACTACTTATCGGGTTCTGCCGAATAACGAGTGAATAAGGCAGGCAGCAGCCCCCGGGGTTAAATAAATGAAAGGAGGAAATCATGACACAGCCAAAATTCAAGTTCAGCCAGAATGAAGAAGTCCAGGATGTGGTTACTGGCTTAACTGGTATTGTCATGTGCCGCGCCGAGTATGCCTCGGGCTGCCGGCATTATGGCATCCAGCAGAGGATGGTGACCAAGGAAGGCAAAACACCGGATTGGGAGTATCTTGATGAATCCAGGCTCATAGCCACCGGGCAAACACTCGATACACTCAAAGCCCCGGGCGCCGAAGGTCCAAGCGGCCCATGCACGAATCCACCGCAATATTAAAGCTCATTAAATCGCAGGGTAGAGAAGTGGCCTATCTCTTCGGTTTCATAAGCCGAAATCGGGGGTTCGAATCCCCCCCCTGCTACCAAAGAATAAGAGAATGAATATAGACAGAGCTATTGAGATTAAATCCCTAAAAGAGGATGAGCTTCTACATACTGACCCTGGGGAAGTAGATGAGGCAGAGCGGCTAAGTATCGAAGCTCTAAAGCGTGAAAAGTTTAATCGTGAAGACCCTGACATCGTTATCGTTGGGCTATTACCCGGGGAAACAAAGGAGGATTAAGATGGTATCACCGGCGCCAACTACAAAAAGTAATGATGCTCAAACCTATCCCGAGACACTCTATTATGCCAAGCGTGTCTCAGAGGGTGGAGCTCAACCTGTCTATAAGAAGCTCCTGCCGGATGGCCAGCCCACAGTGTTAAGCCCTGAACCGAGCCAGAAGCTCCGCGACCACAGCCCTGACGGATTCCAGTACGGATACAGTGGCAGCGGACCAGCGCAGTTGGCTCTGGCTCTGCTACTCGATGCCACTTCCGACCCTGAAAGAGCCACGGCTTTTTACCAGTATTTCAAGGACGCAAAAGTAGCCACCTGGGGCGAGGATTGGTCAATCAAGAGGAGTGACATCCTGACATGGCTTAAAGAGGAAGAGGACCGGCAGATATTTGACCGGATTGGTAAAAACTAATTGTTGCCGTTTGTCAACAATTAACAAGGTGTTAAGGAGGCAAAACTGATGGCTGAATTAGAGGAACAAATCAATGTTGTGGTTGAGGCAAGGGCTAGGGTTCAGGGGGCGATTGAATGTAGAACCTTATCTTATCAAAGGTGGGTAGAGGCAAACCAACCACTTATTGACAACGAAAGTAACACCAAGTCTACTTGCCAAGAAGCCGAAGCTACGCTCCGAGCCCTCACACTAAAAGCCTATACTGAGACAGGCAACAAAGCGCCGGCGCCAGGAGTTGGTATCAGGGAGCTGACAATCCTAAACTATGATAGCAAGGCTGCTTTCGATTGGGCTAAGGCACATAGAATGGCGTTGAAGCTGGATGTCCAAGCCTTTGAGAGGATAGCGAAGGCCGACCCTTTGGATTTTGTTGCTATAAGTAAAGAACCTCAAGCTACTATCGCTGTCGAACTTGTCGAGATAGAATAAATACCTTCTTTGCGAGGTAACTATGAAGAAAACCGACTTGGCTTATTATACAGGTATCATAGATGGCGAAGGTGCTATTGGAATCTGTAAACACAGGGATACAGATTGCAGGAGGGGTTATCGTTTTCAGCTTTCAGTGCAGGTCACTTCTTTAGATGAGTGGCTTTTACAATCGTTGAAAATTGCCTTTTGTGGTAACATTACCCGTTCAAAATATGGCTTCGCTAAAAAGACATCTTGGCATTGGATGATTCATTGTAAACAAGCATTAGAATTCCTGAAAGCTATCTTGCCTTATTTAAGATTGAAACGATACCAAGCTGAGATAGCAATAAAGTTTCAAGAAGCTAAGAGGCGTGGGGGTTGGCAAACTGACCAAGAATATGTACTTGAGGAAGCACAAAGGATTTTGATACACAGGCAAACTCGGAAGGGGATAAAAATAGATGAGCCCAATCTATGAGAATGAAAATACGACTCGGGAAGACCTCGAGAAACTGGCGAAGCGAAACAGGTGTAAAGTCTGCGGAGAAAGGCTCGATATGTTTTTGGATGTCGACCAGCATAAGGCTTTCCTAGCTTGCACTGATTGGAGGAGAACCCAGCACGAAGGGATTGAACGGCCACCCAGCCGATATGAGATGGGTGGTATATCAGAATTAACCATAGAAAGAAGGAGGGAAATTATGACACAGGAATATGGGAAAGAAACCACAACGGCCTTAGCCGAGGCCAGACTGCCCATGAGCGGCGCACTTACTCAGCCGCAGGCCGAGCATATCCTCAGCCTCGTCTATCCCGGGGTCCCGAGGGATGAGATTATCAGGTGCGCTATACTCTGCCGGGACTTCGGCCTTCACCCACTGATGAAGGAAGTCTATATTTTAGGCTTCAAGAATAAAGAGGGTGGCACAGACTACACCACAGTAATCGGTATCTCAGCAAGCCGAAAGATGGCAGCCGATAAGAAAGGGGCTTACTCATTCATAGACGGCACCCCAAGGGCGGCTACCCATGAAGAGATTGTCAAGCAGTTTGGTGAACACAGTGATGAGGAGAGAGATAATCTCATTTCAATCTGTATGCTCAAGGGGGAGAAAGGCAACGAGGCTACCGGCTTTGGCTTATGGCCTAAGGGCAAGGAACCCTATGGCGGCGACAAGGGCAACACTAAGCGTAATATGGCCAATATCCGCAGTGAGAGACCAGCATACAGCCGTCTACCTGGTGGGGTGCTGCCACCAATCGAGATCATAGACGAAGCCTATGCTGAAGTGCCAGATGTGGGCAAGGTAGCTATTGCTACCGGTGAGATAATGGAGGTAGATGATGGGATAGCTTGTCCTTTTGAGAGGATAAGGAGCTATCCAGCTTGCTTTGAGGACTGTCCTGATACCGGGAAGTGTCCTAGAGATAAGGCCAAGGAATCTAAGGCTGAGCAGGCGCCGGCAGTTACGCCACCGCCGGCGCCTGCCCTCGGTATATGCCCGATTCACAATAAGCCTCTTGTCGCTGGCCGGGGTAGTTTCCCGGCCTATTGCCAGACCCGGGTACCTGGTACTGGCAAATACGCTGGCAAAGAGGTCTGGTGCAAGGGGAAGTATCCGGAAGGTTTTGAGCCACCAGTAGCTCCTGAGGAGACTAAAGCAGAGACACCTGCTTCTAATGTTAATACCCCTGCCCAGCAGTCGCTTTATGACTGGATAACTCAACACGGCAAGGATGAGGCCTGGTTCCATGCCAACTTCAACTATACTGTTGATGACTTAAAAGACGATGCGAAGGTTAAGTCTGCCTTTGCCGAGGTCAGGTCGATAGCAGGCTGGGAAGATTAAGCAAGGGGCAGAATAATTTAGGAGGAATATCATGGAAGTCAAGATAATAGTGCAGCAAATTGATAACCTGAAAACCACCACTGCTATAAAGGTGGAGAAGGACAAGGATGGTGAGGTCACTGACCGGCGCTTGGTTACCAAAGTCCAGTTTGAGGCCGAGATTGACCCGGCTCAGCTCGCCATCGTCCACCGGCTCCTAGCCTCTGAGACGATAGTTAATGTAGTCATTGGTTCCCCCCAGGCAATTATGGACCTTGATAAAAAGAAGCTTGCTGAAACGCCGGCATAAAAGGGGGGATACAATAGAATAGTGAGGTCAGGCAGCCGATAAAGG
>CAZZHQ010000021.1:0-2720 GCA_964654015.1 uncultured Dehalococcoidales bacterium | reverse complement strand
GATGGCTATACTCAAATAGCCAATGAGATACTCGAACATCTCATGAAGGCGCACCTATCACCTAACCAGTGGCAGGTGCTTATTTTGATATTCAGAAAGACCTACGGATACCATAAGAAAGTTGACTATATTGCTAACTCTCAGATATGCCTTGATACTCTTCTTTGCAAGGCCGTGGTATCCCGGTGCTTGAGTTCCTTATATGACATGAACCTCATCACCCGGAAGGGGAAGCTCATCGGTTTTCAGAAGGACTGGACTAAGTGGAAGTTAGCAAATCAGTCAACTATAGATACAGAATTAGCAAAACAGTCAACCAATGAAAAGTTAGCAGTTCAGTCAACAGAGTTAGCAATTCCGTCAACTCAGTTAGCAGAATCGTCAACAAAAGTTAGCAGCCCTGCTGTCGCACAAAAGATAAAAGAAACTATAACAAAAGAAACTATACAAAAGAAAGGGTACGGGGAGTTTAAGGATGTCCTTCTCACTACTCAGGAATATGATAACCTGGTAGAAAAGTTCGGGGAAGCTGGAACTCAGGGCTGGATAAAGAGGCTATCAGGCCACATAGGCAGCACAGGGAAGAAGTACAAAAGTCACTATCGCACAATTCTGAATTGGGATAATAGAGATAAGGAGGTGGGTCATGAGCATGGAGCACATAGGCAAGGCCCTCGACAAATCCCGGGTCCGGACGACTATACCCCTCCCTCTCGAGCCTGACGAACCTACCTACGAGGAGAGGAAGGAGCATCTGCGCCATCGGCTGAACTTGACATCTTGGGACAATACCTTCAAGAACTTCAGGCCAGTTAAGGGGGCTGAGAGCTCTGTTGCCGCTTTCAAGGAGCTGGCCTCGGGTAAGGCGACCTGGTTTATGCTTTTATGCTATGGCTCGGATGGCTGTGGTAAGAGTCATTTATGCGAGGCGCTTTCGATCGCCTTGGCTCATAAGAATATAGCTTGCCGGGTGAATGAATGGGCCGACAGGGTAAGAGATTTCAAAAGGAGGATGCACTCTGAAACGAGAGATGATTATGACCAGGCTTTTGAGGGTTTGAGGAGGCAACCTTACTTGATTATCGATGATGTTGGCATGGGCAGCACCGGCTCATCCTGGGAGTGGGGAGAGCTCGAGGAGATTATCAATTATCGGTATCGGGAATGCTTGATGACAGTGGTAACGACTAATCTGGACATAAAGGATGTTCCCCGGCGAATAGTGTCGAGGTTCACCGATGCGGTGAAGTCGAGGCTGGTTTTGAATAGTGCTGGTAACTACCGGCCAAAGAAGGTTAAAAATACCTAACACTATAATGTCATTATCATGTCATTATAGTGACAATATTGTGACAAAAACTTAACATAGTGTTAAGGAGAAGGTAGTTTAAGGGGGCTAGAAATTGATTACAGCGCTTCGTTTTATCAGGCAGTTATTCAGCCGGCTGATTAACAGGCATGCCAGCTTCAAGACATACTGCTGCCACGATAAAAGTCAGGTCTGGAAGCACGATAGCTGGTGGCGAATCTTCTCCAGGAACCGGCACAGAATGGTAGCATAATAGAGAGGTAAAGTCAAGTATGAAAGTATGTGCAGAAACCGAGGCAGAACTCCGTGAACAGATAAGAGACCTCTGTAAATTATTTGGGTGGAAGTTCTATTTTACTTGGACATCCATCCACAGCCCAAGGGGGATGCCCGACTTGATTCTCTGTAGACCGCCACGCTTAATATTTGCCGAGCTGAAGACTAATAAGCGCAAGTCTAAGCTGGCACCGGCGCAGGCTCGGTGGCTCTGGGAGTTGAGGAAGACACCGGGGCTGGAGGTCTATGTCTGGCGCCCGCGGCACTTTGATAAAATCGTGGAGATTCTGAGGTAAATAGATGAGAGCAGCACTACCGGTATTCTGGTGCGTGGATGATGAGACCAGGGGGAAACTGGCCTCTTTGCTGGAAACCATATCTAGTCTAAAAAAAGATGATATGGTCGATTGGGCTACCGGTGAAGCACACCCAGCTCCTAAACCTAAAGAGGATGCTGAAGAGACTACCGAGGCTGAGGAGTTGTTCAGGGAGATGAAAAAACCGCCCAAGCATCCCAAGAGGATAGCATGAAGCCTTACTATCAAGACTCTTATGTAACGATATATTTGGGAGATTGCAGGGAAGTTTTACCCGAATTACCGAAGGTAGACTTAGTGCTGACTTCGCCGCCATTCAATTTAGGCGATGTACACCATACAGATAATTATAAACATTCACCCTACCCAGATGAACTACCCGAAGGCGAGTATCAACAGCAGCAAATTGATATACTCAATTTATGCTGGGATATAACCAAATCTGACGGGTCTTTATTCTATGAACATAAAAACCGTATTCGTGATGGCTTACAGATTAGCCCCTACCGCTGGCTATTTAGAACGAAGTGGTTAGATAAGCAAGAAATCGTGTGGGAAAATCGCAGCCCGTCCTTTGACCCAATCCGCTTCTTCCCTAAGACCCAAAGAGTATATTGGTTAGTAAAGCAGCCAGAAACTAAACTAGAGAATAATGATTTAATGCTTGAGGACTTGTGGCGATTAATGCCAGAAGGCAGCCACAAAGCTCACGCTAGAGCTTTCCCCGAACGGATGCCAGATAGGATTTTGGCTTGTTTTCCTAGTAAAAGCCTAATCCTAGACCCCTTTTTAGGAAGTGGAACGACCTGTTATTGTGC
>CAZZHQ010000020.1:0-33951 GCA_964654015.1 uncultured Dehalococcoidales bacterium | reverse complement strand
GAAGTCGTAACAAGGCAGCCGTACGGGAACGTGTGGCTGAATCACCTCCTTTCTAAGGAGTCTTGGGTTTAATAACCCACGGATTTCTAGGTCGGTCAACATTTAATAACTGTTGAAATCGTTAAACATTGTAAATAACCTTCTTTTACTGTTCAATTGCTAAAGTATCCCCTAAGCAAATCGATAAATTTTAAGCCTCATCCTAGTCATCAACTTTCGATGCATGTAGGAATACATTATGAACTACTTAGAATTGTTTTAATATGTACATACCATACAGTTTTAGTCTGTTACAGATGTGCCAAATACGGATGGAAATTAATACAATGCATCAACTCTATTGACAATCCATTATCTTAATACTTACCATAGAGTTATATTGAGAGAAGAGAATAAGAATGTTCTAAAAAGCCAAAATACGCTCAAGAAAATCATAGAAGTCGAGTTAAAAACAATCGTTGTTAACAGGCAGTTAAATCTCTATGAGATGTTACGATACCATCTAGGTTTTCAGAATATATCTGGGGAAACCTGTGATATGAGTCATGGTAAGTTAATACGCCCAATACTATGTCTACTTTGTTGTCAGGCAACAATGGGAGACTTGTTAAAAGTTATACCAGCAGCTGTATCGTTAGAACTAATTCACAATTTTTCATTGATTCATGACGATATTCAAGATGATAGCCACAAGCGGCGTCAGAGACCCACTGTATGGAAATTATGGGGTAAAGAGCAAGCTATTAACGCCGGTGATGCAATGTTTGCTATGTCATATCTTGAGCTGCTCAAATTGCAGGATAACAATATAAGCGACAAGAAAATTGTGCGTTCAATGCGATTACTAACTGAAGCTTGCCTAAACCTTTGTGAGGGACAGTATCTGGATATGCTATATGAATGTACCTGTAATATAACTACTGAAAATTACCTTACAATGATAATGAAGAAAACAGCAGATTTAATAGCTACATGTACCGCCCTTGGAGCATCCTTTGGTACTGATAATGATGAAATAATAAACAATTTCTATATGTTTGGTAGAGATTTAGGCATGGCGTTTCAAATAACTGATGATGTATTGGGTATCTGGGGTACAGAAGCTAAAACTGGAAAACCTGAAAAAATAGATATACTGAAAAAAAAGAAAACTTTCCCTGTAGTTTATTCACTGAATAATGGTTCTGTCCAGGACAATAAAGAGCTTAAACAGTATTATTCCAACAATAAAACAGAGGAGCATGTTGTTATCAGAATAGTAGAAATACTCAATAGCCTGGGTGCTCAGGCTTATTCCCAAAAAAAAGCACAGCAATACTACAAACTTGCCTTGTCAAGGCTTGAAACTATCGATATTGAACAAAGTAGACGAACTCCAATAATAAACATGGTTAACCTCCTGATGGGACGTGACTACTAATATATTAAGCAAATGGTAAAGAAAACAATAAGGGATATTGGCATTACAGGGAATACAATTCTAGTAAGAGTTGACTTTAATGTTCCAATAAACAAGAAAACTGGTTCCATTAGCGACGATAGTCGAATAAGAGCATCTCTACCTACTATAAGATACCTTGCCGACCATAAAGCCAGAATAGTTTTATGCTCTCATTTAGATAGGCCTGATGGTAAAATAATAGAGGAATTACGGATTAAACCAATAGCCGAACACCTATCACATTTAGTCAACAAACCCATCCACACAATAGGAGATTGTGTGGGCAATGAAGTGCGTAATGAAGTAAATAAACTCAGAGATGGTGACATCTTATTCCTGGAGAACTTACGTTTTCATCCAGGCGAGGAGACAAATGACGCTAATTTTGCCCGGGAACTGGCCACGTTAGCAGATATCTACGTCAATGATGCTTTCGGTACCGCGCATAGGGTTCACGCCTCTACCGTTGGGGTAGCTAAATACTTACCTGCGGTTGCTGGTTTATTAATGGAGGCAGAATTAGAAGCAATGAATAAATTACTTACTGATCCAGCACGTCCATTCGCCTGTATAATTGGTGGTGCCAAGATTAGCGACAAGATAGGCTTAATGCAGAATATGTTGAGGAAAGTCGATGTTATGCTTGTTGGTGGTGGTATGGTAGCTACATTTCTGAAAGCCCAGGGTTATGATACTGGTCAATCATTAGTTGAAAACGATAAATTAAATATAGCTCGTAATTTGCTTATAGCAGCAAAGGAACGAGGGGTTGCTCTGATACTGCCAATAGATTTACTAATCTCGGAAAAACTTGAGGCGGATACTTTAAGTCGTATCATTAGCACTAGCAAAATACCACCTGGTGTGTATATCGTTGACATTGGGCCAGCAACACTTAAGTTATTCTCAAAAAAGCTAGCCGATTGCCGTACAATAATGTGGAACGGGCCATTGGGTATATACGAAATACCAAGATTCTCGATGGGCACAAGAGGGATGGCACAATTATTGGCCGATGCTGATGCTAACACTGTTATCGGAGGTGGTTCTACAGTTGAAACAATTCGCGAAATGGGCTTAGTTGATATGATAAGCCATGTCTCCACTGGTGGTGGCGCCAGTTTAAAATTCCTGGAGGGTGAAACACTGCCCGGGGTTGCAGTCCTGCAGGATAAATAGAGAACTAATATATATCCGTCTACTTAATCTAAATAAAACAGCCACAGGAGATAATTAAATGCGTACTCCCGTCATAGCAGGCAATTGGAAAATGAACACTACAATTGTCGAGGCAAGACAACTGGTTAACGAAATGAGGACAGAACTAGAATTGCTGAAAAATATCGAAATAATAATATGCCCACCGTTCATTTCTATACCTGCAATAAAGGAACTACTTGAAGGTAGCTCTATTAAGATCGGCGCGCAAAACATGTGCTTCGCTATAAAGGGCGCATATACTGGTGAAATATCCACTCTGATGTTACATGGTCTATGTGAGTATGTGATTTTGGGACATTCTGAACGGCGAATCTATTTTGCCGAAACTAACGAAATAATAAATAGTAAAATACAGAATGCTTCAAAGCACAATTTAAAGCCAATTTTATGTGTTGGTGAAAGTCTCACAGAGAAAGAGGCAGGGAAGACAGAAAAAATATTGTCAAAACAACTGAATAAAGGGCTACGGGAAATAGTAAAGACTAAAGATTTGTTAATCGCCTATGAACCACTATGGGCCATAGGAACAGGCATGGCTGCAAACGGGGAAGAAGCGAATGTTACCATCAAATTTATCCGCGAGAAAATGGCACAGATATGGAGCAATAGTATTGCTGAGGATCTACGTATTTTGTATGGTGGCAGTGTGAAAGCTAACAATATTATCGAATTTATATCACAAACAGATATCGATGGAGTTTTAGTTGGTGGGGCCAGTTTAAAAGCACAGGAATATGTAAGCATTGCTAGTCAAATTGCAGATTACCGGAAATAATCCCCTCACAGAATTCACCTATTATATTGCTGATAGCAAATGAAACGTCTTTTAGCAATCGTGGGGCCAACAGCAGTGGGCAAGAGCGAACTTGCCATGAGCATCGCAGAACATCTTCCCATAGAGATAATAAATGCTGACAGTCGTCAGATATATCGCTATATGAGTATTGGCACAGGCAAGCCGACTCTCAGCGATCGAAAACTTGTTCCACATCATCTTATTGATATAGTCGACCCTGATCAGAACTTTAATCTTGCTGTATATCGTCAGTTAGCTACTGAAATAATATGTTCTATTCAGAAAGCTGGCAAATTACCCGTACTGGTTGGAGGCAGCGGCCTTTATGTTTGGTCGATAGTTGAGGGCTGGCGACTCCCTCAGGTACCCCCTGATCACAAATTAAGACAGGAGTTAGAAATAATTGCTAAACAAAAAGGAAGCCATTTACTGCACAAGACACTCCAGCAGGTTGATGAATTAGCCGCAAGCAAAATACACCCGAATAATACGCGCCGTATCATAAGAGCTTTAGAAATATATTACAAAACGGAACAACCTCCTTCGACACTCTGTCATAAGGAACAACCTGAATTTTCTACTCTCATTATTGGATTATCTGTGGAAAGAGATGAACTTTATAGCATGATTCATCGGCGTGTTACTGGAATGGTACAACAGGGCTTAGTTCAAGAAGTAGAAAGACTATCACAAATGGGTTATAAAGATTCTTTGCCCTCTATGTCGAGCATAGGTTATAATCAAATATACCAGTTCCTTAAAGGACAGTTGACATTACCAGCAGCCATTGAAAATATAGAAATCGAAACTCATCGTTTAGTTCGCCATCAGTATGCCTGGTTTCATCTGAACGACAAGAGAATTCAATGGATTGATATTTCTCAGGGTGGTATAAAGGAGAAAGTCCTAAAATTAATAGAAAACAATTTGTTTTAGAATTCTCTAAGCTACAAGCTACAGGAAATGATTTTGTCCTGATAGACAATAGATTATTGCATAGTCAAAAGGACCTTTTACAGGGCTTCTATTTTGATATTGGTCAGTTTAAAGAAAACGAATGGACGGGAGTCGTTAATACTATATGTGACCGACACTTTGGAATAGGAGCTGACGGTGTTATCGTTGTACAAAATTCCTCTACTGCGGACCTTAAGATGCGCATATTTAATTCGGATGGTTCTGAAGCTGAAGCCTGTGGTAACGGATTAAGATGTTTTACCAAGTATGCAATAGAAAGAAACATGGTTACCGACAACTCCTTGCAAGGTGAGGATGTTTATCTGAGCATAGAAACTCTGGCAGGCATAAGAAAAGCAAAAGCATATATAACTGAAAGAAAAGTAAACAGTGTTGAAGTGAGTATGGGAATGCCAGAATTCCGAGCTGAACAAATACCAACTTCTACTGTGCGGAGTTCGTTAACCATTGATTGCGAGCCGAAGGCTACAGAAATAAAACAAAGCCCTATGCTTGATGCGTGCCTTTCCGTAAGAGATGAAAAACTACACTTATGGCTTTTATCTATGGGTAACCCCCATGCAGTAAATTTCAGATCGCAGACAATAGATAATTTCCCCCTTTCTGACTTCGGTCCCATGGTAGAAAAAAATCCCTTATTTCCAAAGCACACAAACTTCGAGATAGCCATAATTTTAGATAAAAATAACATAACAGCAAGAGTTTGGGAGCGTGGGGTAGGAGAAACTCTCTCTTGCGGTAGTGGTGCCTGCGCAATAGCCGTGGCATCAAAGTTACTTGGCTATACAGGAGATAATGTTGACATAACACTTAGAGGCGGGATACTAAATATCTTCTGGGACGGAATAGGGGATGTAAAACTGACCGGTTCAGTAGATGAAGTATTTACCGGTAAATACCTAGTGTAAAGGAGTAGTACAATGCAATTAGCCAGACGTCTGGACAAATTACCACCATATCTTTTTGTTGATATAGCTAGAAAGATTGCTGAGAAGCGAGCTAATGGTGAAGACGTAATAAGCTTTGCTATAGGTGATCCTGATTTGTCTACACCGGCTGACATTATAGAGCAAATATGCCAGTCGGCTCACAACCCAATAAATCACCATTATCCGGAGAGTATAGGTCTACCTGAACTTCACATTGCTATTGCTGAATGGTACCAGAAACGTTTTAATGTTGTTCTAAATCCAGCTACAGAGGTATTACCCCTCATTGGTTCTAAAGAAGGCATCGGGCATATAGCATTGTGCCTGATTAATCCGGGAGACATCGCACTTGTACCTGACCCAGGCTATCCGGTATATTCAGTAGGTACTCTACTGGTTGGCGGGGAGCCCTATTTCATGCCTTTGTTAGAGGAAAATGATTATTTGCCTGATTTCGAGATAATACCGGAAGAAATATGTAATCAGGCAAAACTCATGTGGTTAAACTACCCCAACAATCCGACGGGGGCCAGCGCGGACATTAAATTTTTTGAAAGAGCAATTGCTTTTGCGCAGAAGCATGATATTGCTATTTGTCATGACGCTCCATATACTGAAGTTGCGTTTGATAGTTATAAACCGCCGAGCTTCATGCAGGCATCGGGTGCAAAAGAAATTGGAGTAGAATTCCATTCTTTATCTAAGACTTACAATATGACCGGGTGGCGGATAGGAATGATAGTTGGTAATCAGAAACTTGTCGAAGCGTTGTTCCGAATTAAATCTAACCTGGATTCTGGTATTCCGCAGGCGATACAGGAGGCTGCTATTAAGGCTTTAACCGGGCCGCAGGACTCTATTGAAGTACAGAATAGTATATTGCAAAATCGTCGTAATAAATTAGCAAGTACATTACAGGAAATAGGATTACAAGTTACGCTACCAAAGGCCAGCTTTTATATTTGGGCAAAAATACCACGAGATTATAGTTCCATAGATTTCACTAAGAAACTTCTTGATGAAACAAATATAGCAGTAACTCCAGGTATTGGTTATGGAAAAGAAGGGGAAGGATATATCAGGCTCTCCATAACTTTATCAGATGACCGTCTTGAGGAAGGAATAAGACGGCTTTTAAAATGGCACTGGAGGAAATAAATAAAAGACAAACATATCGACACTCAAACCAGGATAGAAAGAGTGTTTTTGGTTGGCGTAGGTCACAAAACAGGTCCGCAAAAATGGACGTCTAGCGATTCTCTGGAAGAACTTGCCCAGCTAGTGAAAACAGCGGGTGGAGAAACTGTAGGAAAACTTATACAATTCTTGAAAACTCCTTCGCCAACATATTACCTGGGTAAGGGTAAAATCAATGAGCTTCTCAATTTAAGGCAACAAACCAAATACGACACTGTAGCTTTCGACGATGAACTATCTCCCAGACAACAGAGAAACCTTGAAGAGATATTGCAGGCAAAAATAATTGATCGAACAGTCATCATTCTGGACATATTCTCCAAGCAAGCTCGTTCTCGTGAGGGAAAATACCAGATAGAGTTTGCTCAACATCAGTACCTGCTACCGCGGCTTATAGGCCAATGGACTCACTTAGAGCGACTTGGCGGAGGTATCGGAACTCGTGGTCCTGGCGAATCACAACTGGAAACCGACCGTCGCCTAATACGCAAACGTATAAATCGACTCCAGAAGAAAATAGACCAAATCGGTCAATTCAGGAAATTACAAAGAAGACAACGAAAAGCTTCGAGAATACCTGTAATTGCTGTTGTTGGTTACACGAATTCGGGTAAGAGCACATTATTTAATACTCTCAGTAAGGCTAGTGTAACAGTAGAAGATAAATTATTTTCTACACTTGATACAGTAACCCGTCGCCTAACTTTATCAAATGGTGAATCATTATTGTTAACCGACACGGTCGGTTTCATACGTAAATTACCGTCTTCTATTATTGCTGCTTTTAGATCTACACTGGAGGAACTCAATGAGGCAGACCTCTTCCTGCATGTAGTGGACATAACACACAAGGACGCTGCTAATCAGTGCCTGGCCGTAGATGAAATACTTGAGAATCTACACGTCAGCCATAAACCTAGAATCAGTGTATTTAATAAGCTAGATTTAGTTTTGAGCAATGAAACAGAATTAGAAGAAATTACCGCAGTTCCCCATTTTGAGGAGGAATTTATCTTACCAAACAACGATATATGTATGATCTCTGCCGGAAAAAACTGGGGCATAACTAGGCTTTTAGACAAGATAAAAATCAAGTTAAATAGTGACAGTATCTGTTAAACCTTATTAATCCCCCTTCTGTGCTAACATCCTGTCAATACTACTTGACTTTGCACTTTGCCAAGGCCGATGCTAAAATGTTTAAAGATGTTACTTAGGAATCAACTAGTGATGATGGATATCGTGGGTGGATGGATGCGGCTTGCGAACTTTTTATGTTTAAGTCCTCAACGTACGGCTATTTCAAACAGTGGCGCAAGGGATAAACCGTATATAACAGAGACATGGCACAGTGCTCTACATGATAATGAAGTATTATCATGACATAACGTAGCAATAAATTTTTCAACTATCTCATAATACTAAATTGTGAGGGGGTATTAATTGCAATGTCTTCCATTGAATATATGGAACACGCCCTGTCATTAGCTGGATTAGCAAAAGGTAACACCAGCCCCAATCCTGCGGTAGGAGCTATTATCGTTAAAGATTATCTAGTTGTAGGTATGGGATATACACAGCCTGCTGGTTTAAATCATGCAGAGATAATGGCTTTGCGCCAGGCTGGCGAAAAAGCGAGTGGAGCTACTATGTACGTCACATTAGAGCCATGTTGCTATTTTGGACGTACACCTCCTTGCACCAAAGCAATAATCAAGGCTGGTATTTCAGAAGTACACATTGCAATGCTTGACCCTAATCCTTTAGTTTCAGGTAATGGATTAAAGGCACTTAACGAGGCTGGCATAAAAACGTTTGTAGGTGACTACAAAAAAGAAGCGTATAAAATAAACGAGGCATATATAAAATATGTTATTACGGGTTTACCCTTTGTTGTGGCTAAATTTGCTATGAGCCTTGACGGTAAAATTGCCACAAGGTCAGGGCATTCTAAATGGATAAGTAATGAGGAGTCCAGGAAATATGTGCATACGTTGCGTCATTGTACAGATGCCATAATGGTCGGCGTAAATACTGTTATAGCCGATGATCCTCGACTGACTGCCAGAGGATGTAATGGAAAGGGGGGTGAGACAAAAAAACAACCTCTACGCTTAATTGTTGACAGCAAAGGCAGGACACCAGAAAATGCACAACTTTTTAAACAGCCTGGGAAAACGCTTCTCGCAGTGGTTGAACCTCTGGATAATGAAAAGAAAACATGTTTTACCCGAGCAGGAGTAGATATTCTGGAACTACCAGGAGAAAAAGGGAAAGTAGATTTGGGTCAATTACTAAAAAAACTGGGAGAAAAGGGTATAGTTACTGTTTTAGTTGAAGGCGGCAGCACATTATTTGGTACCTTATTTGACTCTAACTTAGTGGATAGAGTGTTGGCTTTCATTTCACCCATAATAATCGGTGGGGGGCAAGCGAGGACTGCGGTAGGTGGCATTGGAGTCAAAAACGTATTAGATGCACTACACCTGGAACAAGTAGAGACAACTAAGTTCGGTGATGGCATTTTAATGAGTGGGTATGTAGGGAATAAATATATTTGGGACGAGTAAGATGTTCACTGGAATAATAGAGGAAATCGGAACTGTCAAAAACGCTGCAACGCATCATTTAGTTATAGAAGCGAAGAACGTACTTGATGACATGAGAGTAGGGGACAGTATGTCTATCAATGGAGTCTGCTTGACAGTTACCTCTTTTGAAAATAACAGTTTTAATGTTGATCTTATGATGGAAACTATCAGATATACTGGTTTGGGTAAACTCCGCTATGGAAATCAAGTTAATTTAGAAAGGGCTGTAACATTGAACAAACGACTTGGTGGACATTTAGTGTTAGGACATGTCGACGATATAGGTACAATATTGTCAATAGACCAGAGACAAACAGAGCATATTGTTAAGATCGCCTCTCCAACTAAGTTAATGCGTTATATTTCTCATAAAGGTTTTATTGCGGTCGACGGTATAAGTTTGACTATCACAGATCTTGAGACTTCATCTTTTTCTGTATCATTAGTAAACCATACCTTGAAACATACTACACTGGGAAGTAAAAGGCCCGGGGATAGCGTTAATCTTGAAATAGATGTTATAGCCAGGTATTTGGAGCGTCTCAGTGGATATAACAACAGTGAGCTAACAATGAATTTTCTCAGTGAATACGGTTATGCACAGAAAGGATAATAACAATGCTTGCAAATATTGCAGAAGCTATTGAAGATATAAAGGCAGGAAAATTCATCATCATCGTTGATGATGAAAACAGGGAAAACGAGGGAGATATTGCTATTGCAGCTGATAGAGTCACTCCCAGCGCTATTAATTTCATGGCTATACACGCAAGAGGATTAATATGCCTTCCTATTTGCGGACAAAGGCTCGATGAATTAAGAATACCGATGATGGTTCAAGAAAACACTTCTCCTCATAGGACGGCATTTACTATTTCAATTGAAGCAAAGAACAAAATATCCACCGGGATATCTGCATTTGATCGAGCGGAAACTATTAAAACGATTATCAGTCCAACTAGCGGAGCGGATGATTTAGTTCATCCGGGACATGTATTCCCTATACGAGCTAAAGACGGAGGAGTACTTGCAAGGGCTGGACATACTGAAGCTATCGTAGATTTGGCTCGTATGGCTGGGCTTTTCTCTGCTGGTGTCATATGTGAAATCATGAATGACGACGGGAGCATGGCACGATTACCACAACTCGAGGTAATTGCTAACAAACATAATTTAAAAATAATATCTATTTCAGACCTGATTACGTACCGTCGGCGCTACGAAAAAATGGTAAAAAAAATAACTGAAGCAAAATTACCTACAAATTATGGCGAATTCACCGTTATGGCTTACAAAAGTAGCGTAGATAAAACAGAGCATATAGCAATGGTCAAAGGCGATGTATCGGGTAAGGAGCCAGTTTTGGTGCGTGTTCATAGCGAGTGTCTGACTGGAGATGTCTTTAGAAGTCTTAGATGTGATTGTGGTGAACAGTTTGAACTGGCGATGCAGAAAATAAACGAAGAGGGTCGGGGAGTTTTTCTATATATGAGACAAGAGGGCCGGGGAATAGGTTTACATAACAAATTGAAAGCATATGCCCTTCAGGACCAGGGCATGGATACTGTAGAGGCAAATATTGCACTAGGATTTCCAGCAGATTTAAGAGACTATGGCATTGGAGCTCAAATACTTGCCGATATAGGTTTACATAATATTAAACTGCTCACAAATAATCCCAAGAAGATAGTAGGGCTGGAAAGTTACGGACTTAAGGTTGTGGAAACGGTACCACTATTAGCCACACCTAATTCCTATAATATACGTTATCTTGAAACTAAGAAAAATAAGCTAGGACACATTTTGGATATGGAGGAAGTAAACGATGGCTAAATACTATGAAGGTATGCTAACAGGAAAAGATCTAAAATTTGCTATTATCGTTTCACGGTTTAATGATTTAATAACAGGCAGATTACTTGAAGGAGCTAGGGATGCTCTGTTACGTCATGGCGTTATTGAGACGAATATCGATATTGCACGAACACCAGGATGTTTCGAAATACCGTTGACAGCCCAGAAATTGGCCCAACGCGGTCAATATGACGCCATGATATGTCTTGGAGCTATAATTAGAGGAGACACTCCACATTCTGATTACATAGCTTCAGAAGTGAATAGAGGAATTAGTAAAGTATCCCTTGAGATTGGGTTACCGATAACGCAAGGCATAATTACTGCGGATACCCTGGAGCAAGCCATACAAAGGGCTGGAGCCAAAGAAGGCAATAGGGGATTTGCAGCGGCGGTAAGTGCTATCGAAATGGCAAACTTGATCAAGTCTATTCAGTAATTTTATAAACACTATCGCCATGCCTTACACGGTCAGGAACTTTAAGGCCAATTAAATCACCAGTATTGCCTTTTGCAATATTAACACCGTCAATTTGCATTGATTCGACGACAAGTACCAAATCAGTAGTACTTCCTAGAATGTGTATCGAATCTCCTAGATTTAATTCACCATCCAGTTTAATTCCTGCTACCACGGGCTTTGCGAAGTAATCTGTCACCTGACCAATTTTCGTCTCTGGCATTATATTACCTCCTTTCCCTAACATTAATAGATTACTCCACCTACAAATTATAGTCCAATATGTTAATATATCGACAAATAAGTTTTTAGGAGCTCGTAATTTGGCTACAGACAGAAACGGAAACGAATCCTTGCAAATAAATGCGGAGTCTGATTCAGAACGAATAAATAAACGGCTCGATATGCTAGAGCTCAGATTAGATAACATAGATTCAATTATGACCTCGCTCGTGGAGAGAGTAATGCAGCAACCTCTGTCAATGGAAGTTCAGTGTCCTAAATGTGGACAGGAGATTCAAATTAGCATTATGAGCAAAACGAAGCTAAAAGGTTAGCCAACCTTCTTCGCATAACGAAATTCAGGCAACAGATCGATGTTAACTTGTACACCCAGGAACTGTGATCAGGGCTAGAGGGAGTATTTTATAATAAAAGGCGAAATTACAGGCTCTTAGCCCACTGTACCGCATTCAGGAAAACCCGAAAACCGTCACCATATCCATCAGCCCCACGTCTCATCCATTGAGGATGTTGAGTTTTCCTGATGTATCTTTCAGGATGTGGCATCAACGCAAAAATACGACCTGAATCGTCACAGATACCAGCGATATTATCTGTTGAGCCATTTGGATTATGAGGATAACCTGGCGCTTTGTTTCCATTTCCATCAGTATACCTAAGCACCACATTTAGCGACGGTAACAGCCCGGGGCTAACTATTATCTTACCTTCAGCGTGAGCAGAGGGAAGGTATAGATGCTCAATGCCCTGGGTAAACACGCACTGGCTTTCCTGGTTCACTCCCAGATGAACCCAGCGACACTCAAATTTACCGGAGTCATTTGAGGCAAGAGTGATAAGCATTTGCGAATTATTTAAAGGTCCCGGTAAAATACCAGCCTTCACTAATACCTGAAAACCGTTACAAATACCCAGGATTAATCCACCCGCAGCTATGAAATCATTAACATCCTTATAGAGTCTTAATCTGAGCTCATTGGCCAGCACTTTACCCGCCGATACGTCATCTCCGTAAGTAAAACCGCCCGGTATAACTAATATTTGGTAATTAGAAAGACTTTCTTTACCATGAATCAACTCACCAATATGGACCAATGATGGTGTTGCCCCTGCTTCATTAAAAGCAAAGGCTGTTTCATTATCACAGTTCGTACCTGAGCTACGCAGTACAAGTACTCTTACACCAGTCATTTATTACCACCTGATTGGTCTTTGCCAAGCTTCCTTGAGTTTTTGGATAGACGTATCAATCACTTTCTTTCCATTTAGTCCAAATATTTCCAATGTTTTGGTATCGTTGAATTTACCAATCATCGTTGTTTCTGTACCGTTCATAATCGTTTCAAATTCCGATTTCCTATCTGGTGATACCTCCACTATAAATCTACTGTTCGATTCCGAAAAGAGTATAAAGTCATTCCTATTTATTGATTCTCCTAACGGTATTAACTCCATTCTAACGCTGGCCCCCAGGCCTCCAGCGAAAGCCATCTCAGCTAGAGCAACCCCAATACCACCTTCACTGCAATCGTGGCAAGCCTGAACTAGTCCTTTTGCAGTAGCCTCGCTAAGTTTATTCATAAGTTCTTTAGCCTGATGTGCCATAACTTTAGGCACGCCATTACCAATGAACCCCCGGTTTCTGAAATACTCAGATCCACCCAACTCATTGTAAGTTGTACCAACTATATAAATTAAATCACCTGTCGTTTTAGAGTCCATTGACACTGCTCGTTTCACATCTTGCATCACGGCAATGGCAGAAATGAGTAAGGTATGAGGAATCGAGATTATTTTACCATCAGATTCGTACTCATTATAAAGACTATCTTTACCGGAGATAAAAGGTGTTTGATACGCAACAGACATGTCATAACAAGCCTGTGCCGCTCTCACCAGAGCGCCAAGCACATCGGGTTTGCTAACATCTCCCCAGCAGAAATTATCCAGCAATGCAACATGATTCAGATTGCCTCCTACAGCGATGACCTGCCTTAGAGCCTCATCAATAGCAGAAGCCGCCATCCAGTAGGGATCAATCTCACCATATTTGTGATTTATTCCACAGGAGACAACCACACCCTTATCGCTGTCCAAAAGAGGCCTTATAATAGCCGCATCACCAGGGCCGTCATTATCTATCCCGACCAATGGTTTGAGAACACTGGCACCCTGTACCTCGTGATCATACTGACGGATTACCCATTCCTTGCTACAAATATCCCATGAGCTGAGAAGATGAAGTAAATCATCATCCAAACAACCAGGTTCCGCAAAATCAGGCTCGGGCAATTTACAATGCTTCCATACCGCTTGTCTCTGTACTTGCGGTCTTCCCTCGTGCAAAAAGTCTATATCCAGGTCACATACTTTGTTATTATTGTAAAAGAGTTGTAGCCTCCGATCTGCGGAGAACACGCCAACAACAGTTGCCTCGACATCTTCAGCAGTAAATACATCCAGTAATTCATTAAATTTCTCCGGAGGAACAGCCAGTAGCATTCGTTCCTGAGATTCAGATATCCAGACCTCGGAATATGACAATCCTGCATATTTCAAGGGGATTTTATCCAGCTGTACACTTGCCCCCGTTGACTCAGCCATTTCACCTATCGCAGATGAAAGTCCTCCTCCTCCACAGTCGGTTATCCTTGAGAACAATCCCAAATCTCTAGCTCGTAATAGGGCCTCAATGAGTTTCTTCTCCATAATGGGATTTCCTATTTGAACTGAGCTGGAGGAAACTCTGGTTGATTCATCAGTTAATTGCTTTGAGGCAAAAGTTACTCCATGTATCCCATCACGGCCAGTTTTTCCGCCAACTACTACTATCAGATCGCCCGTCTTCTGCATCCCAATTTGCGATACCGCCACAGGTAATAATCCCACCGTACCACAGAAGACTAAGGGATTAGACACATAACGATTATCAAACAATACAGCACCATTAAGAGTGGGAATACCAAGCCGGTTAGCATAATCAGCCACCCCTGCCCGGACGCCTTTAAAAACACGGCGAGGATGTAAAACTCCAGGTGGTAAATTATCATAAAGAAAATCAGGTGGTGCAAAACAGAATACATCGGTGTTCAATATTGGCCTTGCCCCAAGGCCTGTTCCAAGAATATCCCGCACAACTCCTCCAATCCCCGTTGCGGCTCCACCATACGGTTCCACCGCCGATGGATGATTATGGGTCTCAACCTTAAAACAGAGGGCCCACTGATCATCCAGTTCTATTACACCAGCGTTATCTTTGAATACTGAAAGACACCATGGTTTATCGATTTCCCTTGTTGCCTTTATGATGGTATTTCTAAGTAAATTGTCTATAAGTACACCATTAAAGTTAATTTTTGCCGCAAACGTCTTATGGCAGCAGTGTTCAGACCAGGTTTGAGCTATGGTCTCCAGTTCAACATCTGTTGGATTACGCCCTTCTTTATCAAAATATGTAATGATAGACTGGAATTCCGTATCATCGAATCCAAACGACTGGCCAGTCTTCGTACGGTCAAATTCAGTTGTATTCAGAATGTCTACATATACCAGCTTGAATATATATTCAGGATTCTGCGGGAATCCAACAACTCCGGCATCAACTATATGCTGGATGTTATAGTTCACCAGTAGTCTAGTGCCGATTACCTCCAGTTGATTTACACTAAGCTTGCCTTCAATAAGATAGCGTTTGGCTGTTCTAACTGCCCTCACATTATTCAACCCGAGATCAAGCGTTGCCTTCATTATGGTGTCTTCTATCGGGTCAGAAACACCAGCATTATAGGCAACTTCAATGGTATGGAGATCTTCATTGTTTTTGTCCTGAAGCATATCGCCGGGTTCACAAAGATAATTCTGTATAAGTGGGTCAGCAAGAAGTTTCTGACAGAGCATATTAAGTTCACCGGGCCTTAGCTCTGCGTCAATCCAGTATACGTCGACAACCCGAACGGAAGTAACGTGCTTTATTCCTAAATCCTGTATATCTTTAACCAGGCCAAGCCCTCTGACATCGGGGACATCATCCCTGGGCCAAATTTCAACTCTATATATCAAAGATAATTGCTCCTAGTTTTATGAAAATGATTAATCCTTCGCCACTTTTACTGCCGTTCCATAGGCTACCATCTCAGCCGCTCCGGAAGACACCGTCGCTGATACAAATCTTAGGCAAACAATCGCATCAGCTCCCTTTTCCTCAGCCTGTTCAGTCATTCTTTGCAGCGCTTCTTCTCTAGCCTGAGCCAACATTACCGTATAGTCTTTAATCTCACCACCCACGATATTCCGTAAGCCAGCCATAAAATCCCGTCCAACATTTCTGGCTCTGATAGTACTACCCCGAACTAAGCCCAACGTCTTTGTTATTCTCTTTCCCACGATCTGTTCACTAGTACATACTATCATTTCTCTACCCCCTTAAATTTATTTTTATCTTCTTTTGTATCCTTGATCCTCTCTTTTATAAGAGAGGCTATGAGAAGACATAATCCAAGGAAAGCTATTACAACTGCAAAACTGACATAATTGGGTACTGAAGGGAATAATTCTCGAAACCATTGTACTATTCCCCAAACAGCCAGAATACATATGCCAGTCAATAGTAAAAGACCACCAATTTTCCTCATTTGTTAAACCTCCTTTTGCATCATCAAATTTGAACTGCAGTGTTAAACTCTAAAGCGATTGCTCATAGGTAATCTTCCCCTATCGATAACATCATCAGAAGATATTATTACTCCTGGAGGAGATTGCCGACGTTTATACTCACTTCTATCTACCAAAAATGCAATCTTATTAACCAATTCATTGTCGTAGCCCATATCGACAATTTCATTTACCGGAATATTTCTATCCATGTAAGCCTGTAAGATAGGATCTAACACATCATAAGGAGGTAGAGAATCAGTGTCCTTTTGATTTGGTGCCAATTCAGCCGATGGTTCTTTAATAATGATACTTTCAGGTATTATTTCCTTTTCTGAAATACTATTCCTATAACTTGCCAGTTCGAAGATCATTGTTTTGTAAATATTTTTAAGTACAGCAAATCCACCGGCCATGTCCCCATAAAGAGTTCCATATCCCGTCGCTGATTCACTTTTATTACTGCAACAGAGTACCATCCAACCATATTTATTAGATAGTGCATAAAGAATGTTTGCCCTTACTCTCGCCTGTAAGTTCTGTTCAGCAATAGCATGCTCATTATTTTCTATGTTGAGATTTAGTATATCTATAAACGCACAGAATGCTTTCTCAATAGAAATTACGTCAAGTTTTATACCAATATTAGAAACGAGTTTTTCCACGTCAGTTCTGCTATGCAAAGATGAATAACGGGAAGGCATAGAAACACCTATCACATTTTCGGCTCCTAGAGCATCTACAGCTATAGCTGCTACCAGACTTGAATCAATTCCGCCTGACAATCCTAATACTACCTTCGAGAAACCATTCTTTTCTACATAATCCTTAATACCCAAAACAAGTGATTTATAGACTGCCGGAATATTATTGATTCTTTTTTCCTTGCTTCCAGTTAAAAGTGTTACTGGTACCTGTGACGCACCCAAATTCAAATCTGCCACAACCATGTCTTCCGCAAACGGCTTTCCACGAGCTATGGTCTTTCCATCAGCTCCGACAATAAAGCTGCCGCCGGCGAATACGAGGCCATCCTGGGCGCCAACCAGATTAGCAGAGGCAATGTATATTCCGCTATTAGCCGCCTTCGCTGAAAAAGAATCCTCTTGCATATAGATATCTTGAATTTGATTGGGATTAGCATTAATGTTGATCAACAAACGTGGCAAAATACCTGACCCTGTTGACGCCACTACAGAGGAATCCAGAACATCTTCACCAATAGCAATTTCTATACCATGTCCTCTGATAAAAGTCTGAAGACAGCCACTACCCGCGCCAAAATATTGCATTTCATCAGATATCATTAAGTTGCAACGGTGAGTCTTATGAGATACAGCAGTAAGTTTATTATCGATTACAACGGCGGCTGAATTATATACAAAATCATTATAGTAATCGACGAATCCCAGTATAAGCGCTATTCCCATAGAATTTTCTATTATGTGCTGCAGGCAATCAATATTATTTTTAATAAATTGTCGTTTTAACAATAATCTTTCAGGAGGGGAACCTGTAAGGGCCAGCTCAGGAAAAACTAACAAATCGACTTTAAGTAATTTGGCCTGGCGGACAAACTCAACAATCCTTTCAGTGTTGCCGTTCAGGTCACCAACAACGGAATTCATTTGAGCAAGGCCAATTTTAAAACTAGGCAATTTGGAGTTTTCCTTTAATTAATGTATTTGCTGGTAGATTATAGCATTTCAATTAAACCAGTAGTTTTGTTTGACAATGAATTTAGTTATGCTAAAATAGACTGAGTATAATAACTCTTACACTCAGTTAATATTTGGTATGGAGGAAATAGATGCTAGTACATGTAGATGACTTCTTATTAAATCTACAAGCTAATAATTATTCAACGGAGACCGTCTATAGTTATGAACGTGATTTACAGGTCTTTGATAAATTTCTTCTGGAATGTAAAATAGATTTCGACCAGCTCAATAAACGCACAATCACCTACTACAAAGCATACCTTGGGTCACGCGATCGACTTACGCCACGTCTTAATAACGCAGGTAAAAAGTTGGACTCCCGTTCTGTAAATCGAATGCTGTCATCTATCAGGAGTTATTTACGATATTTAATCGATATGGACTATGATTTTCCACTACCACCCGAGGCTATCAAATTAACAAAAACCGGACACAAACATCCCCAGGTAGCCGAACTTAATGATCTGGTGCGACTTGTTGAATCACCCAGTTCATTTGAGTCTAATTCCAAGCTTGCTCTCAGAAATCGGGCCATGCTGGAACTTCTTCTGGCAACAGGAATGCGTATTTCAGAACTATGTAATTTGGATCGAAGCCAGATTGATGAAAGTGGACGAATATTTATTATCGGTAAGGGGAAGAAACAACGTTTTGTTTACCTGACTCCCAGGGCCAGTCATCAACTCAATATATATTTAAGTACCCGTCACGACGACTGTCCAGCTTTATTTATCCCATATTCAGGTAGAAACATAAATAACCCCAAAAGAAGAATTTCCACTAACTATCTGCAGGAGAGAATTAAAAGATACCGAGAGAAATTGAAGATAAATGTTCCCACTTCGGCGCATTCTTTAAGACATGGCTTTGCGACCTATCTAGCTGAAAGTGGAGCAAATCCTGCAGCCCTTCAGATTCTACTCGGCCATGAATCGCTGGATACTACAACTCGTTATGTCCATGCTTCGGACAGGTATGCTGAGGAAACACACCGCAAGTATCATCCTGTCACTTAGACAAAAAAGCAAACCAGATAAATCTATTATGTCAACTACGACTAGAATAATAATGAACTAACATGGTGGGCCCGGTAGGATTCGAACCTACGACCAACCGGTTATGAGCCGGTCGCTCTGCCGCTGAGCTACGGGCCCCTATTGGAGCGGGAGACGGGATTCGAACCCGCGACACCCTACTTGGAAGGCAGGAACTCTACCGCTGAGCTACTCCCGCATCAGCACCTAAGCACATTGCCGTTTAAGTATAGCAGTTATCTGGTTTTCTATTTTAATACATCATCCTCCCCTCCCAGTTAGCAGCCAAATTATAGGAAACCTTCAGTATACGGTCAAGTCAAAAAAATCTGTTAAACAAATCGAATATCATGAAGCGAAAGTGCTATTCTTATCTAAGAGTTATGGTAGCAAAGATTTAATTATATGTTACTACTAGGTCATGCAGGAATCACACTGAGTAGTGCTATCATTGTGGATGCCGTTTTGAATCGGAAACAATTTCAGAAGGAATCCCTGCCTCTAACACATCCTGTCAAGGAGCGCCTTGATACCAGATTAAAGTCATTAGCGCAACACATAGATATCAGGATACTGCTGATAGGCTCACTTCTCCCTGATATTATAGATAAACCACTGGGTTATCTAATTTTTTCCGAAACACTAGCCAATGGAAGGATTTTCTGCCACACTTTTCTTTTTCTATTTCTTGTTATTGCCGTCGGACTATATTTTCACAGGAAGGTAAAAAACAACTGGCTTCTTGTTCTTTCCTTTGGTATATTCACGCATCTCGTCTTTGATCAAATGTGGTTGGCTCCGCATACTCTTTTTTGGCCCCTATACGGTTGGAGTTTCCCTCCAGGGGATTCCAATATCGCTCTCTTTATTATGGGTATGCTGATGGAATTGTTATCTTCACCCAGTACATATATATCCGAAATTATCGGTGCTATCGTGTTGCTGATATTTACATGGAGATTGATAAGGCTAAAGTCATTAAACAGCTTTATCAGAAAAGGATGCGTTTAAATGCTAGCAACAAGGAATTAAATAAACTGCTGATTTAACTATACATATTTGCGAATTAATTTTCATTCTGGGCACAAAATGACTATAGTTCTCATGTAATATTGCTCAATTGCAACAGTAGTAATTTCAGAGCTCTAACCTTTCATACCAGCTAGTTTTTTATACACAGTTTAAAATCTATTTTTCTTCGTGTTTAAGTCCACTTTCCTTGTAACTGAATTAAGCATCTGGTAATATTTTATACTTTTATAATTTATATATGACAATTATAGCTATATCATGAACATGTTCCATAGATGATATTTGAAGAGTTCAAGTAATGCAGATATTAGACAAGATTAATAATCCCGCTGATATTAAAGCGTTGGATTATAATTATCTAAAACAACTTTCAAGCGAAATCAGGGAACTAATAATAAACCAGGTTACAGAAAATGGTGGGCACCTTGCTTCTAACCTGGGAGTAGTTGAGTTAACTATCGCATTGCATCGGGTGTTTGATAGCCCAAATGACAAATTGGTCTGGGATGTAGGACACCAGAGTTATACCCACAAGCTTTTAACCGGAAGAAGAGAGCGTTTTTCCTCCCTGCGGCAATATCAAGGTATCTCAGGATTTACAGATAGAGATGAAAGTCCTCATGACGCTTTCAGTACTGGGCATGGCGGCACTTCTATTTCAGCAGCTCTTGGTATAGCACTGGCTCGTGACCTTGCAGGGGAAAAACATCACGTTGTAGCTATCATCGGTGATGGTTGTATCACCTGTGGTATGGCATATGAGGCCCTAAATCACGCCGGACACCTGGGAACAAAATTAATCGTGGTGCTTAATGATAACGGTATGGCAATTTCACCTACAGTAGGTGCTATTGCCCGGCACCTGAATATGCTTCGCTCACACTATCGGTATGGGGCAGTAAAGACAAAAACAAATCGTTTACTATCCTTCCTGCCTTTGGGAAAACGAATACATTGGGTAATCCACAGGCTTAAGGAAGGAATTAAATCAGTAATCATGCCAACGATGATGTGGGAACAGCTTGGCTTCACTTATCTGGGTCCTGTTAATGGTCACGACATTGCCGAAATTGAAAATGCTTTGCTTAGAGCCAAGAACTATACCAAGCCAATAGTTATTCACGTGTTAACTAAAAAAGGGAAGGGGTACAGTCCGGCAGAAAACAATCCGGTCAGTTTTCATGGAGTGGCACCCGCAAGCAATGCTACAAAGAATACTGCTACCTATAGTGAAATTTTTGCCTCTACTATCGACAAACTGATGAGAAACAATAGCAAGATAGTTATTATTAGCGCCGCGATGATAAAGGGGAATGGCCTCTCTCAGCTTGCCGAACAATTTCCTGATCGTATCTACGACACAGGCATTTCGGAACAACATGCAGTTACCCTGGCTGCCGGACTGGCTTCACGGGGATTAATACCAATTGTTGCAATATATTCCACGTTCTTACAACGTGGTTTTGACCAGGTATTGCACGACGTCTGTCTTCAAGACTTGCCAGTCGTGTTTGCCCTTGACCGCAGTGGTATTGTCGGTGCTGATGGGAAGACACATCACGGAATATTTGATCTGTCTTATCTTAGTCTGATGCCCAATATGGTCATTTCTTCTCCAAAGGATGAGAACGAGCTCCAACACCTGCTTTATACTTCTACCGAATTTAATCATCCAATGGCAATTCGCTACCCCAGAGGTCAGTCGATAGGTGTTCCACTGGACCATGAATTTCATAAGATTCCGTTAGGAACATGGGAGTTGATTAGTGAGGGAGATGACATTGTAATAATAGCCATCGGTTCAATGGTGATGCCTGCCATTCAGGCAGCGGAAAATCTTCGCTCCCATGGTTTTAATGCGTCAGTAATAAATGCGCGCTTCGTCAAACCACTGGACATTAATCTTCTTCTAGATACGGCAAATCGCGTACCAGTCATCGTAACAGTAGAGGAAAATGTGCTCAATGGTGGACTTGGAGCTTCGGTTGTTCAATTATTACAGAACCAGGGCCTCTCAAATGTGAAAGTGAAACAGCTTGGAATTCCTGATGAATTCGTAGCGCACGGTGAACAAAACTTACTTCGCTCTATCTATCATATGGATGCTCGTGGTATTACGTATGTGTGCCTTGATTTTCTTGCCCACATCCATCCAGTCCATTCCGCCATATCTGGGAAAGGCGCAGTAAAGCGATGATTTTAAATAGTTCTGAAGATTTACCTGTTACCGGGCGTCTTTTCGGTACCAGCGGTATTCGAGGAATAGTAAACGAAGAGCTTACATTAGAGCTTTGTGAGAGAGTAGGCAAGGCGCTAGGTACAATACTCAATCCTCACACTGAAGTCTGCCTGGCAACCGATACCAGGCAAAGCCGTGACCTGATAAAGGAATCTATCTGCACTGGCCTTCTTTCTACTGGAGCGAATGTAACCGACCTTGGCATACTACCTACTCCCGCACTAGCATTGCTCACCAGAGAGATGGGATTTGATAGCGGCATCATGCTCACCGCTTCGCACAATCCTCCTGAATATAATGGTATTAAACTATTCAACAAAGATACTACCGGATATAGCACCACTCAAGAGGAAGAAATAGAGGAGGTCTATTTTAAAGGAGGATTCAAACAGGGAAAGGGAGTCCTGAAGAAGGGAAATAATATGCAAAGGAATTATTTTTCCTTTATCAGGGAAAAACTTGCCCCTCATAAATGTAATCGTAAACTGGTGCTGGTTATTGACCCTGGCAACGGAGCCGCAGCAGGTTTTGCCAGCGATATATTTACATGGATGGGCTGCAATATAATGACTCTGAATGATGAACCTGATGGCCTTTTCCCAGGAAGAAAGCCTGAACCTAAAGAGGATACTCTTAAAGCAACTATAGAATTTCTGAGACGGCAAGGGGCAGACCTAGCAATATGTTTTGACGGTGATGCCGACCGAGTTGTCTTTTGTGATAGACAGGGATTCCTGGGTTTTGATGAAGTACTGGCATTTATCTCCATGTTGAGAGTACGAGATACGGGAAAGAAAAAAGTAGCCACCACAGTAGAGTCTGGCAAGCTGCTTGAGTTTGCGTTGAGGGAAGTCGGCGGCGAGCTGATAAGTGGTAAGGTGGGCGATGTCAATGTGGCATACCTTGCCAGAGAGAACGATACCGCATTAGGAGTGGAGGGAGTCGGTGTGTACATTTTCTCTGAACTGGGATACTATCCCGATAGTATTTTTGCCGCACTCTACCTGGTAAGCAATCTTGAATACCCCGGTCAGATAAGAGATTATATTAAATCTTTACCGTCACTTTCATTTGAGAAAACAAGTCTCCCCTGCCCTAACGAAGCCAAGAACATTGTCATGACCCGGTTAAAAGCTATCAGTCCCTCTGATATGGCATTTACAGGCGAGCAGCCCTTTATAAATAATATTGACGGTCTAAGACTTGAATATTCCGACTCATGGATGCTCATCCGTCCCAGCGGAACAGAGCCGATTATACGAATTATCGCTGAATCGACATCAAAGTTGCAGACTGTTAAACTTATTGAAGAGGGGGAGAAATTGGTTAGACAAATTCTTTCCTCTTGTGCTCTGAAATAGTACGCCTTCCCTGGTATAGTATTATGTTAAGTACAGAAAGTGTAATCTAATGAAAGTATTATTTCTATGTGGTGGCAGCGGCACAAGGATGTTTCCTATAGACAGGGACAAGTTCATGCTCAGTTTCCTGGGCAAACCGCTGCTTCAGTATCAGGTTGAAATGGCACAAAAGGCAGGTTTTAACCATTTCATTTTTGTTGGCAATCATAACAACCTGGAGGATATTAAAAAACTCAGTAAATCACTGCCAGGAATTGAAGCTGAATTTGTATTACAGCAAAACCCGAAAGGAATTGCTGACGCATTAGTAAGTGCCCGTTCCTTACTCCTCGAACCTTTCCTTGTTATTAACCCCAACGATGTATTTTCAGAGTCGGCATATCAGGAGATCGCCCGTGCCGGCAACCAATCATCGCCCGCTATATCATGTATGCTTGGCTACAAAGTCAATGAATACTTTCCCGGCGGTTATCTTGAAATAGACTCCGAGGCAAACCTGAAACACATTGTAGAAAAACCCGGTCAGGGAAACGAACCCAGCGACCTGGTGAATATACTGGTCCATTTGAACAATAACCCTCGTAAACTGCTGGAATATATCGACATCATAGATAGTAACCGCGATGATATATATGAGCGTGCCCTGGACAGGATGGTAAGTGATGGACATGTAATAAAAGTAATTCCATACGCCGATTTCTGGGCGCCGATAAAGTACCCATGGCATATATTTAAAGTAATGGAACACTTTCTTGATGAGTCAGAAGCGCACACCTCAGACAATGCTCATATTTCCGATAGTGCCATTATTGAAGGAAAGGTCATATTGAGCGACAACGTCAGGGTGATGGAAAACGCGGTGATAAGGGGTCCTGCATATATCGGACCAAATTCGGTCATTGGCAACAACGCCCTGTTGCGCGGTTACTGTCATATTGGAGCCAACTCTGTCGTGGGCTATTCTACTGAGATTAAGCATTGCTATATTGGCGACAATTGCTGGTTTCATTCAAATTACGTGGGAGACTCCATTATAGAAGACGATTGTTCCTTTGGTAGCGGAGCCATCACTGCCAACTTCCGCCTTGATGAAGCGAATATTCATATCGACATCAATAACAACAAGATAGACACTGGCTATGATAAACTTGGAGCAATTATTGGTAGTGGTTGTCGTATAGGTATTAACGCCAACCTGATGCCGGGCATACGGGTTGGCTCTAATTGTTTGGTTGGGCCACATGTTTGCCTGATTAAAGACCTGATGCCTAATAAAAAAGCTATGACTGTATCTCATCAATACGAGGTAATGGACAACTTCCATAACCCGGGGCAGAATAAGCGGCAGGAACTTTTAAATAATCTTTAGAGTAAATAGATATGTGTGGAATAATTGGATATTGTGGTAAAAGTCAAGCAGCGCCTATTGTCTTTGATGGCCTGAAAAAGCTCGAGTATCGAGGTTATGATTCGGCAGGTATAGCCATTCTTAACGGAAGCCATCTGCTTATTAAGAAAGATGTAGGCCAGGTTGATGAGGTCAACCAAAAGCTCAAGCTGAGCACATTACCCGGTAACACAGCAATCGGACATACGCGCTGGGCTACGCATGGCAGTGTCACAAAAGCTAATTCCCACCCTCATTCCGATTGTAATGAACGAATAGCCGTAACCCACAATGGTATTATTGAGAACTACGAACAACTACGCAGAGACCTCATCAATTCGGGTCACCATTTCATCTCTGAAACTGACACCGAGGTAATCCCTCATCTTCTTGAGGAAGAACTTAAAAACGGCGCCTCTTCTCTTGAAAAGGCTGTTCTGGCTATAATACCCAGGCTTGAGGGTTCCTACGCATTCGCGGCCATTTCTCTCGATGATCCCGGTAAAATCGTAGGCACAAGGAAAAATAATCCCCTGATGATTGGTATAGGTAAGGATGGATATTTCCTGAGCAGTGATACGCTGGCTTTTTCAAAACACACCTCTAAGGTAATAACGCTGGGTGATGCCGAGGTATTCTCAATTACGGCAAAGGAAGCAATATTTTACGATGCCAATGGTGACAGTGTTCCCAAAGAGGCAACCAAGATTAGCAATATGTGGACAGATAACCACAAAAATGGATATAGTCACTTCATGCTCAAGGAGATAATGGAGGAATCGGAAGTATTGCAGCGGGTAGTCCAGCAGGATGAAAGTAAATTCAATGCTATAGCGCTGGATATATTACGAGCAAACCAAGTGATAATAACCGCTTGTGGCACCTCTCGATATGCTTCACTCGTAGGCAGATATCTCTTTTCACGGGTAGGCAAGAAGTTCTCAGACGTGGTCATCGCGTCTGAGTTTGGCTATTTTGCAGACTCAGTTGACAAGAACACTATGGTAATAGCAGTTTCCCAGAGTGGTGAGACAGCTGACGTGATAGATGGAGTGAAAATCGCCAGGGTTGCCGGTGGAACTATCCTTTCCATCATCAATCGCCCTAACTCTATGCTGGAAAGTCTTAGTCAACAGACCATCTTACTGAACTGTGGATTTGAGATTGGCGTAGCCGCTACCAAGACCTTTTTATCCCAGATTGCCGCATTCTACCTTTTGTCATTTTCCATGATAAACAAATTCGGCAAGGCGCGTGACCAGATAATGTCTATATGTAACAGGATAGATAAGGTGCAAGTACGTAACCATAAAACACTCATCAAGCTGGTACAACGTTTCAAGAACAGTAACGACTTCTATTATATTGCTCGTGGAATTAATTTTGCCGTAGCATCTGAGGCAGCACTGAAGCTCAAGGAAATATCATATATTCACGCCGAGGGAATGCCTGCTGGAGAGCTTAAGCATGGGACACTGGCTCTCATCGAAAAAGGCACACCTGTAGTAGTTATTTGCCCTGACGACAACACATATGACGCGGTGATGAATAACGCCATGGAGGCCAAATCACGAGGCGCCTACATAATTGCTGTTTCGGACAGAAAGAGCGACATATATGATTGCTGGTTAAGAATTCCCAAAGTTGATGAACTTCTTTATCCGATGGTGGCCATAGTCCCCTTGCAGCTATTGGCGTATCACATGGCTATTGCTCGTGGTTGCGATCCGGATAAGCCCCGTAACCTGGCTAAGTCGGTAACGGTCAGATAGCATTTAATCTATACTAGCAACTATTCAACCTTAATGCGCAATTCTGAGAGCTAGATAGACCGAAGAAGCTCAAGATGTTTGTCATTGCGATGCAAAGCGACCGAAGAAGCTGATGCGAAGAATATGTTCAGAAATTATATATTACCTGCTCTTTTATTTATTCTTATCTTTCCTGGCTAACTCTGAACTGGACTGAACCTTGTCACCACCAATGCCGAATACCATTTCTATTCCTAACTGCCCACATATTTCAGTCTCACGTATATCCAACCTGCTTGCCCTATCACCACCATTCGCAAACACGTCCGGTTTTAGCATTGCCAGTGTTTTGCATACGGAGTCATCATCGTCGACCGACACCACTACCCTGTCAACATACTTGATAGACTCAATAATTTCCTTTCTTTCGTCAAGCGGCATAAATACATATCCTTTTTTTCGGAGCAGAAAATCATCTGTGTTCAGAATAACCGTCAACTTTCCAATCCTTGCCGCATCTCTGAACATCCTGACATGTCCGATATGGACAGGGTCGAATCCACCGCTAACCGCTACTATCTTATCTGCCATAATCGTCTTCCAATCGCACTGTACCTTTATGTGGCGTGGACACTTCAAATATAACACTGGATTCAATAGCCGTAATACGGTGTACTACATTTGGTCTGATTCTTATTGTCTCGTTACACAAAGGTGTAACTTTGGTATCACCAATCTCTACTTCGACTTTTCCGCTACTAATATAAAAAGTCTCATCTTTTTCCTTGTGGTATTGCAGACTGGTCCTGCACCCTTCATTAATGCATAGCATTTTCCCTGTGTAAAGTTCATTATCAGCGATGATAATCTCGTATCCCCAGGGCTTCTCTACCCTTTTTACACAATTTTCCTTGCTTATTATGTCAACCATACAGATTACTCCAATATAGATTGGTAATTATAACAGCTAGACGTAGATAAGCACATATGCAACTACTCATTTGTTGTATTTACTTGATTGATAATACCTGTTAATGTTATACGATATAACTTTAATTTTGCCAGATTAGTATAAGTAATAAAGTAATATGATGAAAACAACTGACACCACGGTCACCACAATCATTGAACCTTCACGAGGTTGGATACCGGTAAACCTGCGTGACCTGTGGAGATACCGTGAACTGCTATATTTCCTCACCTGGCGTGATATTAAAGTACGCTACAAACAAACCTTACTGGGTTTTACATGGGCTATTATTCAGCCTTTCTGCATGATGATAGTATTTACCCTTTTCTTTGGTAACCTGGCTAAGATTCCCTCCGAGGGAATCCCTTATCCACTGTTCAATTACACCGCGCTACTACCATGGACCATGTTTGCCGCTGGGGTAACAAGGTCCAGCAGCAGCATTGTTAATGAGACCAATCTTGTCAAAAAAGTATATTTTCCAAGGCTGATAATGCCCCTTGCCGGCATTCTCTCTCCGGTGGTCGACTTCGCCATCGCTTTTGCCATACTGATTGGCATGATGTTTTACTATGGTTATGTCCCCACGGTGAACATTATCCTATTACCGGGATTTATTCTCCTGGCTCTACTGACCGCACTTGGAGTAAGCCTGTGGCTTTCGGCGATAAATGCCAAATACCGTGACGTTCGCTATACAGTTCCCTTTCTAATTCAGATATGGCTTTTTGCCTCACCTGTGGTTTATTCATCCAGCCTGTTGCCCGAAAAATACCAGTTAATCTACGGACTAAACCCAATGGCTGGCGTTATCGAAGGTTTCCGCTGGGCACTGCTCGGTACTAACCCGCCAGGTCAATTGATAGGTGTTTCAGTCATCATTGTAATTCTGGTTCTTGTTTCAGGAGCATTTTATTTCCGGCGCCAGGAAAAAACCTTCGCCGACGTGATATGAAATTAACACATAACTGATAGATACTATTTGATAGTAAAAAGTGATAATAGTAGAATTGAAAAAGAAGCAATCCCAAAGGGAGGTTGAACGCATAGAAACTTCTAAGACTACAAGTCAAATGAAGGAGGAAATTAAAAAAGGAGGTTAAAGGAATGCCAACACTTAAAGAGTTAATAGATCAGTTGCCGCCTGACCTTCAGCAAGAGATAAAAAATTTCGTTGAGTTTTTGATTGAGAAGCGTAAAAAGAAACCTAGAGGTAAACCTACGTTTGAGTGGGCAGGGGCACTTAAGGAGTTGAGGGGTCAATACACCTCGGTAGAACTTCAGCACAAGATAACACAATGGAGAATCGGCTAAAATATGAGGCTTCTAATAGACACTAACATCTTTTTTGAACTGATATTGAAGCAAGAGAAAGCTGAAGAGGCTAAAAATATTTTATCAAAGACTCAAGAACACGAGTTATTTATATCAGACTATTCACTGCACTCTATAGGGCTTCTTCTTTTTCGGCGCAAGCAGCACAATGTTTTCCGACAATTCGTAATAGACATGATTTCCAACGCTGGGGAGACAATTATTTCACTATCAGATAGTGACATGGTAACTGTTATCAATGCAGCTCAGAGTTTCAGCCTCGACTTCGACGATGCATATCAATACGTGGCCGCAGAGAAATACAACCTTACCATTATTAGCTTCGATAGTGACTTTGACCGGACGGAGAAAGGTCGAAAAACACCTGGAAACTGTGAACTATGAACTACAAAGCAGGCTGTACTTCGTCAGTCTTCGGTCTTTTATCTATCTACTAACTACGAGCCATGAGCTATCAACCATGAATGACACAGTAATTAAAGTGGAAAATCTGGGCAAGATGTACCGTTTGGGGCATCTTGTTGGCTACCACACTCTCCGGGAGAGCTTAACAAACACCCTCTCTGCCCCATTTCGTCGTCGTAACCATCAGGCATCAGCTACGAACCATGAGCCATCAACTGGTACCATCTGGGCACTTAAAGACGTCTCCTTCGAGGTTAAGCAGGGAGAAGCAGTTGGAATCATTGGCCGCAATGGAGCTGGTAAAACCACGCTCCTAAGGATTTTGACCCGAATCACCGAGCCTACCGAAGGGCATGCCGAAATACGCGGCAGGGTTGGCTCACTGCTGGAAGTAGGCACTGGTTTTCATGCTGAACTTACAGGAAGGGAAAATATTTTCCTGAATGGTGCCGTACTGGGGATGAAGAAAAAGGAAATTGAGCGTAAATTCGATGAGATTGTAGATTTTGCGGGGAAGAAAGTGGAGGAGTTCATCGATACCCCATTGAAGCGCTACTCCTCTGGTATGACTGTGCGGCTTGCCTTTGCCGTAGCCGCCCACATGGACCCTGAAATTCTGCTGGTGGATGAGGTGCTGGCAGTAGGTGACGCTGAATTTCAGAAGAAGTGCATGGGAAAGATGGGAGATATCGCGAAGGGAGGGCGGACTGTGTTGTTTGTAAGCCATAATATGTTTAGCATTCAAAATCTGTGTAGCAGAGGGATTCTATTAGACGCGGGACGAATTTCTGTAGACGGTAATGTTACAGAAGTGATAAGTGAATACTTGTCGGTAGGAGGGGAGCAGACAGGAGAACTATGCTGGGCTTCTCCAGATGTAGCCCCCGGAGATAATCGAATGCGACTCAAAGCGATACGTATTGTTTCTGAAGGCGAAGTTACAGGGATGGTAGACATATCAAAGGAGTTTCATATTGAAGTTGATTACTGGAATCTGGAACCTAATAGTCAGCGACTTGTCTCTATTCATGTTAATAATTCAATGGGAATAAGTGTGCTTACTTCAGCTAACCTTCCTGCCGTTTCTCTCAACCCAGATCCATGGTATTCTCGGTCTTATCCTACTGGCTTGTTTCGCACATCTTGCACTATCCCTGGAAACCTCTTGAATGATGGCCCACATAGTATATCTGCATTTGTCGTTAATAAACTACAATTGGATGATTACATTGGGGTTAGAGATATCCCACTGTTCACTATTCAAGATACAGGAGCAATACGAAAGGAATTCACTGGCAAATGGATTGGTGCAGTTCGTCCTCAGCTTGCATGGAAGACGACGTCAATAGACTTGGCTAATGAATCTATCCATAAATAAACCCCAAATAAGAGGAGTTAATTGTGGCCTTAACAAACATAAATAGAGATTGTAGATTTACAAAATATCTTATTAATTTAAAAACCTTTGACTCTAAGCCTTTTTCAGTTGTTGATGTGGGAGCGAGAGGAGGATTTGAATCTCATTGGTCTATATATGATGATCAGATAAGGTTAGTTGGCTTTGAGACTGATTTGGAAGAGTTTAACAAGCTTATACAGCAGGATCCTAACACTAATAACCATTACTTTTCAGTTGCCTTGGGTCAAAAAATTGGGAGGCAAACCTTCTATGTTACAGCGTATCCATCATCGTCTGGTTTTTACCAATCAGACATGAATTTCTGGCGGCGGTTTCCTGATGAGTTAAACGTAGACACTGTTAATACTATTGAGGTGGATACGGTCGATTTTGATTCACTTGCGATTAATAATCATATTGATTACGTAGACTTTATAAAGCTAGATACGGAAGGTTCCGAACTAGATATACTGAAAGGGACTATAGTAACGCTTAAGAAATCGGTTATTGGGTTAAGTATTGAGGTTGAGTTTCCCCAATCTCATATAGGACAACCTGTTTTTTCCGATGTTGACTCATTCCTCAGAGGTCTTGGTTTTATATTGTATGATTTATCATATTATCGGCATAGCAAGAAAGCTTTACCTGAACCCAGGTGGTTAGGACAGGTTCCAGGTGCCACCAATCGAGGACAAATCCTGTGGGGACAAGCTCTATATTTAAGGGATGCTGTTAATGAAATCAATTATTCAAATAATATTGAAGATGGTTGGAATGATTTGAATATTTTAAAGTTAGCTAGCTTCTTTGAACTACACACCCTGCCTGATTGTGCCATTGAATTATTGCAAGTCGCTAGACAGAAAAGTTTTCTAGGCTCTTTGGATACAGACCATCTTATTGATCTTCTGGTCCCAAGGACAGTGAACAAAACATTTTCCAGGTATTGGGTTACAAAAAAGAAAGAGCTATCCTATAGTGAATATATGGAAAAAATAGCCATCGTAGGTTCTTTGAATGTCCCTTCTATAAGAAACCATATATTCCCAATACAAATAGTGCCACAGTCGATTCGTCATTTAATAAGGATTTGTTTAACACAGATCAGAAATTCAATAGAAAAAGTATTAATCTTCTAGATTGCCATTGGAGAGTTAGATATAAGTGAGTTCAACAAACTTGATTTCTTTAATAATACCAACAAGAAAGCGCACAAAGTCTCTTCGCCGACTTTTTAATAGTATTCAAGAAACATGCAAAGACACTGACAACCTGGAAGTAGTACTTGCTATAGACGACGATGATATTGAAACAATTCGATTCGTTAAGGAATATGCGATAGACACTGGATTGCAGATTAGACCAATTATTAGCGATAGAGGAAAGGGCTACGCTGATCTACATAACAAGATAAAGAATCTCTGCACTGTGTCTGAGGGGCAAATACTGTTGTTCCTGGGTGATGATTCTCAATTCATGACCAATAACTGGGATGAAATAATACTAGCCACATATAATAATGTTTACGCTGACAATATTTACTGGATAAATACTTCTCATGGGGAGGAAGACAATCCTTATCCATTATTCTTCGCTATAACACGTGATTGGTTCAATATCACAGGTCATATGGGTACCTGTTGTGCGCAGGACACCGAATTTACTTGCGTAGCCAAACATGTCAATAGAGAGATATTCCTTAACAATATATTGATTATCCATCATCGTGCTGACCCCAAAACTGGAATTATTGATGGAGAGCTAGATAAAACTCATTTGGAAGGCAGGATGGCTGTCGATTCAGGTTCACTAGCAACTTTAAGCTTGCGTAGCACTGTGGTGCAGACAAACATCGTTATTGACGCCATCAAACTATTGAAGCGTATTAAAGCATTACAGAGAAAAGGTGATAATACTGAAATATCTGCAAAAATCCAAGCCTTACATTGGAGTTATGTTATTCTTAAATTACAGCGTTTTGTGCCTTCAGGGATTTTAACTCTGCTAGTATCTATTGTCCCTTCCAGGTTAAAAATAATGATAAAGAGAGCAATATGATGGATAGTAACAGCAATATAAATAAAGTTCTAATAACAGGCATAACCGGATTTGTGGGCAGTCACCTGGCTGATTATATTCTGATGAACTACCCTGAAGTTGAGATTTCAGGACTTGCCCGGTGGCGTTCGCCAATCGATAATATCAAGCATATCCTTGATAAAATCACCCTTGAATTTGGTGATCTACTTGACCTGCCCTCCTTGAAGACCATTTTGTCAAAACGAAGGCCCGATGTTATTTTCCATCTTGCGGCACAGTCTTATGTCAACTTCAGTTTCCTGTCTCCGATAGCGACATTGCAAGCTAACGTAATAGGAACCTGCAATTTACTGGAAACAGTCAAGGAATTGAAGTCTACTACTGGTTACGACCCCATAATTCATATATGCAGTACATCTGAAGTTTATGGGCAGGTAAGGGAAAAAGAGGTTCCCATAACAGAAGATAATCCACTGAGGCCTGCCTCTCCTTATGCTGTTAGTAAGGTGGCTGAAGACATGCTTGGCTTTCAATACTGGCTGTCCTGGAAACTCAAAACAATAAGAACTCGTATGTTCACCCACACCGGACCCAGGCGAGGTGAGGTCTTCGTGGTTTCTACCTTCGCCAGGCAGATTGCGGCTATTGAAGCTGGCCTGGAAGCACCTGTAATAAAAGCTGGAAATTTAAAAAGCATTCGGACATTTTTGGATGTCAGGGATGCAGTAAAAGCATATTGGCTGCTTATCAATAAGTGTTCTCCAGGTGAGGTCTATAACATAGGCGGGGTAGAGACGATGACTATTGAGGAAATGTTGAACAGGTTTTTGAAGCTTTCAAAAGTAAATAATATTGCTATTGAAATTGACCAGAATCGTTTAAGACCATCAGATATAACCTTGCAGATTCCATGTATT
>CAZZHQ010000019.1:0-34007 GCA_964654015.1 uncultured Dehalococcoidales bacterium | reverse complement strand
GTGGTAAAGGGGGTACGGGCAAGACTTTGGTAGCTACCAGTCTTGCCCTTTCCTTAAAAGAAAAATACAGTATACAGCTTCTGGATTGTGACGTGGAGGAACCAAACGACCACGTTTTCTTAAAGCCGGTGTTTACTCACAAAGAAGCAGCTTCAGTGCTGATTCCTGAGGTAGATGAGGAAAGGTGTACTCACTGTGGTAGATGCGCTGAAGTTTGTGCTTGCAATGCTATCGCTGTGGTGAAGCAGAAGGTGCTTATCTTTCCAGATCTCTGTCATGGCTGTGGTGCCTGCAGTTATCTCTGCCCGGAAAAGGCCATCTCGGAGAAGGAAAATGAGATTGGCGTAATAGAGAAGGGATATGCAGACGGTGTTGATTTTGTTCAGGGCAGGCTTGATATTGGCAAGGCTATGGCGCCACCAATCATTAGAAAAGTGAAAGAGCTGATTGATAATGATAGAGTAGCTATAGTTGATGCTTCACCCGGAACATCTTGTCCTGTCATTGAGGCAGTGAAGGATAGCGATTTTTGTTTGCTGGTAACTGAACCAACGCCATTTGGGTTGAATGACCTTATGCTGGCAGTGGAAGCTGTTAGAAAGCTTGGTATAGGCTGTGGAGTGGTACTCAATCGTGTTGGTGTAGGTGATAGCAAGACTGAGGAATACTGCCGTAAAGAGAATATCCCAATTTTGCTGACTATTCCACTGGATACTGAGATTGCTTACCTGTATTCTCGAGGCATTACCCTGGCCGAGGGTATGCCGCAATGGAAGAACAAGTTCCTGGAGCTTTTCGATAAAATCAGGGAACTGACAGGAGATGGTAATTGAAAGAATTGGTAATCTTGAGTGGTAAAGGTGGAACGGGAAAGACCAGTATAGTAGGCTCTTTTGCGGCGATTGCACAGAGGAAAGTGCTGGTCGACTGCGACGTCGATGCTGCTGACCTTAACCTGTTACTTAGCCCCACTATTCAAGAGGAAAATGAATTCTGGAGTGGGCAAGTTGCCTTCATTGACAGACAAAAATGCAGCGAGTGTGGATTATGCCAGGAACTGTGCCGTTTTGATGCTATTAAAGATTTCAGTGTTGACCCTGTGGCCTGTGAAGGTTGTGCCTTCTGTTCTCATATTTGCCCGGTTGACGCTATTTCCATGCAGGACTGCATGGCGGGGCAGTGGTTTATTTCTAGTAGTAAATATGGTCCCTTAGTTCATGCCCGCCTGGGGATTGCCCAGGACAACTCCGGCAAGCTGGTGGCACTGGTCAGGAAGCGGGCCAGGGAGATTGCCGTGAAAGAAGGATTTGATTACATTATCAGTGATGGGCCCCCGGGTATTGGCTGCCCGGTTATTTCATCTTTATCCGGAGCGGACATGGCGTTACTGGTGACTGAGCCGACGCTATCCGGAATACATGACTTTGAGCGGGTGCTCAGTGTTTGTCAGCACTTTGATATTCCCGCTATGGTTTGCATCAATAAGTACGACCTTAATAAGGATAATACCCGGCAGATTGAAGAGTTTTGCCTCAATCAGGGAGTACAGGTAGCCGCAAGGATTCCATTTGATAATGTTGTTACCGAAGCCCTTGTGCAGGGTCTTCCTGTAGTGGAATACTCACGGGGCGAGGTTTCTCAGCAGATAGAATCGCTGTGGCAGAAGCTCAGCGAGGAGCTTGAAGGATAAAGAGGCAAATTATATTAATGAGTAAAGAAAGTATCAAAGCAATATTGACTGAACTACCGGAAGGGGTCCAGTTGGTGGCAGCCGCTAAGACCAGGACAGCTGATGAAATCATGGAGGCAATAAGCTCCGGAGTAAAAATAATCGGAGAAAACTATGTCCAGGAAGCAGAAAAGGCCTATGACAGCGTAGGAAAGATAGCGAAGTGGCATTTCATAGGTCATCTCCAGAGTAACAAGGTAAAAAGGGCGATTCGAATATTCGATATGGTTGAGACGGTTGACTCCGTCGAAATAGCAAAGGAAATTGATAAGAGGTGTAGTCAGATTGGCAAGGTAATGCCAGTTCTGATTGAGATAAATAGCGGCATGGAAAAACAGAAAGCCGGCGTGTCGCCTGAAAATGCCGAGTGGCTTGTTAGAGAGATTGCACAGTTTAAAAATGTTAAGATAATGGGGTTAATGACGATGGGCCCCGGTTTCGGTAATCCCGAGGATTCAAGGCCTTATTTTATGGCAACGAGGGAGATTTTCGAGAGGATTAAAAAACTGGCTCTTCCCAATGTCGAGATGAGCTATCTTTCAATGGGAATGACAAATTCTTACAAAATTGCCATAGAGGAAGGGGCAAACATAGTAAGGATAGGGACTAGGATATTTGGAGAAAGAGACTATCGAGAGAAATAGAAAAAATAGTATGGGGGCAACTAATATATAGACATTTGCGCTTGCTGCGCCGATATCCCGGGTAGTGTTAGCAATTGCTGAGGTTAGTTAGACACAATGTTAATGAAACAAGTGAAAAATCTGGCGCCAAGAATAATCGTTATTGGCATAATATTAATCTTATTGGCAACTGCCGCAGGTTGTACTGATTCCAGCAGTGCCAACTCTCCTGAACCTTCGGCTCAGGACGAAGTATCACAGTCACCTGAACAGTTGCCTACGGCTGAAGAACTGGGCCTGATAGTCGTGGAAGAAAGATTAGCGGTTCCGGTTTTCGTACTACCCACGCTCGAAGGCTCAGAAATAACCCTGTCGGACTTGAGGGGAAGGTTCGTGGTGATTAATTTCTGGGCTACCAGTTGCCCTCCCTGTATCGCTGAAATGGCCTATTTCGAAGCGGCGGCAAAAGAATATCCTGATAAGCTAACAATTCTTGCTGTGAACATAAGGGAAAGCGAAGTAAAGGTGAGCAAATTCTTCGGCGATAACGAAAGAACTTTCACAGTGCTTCTGGATTTGACCGGTGAGGTCGCTTCTGCCTATGGAATACGATATACTCCAACCACCCTTTTCATAGATACTGAGGGCAATGTTCCCTACGCAAAAATAGGTGCATTCGCCAGTCAGCAACATTTCGAGGACAGCGTAGCGTTATTGCTTGAGATGGCATAGACAGGGTATCCCAATAGTTTAGTCAGTGCTATCCTGTCCACTTTACTGTAAATAGCAAACTCCACGGGGCTCAGTCCGTATGTAGTCAGTTGCCTGTTTCCTGTCGTGTATCTTGTTAACAATACATGGTAAACTTTTTAGCAATATATGCATGTGTCTAAAATAGATAGAAGGGGGGAATTATGCCGGGACAAAAAATGGAATCGGAAAGTATTGTGGCGCTGTTAGAAAGCCAGGCTGTAGGCCGTTTGGCTATGGATAATAATGGACGGCCTTATATTGTGCCTCTGCATTATCTGTATGAGGATGGAAAAATCTACTTCCACAGCAAGAAGGATGGACTCAAGATTAGCTGCCTTCTTGCCAATCCGCAGGTCTGCCTTGAGGTGGACGAGCTTATTAACATAAGCAGTGGTGAGATAGCCTGTAATTTTACCACGAAGTATCGTAGCGCTCTGGCTTTTGGTACGGCGCGCATACTGGAAGAGTCGACAGAAAAGGCAGCAGTAACGAACAGGCTGGTGGAAAAATATGCGCAAGGGAACAGCTTTAAGACGCCTTCGGAGGAAGCTCTGGCGAACGTTGCCATAGTTGAAATTTGTGTAACCGAGATGACCGGTAAGGCGCACGAGTAATAAACCCTGGCCGCATCGCTGTTTGCTTTGACTTAACAATAATATCTGATTACCATGTGGTAATGAGTCCTGAGGATAATACTAATGACGGAGCTATCTGTCCGTGATGCGCTTGTCGACATGGGGCGGGAATAAAGGAACAGGAGAGCAGACGCAATGATGAATGGAATGGACACGGAAAAGGAAATACCTGGAGGGATTGCGACACTAAAAGCACTGGTCAAGCCGCGTTCCATAGCGGTCATTGGGGCCTCCCGACGGGCGGGAACCATTGGCAATAAGATGTTCCTTAACATTCTGCAACAGCAGTTTGACGGGGTTGTGTACCCTGTGAATCCCAACGTGGAGGTGGTAGCCTCAGTCAGGGCATATCCTTCTGTCCTGGACATTCCCGGTGAGCTGGACCTGGCTATTATAGCGGTGCCGGCAACTGTAGTGCCGTCAGTTTTGGAGCAGTGTGGTCAGAAAGGCGTACGCTGTGTTATCGTCATCACTTCCGGTTTTGGAGAGATCGATGCAGAGGGACGGGCGAGGCAGGAGGAACTGGTCAACCTGGCCAATAGCCACGGGATGCGCTTGCTGGGACCCAACTGCATGGGGATTATCAACACGGACCCACAGGTAAGCATGAACGCTACCTTCTCCTCTGTTTTCCCACCTGCGGGCAGCATCGCAATGGGAAGCCAGAGCGGCGCACTTGGGCTGGCTATTCTGCAATATGCGGAAAGCCTGAATATCGGCCTCTCTACCTTTGTCAGTCTGGGGAATCGGGCGGATATATCCAGTAATGACCTGCTTGAATACTGGCGAGATGACCCGGCTACTGAGGTGATTTTGCTTTACCTTGAATCATTTGGCAATCCACGAAAATTTGCTCGTATAGCCCGCAAAATAACAAAAAATAAGCCTATAGTAGCGATGAAGAGTGGTAGAACTCCTGCCGGCTCTCGGGCTGCTGCCTCTCACACTGGTGCACTGGCAACCACCGAGCTTGCCTCTGAGGCCCTGTTTACCCAGGCAGGGATAATTCGCGTGGATACGCTGGAGGAGCTGTTCGATGTAGCCAACCTGCTGTCTCACCAGCCGGTGCCGTCAGGTAACAAGGTGGCTATATTGACCAACGGTGGTGGTCCGGGAATACTCACCGCGGACGCCTGTGCTGCCAGGGGACTGGAGATACCCCCACTGTCGGAAAAGACAGTATCCAGGTTAAAGGAATTACTGCCGGACAGGGCAAGTTTTGCCAATCCAATAGACATGACGGCTGAAGCATCAGCGAGGCAGTATGGTGAGGCACTCAGATACTTACTGGAAGATGAAGACATAGATATGGTCATCGTCATTTTCATCCCGCCAATAATGACCGGGCCCGAGGAAATAGCGGCCGTTATTCGTAACCTGGCTCCCCAGTTTTACCAGCAGGGAAAGACGCTGGTGGCTTCTCTCATGGGCTGGCGTGGTGCCAATAAGGAACTATCATCTGGAAAGATTCATGTGCCGGGATTCAGTTTCCCTGAGTCGACTGCCGTTGCCCTTGCCCGGGCTTATGAATATGGGCAATGGGTGAAGAGACCTGAAGGAATTATTCCTGAACTGACGGACATCGACAGGGATAAGGCGAAAACACTGGTGGAGTCTGCTTTACAACGTTCAGATAACCAGCCAACGTGGCTTGACGCAGACTCTGTTAACACGGTTCTTGAGTGCTATGGCGTCAGTATGGCGCAATCAGGGTTGGCTGACACAAAAGAAAGGGCGGGTGACCTTGCAGAACGGCTTGGCTTTCCGGTTGCCGCGAAGTTGCTGTCGGATACTATAGTTCATAAAACGGAGGTTGGTGGCGTCGTCCTTGAACTCAGAACGAGGGCAGAGGTAGAGGAGGCCTACGAGCAGATAAGGAGTCGGCTTGTCGCCATTGGCAGGGAAGGGGAAATGAAAGGTATCACCCTGCAGCAGATGGTGGAAGAAGGCGTCGAGGTTATCGTCGGCGTGACACAAAGCCCGAACCTTGGACCGCTTATGCTGTTTGGGCTGGGTGGCATCTATACCGAGTTGTTCAAGGATGTGGCATTTCGTATCCATCCACTGACCGATATTGATGCGCGGGAGATGATTGAATCAATCAGGGCATACCGCCTGCTGGAAGGATGGCGGGGGGCGAAGCCCTGTGATGTTTCAGCGTTGGAGGAGCTCCTGTTACGGATTTCTGCCATGGTAGAGGACCTGCCGCAGATAGCAGAGATGGACCTGAACCCGGTGAAGGCCCTCAACAAAGGCAGTGGCTACAAGGTGCTGGATGCCCGCATCAGGCTTGCCTGAGCTTCCTCTGCTCTCTCATAATACTGGTATAACATGTCCCTGGTAGTTGTATCTCTTACGAAGCGTCGGCGATATTTATTAATCCTGCCCTCTTCGTCATTGCTAGGAGCATAGCGACGAAGCAATCTGGGTGGGGATGACCAAAGGGGGGATGTCATTCCTGCTCTCCTTTTTGTTATTCCTGCGAAAGCAGGAATCCACCTCGTATTGTCATCCTCGAAGGGAGCGCAGTCGAACGAAGGATCTGCTACTATTGGAAGAGAATACAGATTGGCAAAGTCCTGCGGACGGTATATTATTAAACAAAAGTTTCAATTACTTGAATAACAGAAAGCGCTATTAAAGTGGAGTTTAACAATGGACACCGAACTTTTTAAGAATAGTCCCTCTGGTAAGCTTATCGGGGCCACCGGTGGGTAGTGGGCTTTCGTACCCAATCCATTGCCGCCCAGGATAGATTGGGATGATTCACTGGTATCCTTGATATCCAGGGCTGACATAGCTCTCGGGATTCTCTCCGGGCTCGGGGAAACTTTGCCCAGTCCACATCTTCTCATCTACCCTTTCATCAGGAGAGAGGCAGTTCTGTCTTCACGTATCGAGGGCACACAATCCTCGCTTTCCGACCTTCTGCTATTCGAAGCAACGAAAGTCGAAAGACAGAGAGACGTCAAGGAAGTCCAGAACTACGTTCGCGCTATGGAGTACGGGCTCAGGCGATTGGATGAGCTGCCGCTAAGTCTCCGGTTTATTCGTGAACTGCATGGTATCCTGATGGAAGGGGTACGCGGTGAGTATGCTACTCCCGGTGAGTTTCGTCGGTCGCAAAACTGGATAGGGACTCCTGGAGCTTTTACGCACTTACTCAAAGGTCGTCAGGGAAAAACATTTATCGCCGACGTCAGGGGGACTGGTTGAACTCATTTTCATGAAACCGGTCCTGAATACCAGGACTGTCCAGGAGTTTCTCAAGGTGAGCTATCCGACTGCCCAGAATGCGATAAACTCACTTGAGGAAATTGGCATCCTGATAGAGATTACCGGACGCAAGCGCGCCAAGGCCTATTCAGCTAATGAAATTCTTAAGGTTCTGGATGGAGAAATAACGCCCGATCACTTGTAGGTTGTTAGTTAAAGAGGTATGAATCAAGTAAATGGCGAAGCCTATTGAGTCCGCTTGAGTCCAATTATCCGGGCTTCCTCATAGTGCTGGTAACTTTTAATCAGGGTGTAGACAGATGTGGTACAATAGATTGATGAATAAAGGAGGGCACCTGATTTGAAAATACTTCTTGTTTATCCAAAGAATCCGGACACCTTCTGGAGCTTTAAGCATGCCTTGAAATTCGTTTCAAAGAGGGCGGCTTTTCCTCCTCTGGGTTTGTTGACTGTCGCAGCGATGCTTCCCGATGAGTGGGAGAAAAAGCTGGTAGATATGAATGTAGCGGCCCTGGCTGACAGAGACCTCAATTGGGCTGATTATGTGTTTATCAGCGCCATGGTGGCACAGCAAGATTCAACAAGGGAGGTCATCGACAGATGTAAGAAGCTTGGCATTAAAACTGTTGCCGGCGGCCCCCTCTTTACGCCCGGGTATGAAGAGTTTGGTTTTGACGACGTAGATCATCTCGTCTTTGCAGAAGCCGAAAACATAATGCCGCGCTTTGTAGAAGATTTAAAGAGCGGGACCGCGAAGCATATTTATACTGCTGAGGAGCGGCCGGATATTACTACCAGTCCGGTGCCTTTATGGTCGCTTGTCGACATGAATAAATACCACTTTATGGGCATTCAGTATTCACGGGGTTGCCCTTTCAACTGCGAGTTCTGCGATATAGTGGTGATGAATGGGCACATACCACGAACTAAGGACAAAAATCAGGTGCTCGCCGAACTAAATGCCATATATGCCGAGGGCTGGCGAAGTAGTGTGTTTTTTACAGATGATAATTTCATTGGCAATAAACGGAAGTTGAAGACAGAGATACTACCGGCAATGGCGCAATGGATTAAAGAGAAGAATCATCCCTTTTCATTCTTCACGGAAGCATCCATAGATCTTGCCGATGATGAAGAATTAATGCGGGCTATGACAGAAGTGGGCTTTGATATGGTATTTGTTGGTATCGAAAGCCCGAACGAGGAAAGCCTGGTTGAGTGTAACAAGCTGCCAAACAAGGGTCGTGATTTACTGGCATCAGTTAAAAAGCTTCAGAATCATGGCTTTCAGGTACAGGGAGGATTCATTGTAGGCTTTGATAGTGACCCGCTCTCGATTTTTAAGAGCCAGATAAATTTCATCCAGCAGAGTGGAATTGTTACCGCTATGGTAGGTGTGTTGATGGCTCCTCCGAAAACAGCGCTTTACAAACGGCTGAAAAAAGAGAATCGCTTGCTGATAGGTGGTACCGGTGATAATACGGATGGGTCAACCAATTTCATTCCTAGAATGGGCAGAGAAAGACTTGCCACTGGTTACAGGCACGTCCTCAGTACAATCTATTCCCCTAAACCATATTACGAACGTATTAAAACCTTTTTGGAAGAATATAAACCTCAAAAAGTAAAAAAGGGTTCAATTAAACTCGAACGGATACAAGCCCTGTTTAAATCTATCTGGGTTCTGGGAATTAAAGGGAAGGGAAGAGTATATTACTGGAGGCTGTTTATCTGGACATTGCTTAACAAACCTGAGTCTTTCCCCTTATCGATAACATTTGCTATCCAGGGATTTCATTTTAGTAAGGTTGCCGAGAAGATACTCGTTATTCCATCAGAAGAGTTTAGCGAGCTATAGTAAACAGCAGCCAGATACTTCATGTTCCTACTGTTATTATTGTCCTTCATGCCTACTTCTTTGTCATTGCGAAACAGCTTTGCAATCGTGGCAATCCGAAATAAGTGGTATTGTCTATCATACAAAAGGAGAGAGAGGAGGGTATTCCCTCCTCTCTTCCGATTAGTTAGCAACTGTCTTTCTATTTGACCTTTTTACTCTATCGGGGCAGGTGGTCTGCAAAAGCCGCATATTCCACCCCTGCCACGGGGGCCCATGAAGCCGTTGAAGGGCATTCTGTTATCAGCATTCTTGGCAAATTTAGCTTCCATTGCATCAGTGTCAATTCCGTAACTTTCAAATATCTCAGTTGTTTTGGCCTGCATCTCTTCTCTGGCCCGAGCCAGGTCTTCCTTCAGGGCGGTCCGAGTTTCTTCGTCAAGCTCTGCAAAGAGATTGCCCATGCCACCGGCGGGTCCTCGTCTGTCCTGCCAACGTTCACCGTCTCTCTGCGGTAGGTCTTCCCGAACCTCGGCTATTTTAGCTTGTAATTCCTCCAGAGTAATGCCAAGATTTTCAGCGAGCCTCTCCTGAAATTCCGCTCTGGGTTGGGGGTTATTACTGCCGTCATCAGCAAGAGCCACCCCAACGATGCTTCCAAAGAGCAGGACGGCTGCCATCACCGCACTAATAACCAATTTCTTATGCTTTCTCATTTCCTTTTAACCTCCTTTCTATTTAGATTTCTGTATTAAGCGTATCAGCCAAATGTTAAAATCCAGTTAAGAATCATAATATTTTTCAACATTTATTACATAATTCCATACTTGATTGAAAATTTAACAGTACTACTTCCATTAACAATTTCTTAACATTTGTGCTATAACATCGAAGAGTATTAGGTGAGGTAGACAACGGTTCTTTCTGCTGTTTGCTAGCTGACATAAAAGAACGAGTGCGCTGTAACATGTTAATCAACAGAGGAAGGTGAGATGGAAGGAAAACGAATCCTGGTGGTGGATGACGATGTTAAAACAGTAGAGCTGGTCAAGCTTTACCTGAATCGAGATGGCTATAAAGTGCTAACTGCCTGCGACGGAATTGAAGCACTGCGCCTTGCCAGGGAAGTACATCCTAACCTGATTGTGCTGGACATTATGCTGCCTGGAATGGATGGATTGCAGGTCTGCCGTACACTGAGGGATGAATCCGATGTACCAATTATCATGCTTACCGCCAGGGTCACCGACCAGGATAAGTTAAACGGCCTCGAACTGGGGGCTGATGACTACGTGATAAAGCCTTTCAGCCCCAGGGAGCTGGCAGCCAGGGTAAGGGCTGTGCTCCGCCGTCTTCCGGGTGAGCGGGGCCCCGAAAAGATTCAACGAGGTGTCCTTACTATGGACTTCAATAAACAGGAAGCGGTTCTTGCTGGCAGGATGTTGAATCTCACCACGGTGGAATTCAAGCTGCTGGGTGTACTCGCTCGAGACACAGGCAGGGTTCTCAGTCGGGCCCAGCTTATCGAAGAGGCTCTCGGTTATGATTTTGAAGGCTTCGACCGCACCATCGATGTCCATATCTTCAATCTGAGACGAAAACTGGGGACGGAGCCCGGCAGTCTCGGTTATATAAAGACGGTGTATGGTGTTGGCTATAAGTTCATGGAGCACGAGTGATGGTACATAGCCTGCGCTTTCGGTTGGTTGTCTCTTTTGCCGTGGTTATACTGGTTACCATCGGTACAGTATTTGTTTTCATTAACCATGCCACTCAAGGCGAAATCCGCCGCTTTGGAGAACGCGCTGACCAGATGCGTATGGAAAGAATGGGAATCGAACTAGGCCGTTATTACTGGCGTCAGGATGGCTGGGAGGGAATTCAACCCCTTGTAGAACAATGGTGTAAACTTTTCGACCAGAATATCACACTCACCAATGCCGACGGAGTAATAGTTGCGGCTTCTGAGGGGAATCTTTTAGGTGAGTTTTATGATTCCGATGTCCCAGGCATACTCCTATCAACTCCAAATCATACAGGCACCATAGGCACGCTTTACCTCACCCCGAAATCCTCGTCGGAATTGGGATTCGCCTCGCTACAAATCCTCATAAAGGTAATCGGTCGTTTTTTCTTGTGGGGAGGGTTGCTGGCGGTAGGCATTGCCTTGCTGGTTACCTTTATGCTGTCGCGGAGAATTCTGGCACCGGTAAAGTCACTCTCTCATGCTGCTAAACGACTGGGGCATGGTGATTTTTCACAGCGAGTATCTGTAAAAGACAAGGGCGAAATGGGCGAGTTTGCCAAGACATTCAACTCGATGGCTGACAACCTGGAGAGAGTAGAGAAGTTAAAACGTACTATGGTAGCTGATATTGCTCATGAGCTGCGAACTCCACTGTCTAATATCAAGGGTTACCTGGAGGCGATTAGCGATAAGGTGATAAAGGCTGATGCTAATACTCTTAGCACCATAGAGGAAGAGGCGGTTTTATTATCGCGCCTTGTCGATAATCTACAGGAACTGAGCATGGTGGACGCCGATGAATTAAAACTGATACGGCGTGCTCAAGATATCTCTGAAATAATCAAGCAGGCTGTGACAGCCAAACAACCGCAGATAACGAATAAAGGGTTGTCGCTCAAGGTTGACCTTCCAGATGCGTTGCCAGCAGTGAGTATAGATTCACAGCGTATAAGTCAGGTGTTGCGCAACCTGCTGGATAATGCAGTGGCTCATACTATAGCCGGAAGCATTACCATTTCTGCCAGGCAGCAGGATAAACAGGTGCAGATAGATGTAATTGATACCGGCGAAGGAATTCCAGAAGAGGATTTACCAAATATATTCGAGCGTTTTTACCGGGTGGATAAATCACGAACCAGGGCTACTGGTGGTAGTGGCATCGGACTCACCATTGCTAAGCGACTGGTTGAAGCCCATGATGGCAGCATCGGAGTACGTAGCGAAGAAGGAAAAGGCAGTTGCTTTTCGTTCACAGTTCCTGTCGCTGACTGAACCGGGCAAGCTGGTAAAACTACCAGTGCAAGCTATTTTCCAGCCCTTCGTATCAAGACAAGCATCACAACTACAAGGGCAATACCAAGACCGATTATCACGTAGATATAAACGGGGATTGGTACAGTGGCCTCCGGCATTGGAGGTGGAGGGGCAGGTGGCTGAGCTATTGCTGCCGGTGATGGAGTCGAAGGGGCTGCCCCGGTGCTGAAGGTGTTGATTGTCCAATCGCCATAGCTGATATCGGTGATTCCTCTCACCTTCCAGAAGTAACGACTGGAATAGTCCAGGTCTATATCGCATTTCCATGCGGTCGTTTGCAGGGCATAAGCTCCGGTGAGATTGACTACCAGGTCGCTGAAATCGCTGTCCCTGGCAAGTATGAACTCATAGCTGTCTGCTTTTGCGATGGAATCCCAGGTAAAGGCAGGCCTTATCGTCATCCCTGTTGAGCCGGATGCCGGGAAGAATTCGGCAGGCGCTTCGGCAAGAGCGATGGTGAATGACCAGGTATCGGACCAGGGGCTTATCAGTGGCTCGATGGACCTCATTCGCCAGTAATAGTCATTGTTGCTTACCAGTATTGCTGAGTTTGCTTCTCCAACAGCCCGAATATCGTCGCAGGCACAGTCGCTGCTTCCTGTCCAGATATCCTCTATGCACTCAGGGTCACGGTAGATACCTACTTCATAGGTTTTGGCGCCGGTCAGCTCTTGCCAGCCCAGAAAAAGGCAGGTAACCTGCTCGCAGGAGCATGCGCCGACTGGCAGTATGCTTTCATCCTCAGGCTCATACAGGGGTGGGCCAACTTTACATAAGATGTCCTGGAAACGGTAAATAAGCTGGTTACCGCTATCAAGAGCCCAGAGGTCGTTTTGCTCATCGTTTCCAGATAACCTGGGGTAATGGGAAGAACTTATAAGTCCCCCATTTATTTCAAAGCTGGTGCCTGCTGGCAGTGACTCGTTTGCCAGGTCAAATTCAACAGCACCATCGCAGCATTCTGCCGAGCTGGGATTCAGTGACCGTGTTACACCTCCGGTTATTGTGGAGGACGGCTCCAGCCTCAGTGCATACAGCGTCCCTTCGGTGCCCATGACAAAACCACCGATTTCCTGCCCGTCTGCCAGGTCAGTAATAGCTTTGTCGATTTGCTCCCATTTGGTTGATCGGTCGATAATCCAGCGCCAGATTCCTGCATCAGGAATATCAGTGGCGGCGTAGATAATGCTGTTTTCGAGGTAATTTACATCGCAGATTACCTGGACATCGGCGTTATTACCGCCAACCTGCTCACCTATTATGGTGAAACTGTCACCGCCATCTGTAGAGTAAGCTATCTGCCCGTTAGTGCCGCCTGCAAAGAGTGTTCCATTCGGGGCAAGCGTCAGCATGTTTATACCGGGCAGTCCCGTTTCTACCGCCTCTTCCAGCCAGGTGCGAGCCCAGTTTATGCTCTTACTCACCTCTCCGTTGGGCAGGGCGACATAGAGTGTTTCATTGTCCTCAACCACAAGGTCGATTACCGGACCCGGCGCAAAGTGCCATTCCCAGGTGTTGCCCCTGCCCTGTGACAACGCCATCTTGTTTCCCCCAATCTCGGTGGCGTAGATGGTATCGTCATTCTCGTAATAGGGGCTTAGCTTCAGAATAATTGTGTTGCTGGTGGTGTCCATTGTCAGCAGGCGATACCAGTGACCGTTCAGTGGATCACCTGCACTGCACCAGATTCCCTCGGGACCAAAAGTGCTGCTGGTGATGGCAAACAGGCTGTCACCGTCGGGGGTCACCGTGATATCGGAAATTTCTATAAATGTATCCATCAGGCCCATCTGCCGCCACCTGTCTCCATCATCGGTACTTGCTGAAAGGGCGCTTTCGTCAAGGGCAGTACCCGCACCGGGATTTTGACCTGTGCCGCAGTAGGCTATCTTGCCATCTTTGCTCCAGCCTAACATGGCGTTGCCGGGACCTGTAGGCGGCACGGAGGACAGATCCCATGTCGGTGATATATAAAAAGGAGCCTCGCTTCGCCTTACCAGGACCGTTAGCGAACCGCTGACAGGGCTGGCGTCTCCAGCCAGCAGTATTCCCGATTCTATGGTTCCGTAGTAGGCGATGCTGCATAAATCAATGGAGGCACCTCCATCGGCATCCAGTCGGTGTGCAGTGCTGTCATCAATCCAGTAAACGTCGTCATTGGCATCAGGTTCACGGTCACAGCTTACCAGGAGTTGACGTGATTCCGCCTCCTCGCTGGAATAATCCGAGGGTAGTGCCAGCGATGAATGCACATACGAAACTCCGGGTGCATCACCGCCGCTGCTAATCTCTACCGGATAGCCGGTGAAGCTGTCCCATAGCATGATATTTGTGGCAGGGTCCCATTTTCCTGCACATACGAAGGTCTTTGACTGGTAGCCTGCGGCGACATCGCTTCCGGTGGAGGTTACTATCAGTATTGTCCTGTCTTTCGAATAAGCGGGAGAATATTCCAGCGCTGACACCTCTCCGCCTACGTGTAGAGGGTCAATGGTCAGCTCCTGGTTTATCCATGAGGCCCACATATTTCCCAATTGCAGTATCCATACTTGCCCCGTGCTGCTGTTATTTCCCCAGTCCGATGTGCCAATGGCTATCTCCCTGTATCGTTCTCCATCCTGTGAATAATTTGGAGAGATGCATATGGTCTGGATATTGCCGGAAAGGACGGGAACGAAGGTGTCTAACCATTTCTCTCCGCCGTCAAAGCTTAGAAAGACTTTTGTGCCGTTATCGGTGACTACCGCTATGGTGTTTGCGTCGTCCGGGGCTATATCTATCCTGGAGGCGGGCAGTACGGCCCCCGCATCGGTCAGGTAGTCGCCTATTTCTTCCCAGCTTATCCCAGCATCGTCCGAGCGGTAAACTCCAGAATATTCACCGTCTATGGCATAGACTATTCCTCCGCTTCCGACAGCGATATCGCTGACTTCTGAAGGACTGACGACGGTGTTATCATCCTTTCCGGGAACATTAATAGAGCACCATTCCAGGGTTGGCTGCGCTGCACCCGCCGTGGCAGGTGTCAGTGCGGTACCGAGGAGCAATAATGCTACCAGAAGCACATATATAGTTCGAAATCTCATTGAATAGCAATCATACTGGCGAAATGTTAATTTCCTGTTAAGTTTGTTTTATTATACTATATGGCGGGAGACTTAATAACTTCTTAATAATTGTCTGCCATACTGCTTGATTAAGAAATGATAATAAAACTACTGCCCGGGATAATATAATGGGCTAATATCAATGAAGGATAGAATATGATAATGAAGGCATTAAAAGTGATTGTAATAATCCTGTTGCTGTGCGGCGTTAGTATTGTACCGTTGGGTTGTTCTTCTGATTCGGACCCCGAAGGTGATATCAATACCATGACTATGACTGTGGAAAGAGGAGATATACTGATTGAAGTAACATCTGTCGGTAACCTGGAGCTATCTCATAAGGAGGACCTGGATTTTGATATCTCAGGTACGGTAGAAGAAGTAATGGTGGAGGAAGGGGATTACGTTGAAAAAGGGCAGCAGTTAGCGACCCTTGATACTTCAGACTGGGAGGACAGGATAAGTGACCTTGAAGACCAGCTAACCGCCTCTGAGCGCAACCTGCTGTCTAACGAGATAAGCCTGGAAAACGCCGAGTATGCGCTTGATAAGGCTGAAGAAGAAACCGACACTACGGTTACTGGAGATATCATACAGAAGGAGACTGACTCCTGGGATATTGATATTAAGGAGATGCAGCTAGAACTGGCGGAGGCACGCCTCGAGGATGCCATGAAAGCAGTTGAAGATGCCCGGGAAGCTCTGGATGAAGCCCTGGCTGAAAGCCCTATTGTCGAAGCCCCGTTCGATGGTTTTATTACAGAAGTCAATGTTGAGGGTGGCGATGAGGTGTTGAAAGGGACAATAGCGGTGGTGCTGGCGGACCCGAATATGTTCGAAGCACAGCTTGCAGTCAGCGAAATGGACATCTTCCAGGTAGAAATCGGTGGGGAAGCCTGGGTGGAAGTTGATGCAGTAGAAGGACTGGCTCTTCCCGCGACGATTGTCAGTATCTCACCAACCGCAAGTATTTCACAGAGTGTAGTCAATTATATTGTAACAGTTGAGGTAGAGCCACTCGATTCCTATCTGCAAAGGATTAAAGTCCAGCAAGAAGAAATAATGGCACAGCAGGGCTCACCTGAGGAACTTCCCACACGTATACAGCAGGCTATAGAAGAGGGCAGTATCACTCAGGAAGAGGCTGATGCGATGATGGAACAAAGACAGCAGAACCAGGGGATGGGGATGGGGCAGATGACGCTGTTTCCTGATATGCCGGAGAACTTCCAGCTTAAAGAAGGATTGACCGTGCAGGTTACCATTACCGTCGCCGGAGTGGAAAATGTACTGATGGTTCCCAATACTGCAATCAGCAGTCGAGGGGGGCAGTCCTATGTACAGGTAGTCATGGCGGATGGTACTACAGAGGAACGGCTGGTGACCACTGGCCTAAGCAGCTCACAGTATACGGAGATCATCGATGGCCTTGCCGAAGGGGAAGAGGTGACTGTCACCTTGATGACAAACTCAAACGCTAATACACGGATACCCGGGATGGGCATGATGGGAAGGCCTCCAGGATGATCCGCTTACAGGATATAACCAAGAGCTACCCGATGGGCTCGCGGGAACTAACGGTGCTCAGAGGGGTGACAATCGCCATCGAGAAAGGGGAAATAGTGGCGATAATGGGACCATCTGGCTCGGGCAAGTCAACAATGTTGAACCTGCTTGGATGCCTCGATACACCGAGCTCGGGTAAGTACTACCTTGAAGGTAGAGAGGTAAACAAGCTGAATAACAGGGAACTGGCGCATGTCAGGGCGATGAAAATTGGTTTCGTTTTCCAGCAGTTCAATCTGCTGCCCCGGTTGTCTGCGCTGGCTAATGTAGAGCTTGGTATGAGATATGCTGGTGGCAGCGATCGTGGACGGGCTATAGAGGCGCTGGACAGGGTTGGGCTCGCTGACCGGGCGAAGCATCGGCCTACAGAGCTTTCAGGTGGCGAGCAGCAGAGGGTGGCAATCGCCCGTGCCCTGGTAAAAAATCCTCCCCTTATTTTGGCAGATGAGCCTACAGGTAACCTTGATAGTCAATCAGGAAAGGAAATTATCTCTATCCTGACGGCCCTGCACAAAGAACAGGGTGTGACCATGGTGATGATCACTCATGATGCTGATATAGCTCACTATTGCCAGCGGATTATCCATATCAAGGATGGCATGATAGTCTCAAGGGAGACAGTATGAAAAAGTGGCTTGAACCGGTGAAATCAGCCTGGTTGGGAGTGGTTACCCATAAATTACGCAGTTCCCTCACCATGCTGGGTATCATTATTGGGGTTGGGGCTGTTATTGCGCTGATGTCCATTGGGAAAGGTACCGAGGCTCAGATTCTAGAGCAGATACAGAGCCTTGGCTCGGACTTGATTATTATTAGTCCTGGCTCTCCTACCGGATTTGGCGGAATCAGGGGTGGTGGTAGCGTACAAACACTAACCGTGGAAGATGCCGAGGCGATTGCGGAACAGGTTAATTCTGTTGAAGCAGTTTCCCCTTCATACTCGTCAAACTCACAGTTGATTGTCGGTAAAGAGAATCTGAATGCCCAGGTAAATGGTGTTACCCCTGCATATGCCGAGGCATATAATATCGAAACTGCCAGTGGAATCTTCTTCTCTGAGTATGACTATAAGCGTGGCTCAAAAGTAGCTGTTATCGGCTCAAACGTGGCCGATACTTTATTCCCTGCTACTTCAGCAATAGGGCAGGAGATTCGTATGGGGAATAACATTGTGATGGTAATGGGAGTTATGGAAAGTGAGGGCGGCTCCATGATGGGAATGGGCTCGACTGATGACTCTGTCCTGATTCCCTTGACCGCTATGCAGCAGATGTTTTCACAACCACGGACCAGCAGAGGGGAACGCGTGGTTTCATCTATCTCGCTGGTAGTGGCGGAGAACGGGAGTGGAGAAGACGTTGTTGAAGAAATAACAACCTTGTTGCGCATCAGGCATCAGCTCAGCCTGGATGCCGAGGATGATTTCCGTATAACCTCACTGGAGGAAATCATTGGGGCAGTTTCAGAGGTGATGGGGGTAATGACCCTTTTCCTGGGAGCAGTGGCGGCCATTTCGTTGCTGGTGGGTGGTATTGGTGTAATGAATATCATGCTGGTATCGGTCCTGGAAAGAACCAGGGAGATAGGTATCCGCAAGGCACTCGGTGCCAGGGAGCGAGATATATGGAGCCAGTTTTTGCTTGAGGCTTCTTTCCTCTCGTTCGGAGGTGGCATGATAGGCATTGCCCTGGGATGGACTGCATCAGCCCTGGTTAATAAGTTTGTCAGTGAGATAAATACTGTTGTTACTGCCGATATCGTTATCCTGGCTGTTTCCGTATCGGTCGGGATTGGCTTGTTCTTTGGCTTCTATCCTGCCTGGAACGCCTCTCGTCTGAAACCAATTGACGCCCTGCGCGCCGAATAAAACTCCCCGTCGTCAGTGCGAGGCAGCTTTGCTGCCTTCCCTCTTGTCAACCTTGCACCCTTTTATGTCATTCCTGCTAAACCTGTACCTGCGAAAGCAGGTAGCAGGAATCTACCCGGTAACGGGGCGGCGAGGAGCTATGAGCTACCAGCTACGAACTATGAACCAGTCCTCGGTCTTCAATTTCCTAGCCCCTGCCTTCTTACCTTGTCATCCTTGAAGGAGCATGAGCGACCGAAGGATCTCCCCTTTACCCGTTTTAATAAATACTATAATAAAGAGAAAAAATCTCTAAAAAATTGACATTATTGATATAATAGCCTATATTAACAATGACAAATGTGAAATAATCACTTAGGAGAACAAACAATGTTAATTGATTTTGCAGTAGAAAACTGGATGTCTTTCAGGGATAAGACCAAATATTCGATGGTGGCGGGGAGAGAGCGTCAACATAGAGAGCGTGTTCCAAGAATTAAAAAGTACAACATGAGAGTGCTTCCTGTGTCGGTGATTTATGGCGGTAATGCATCAGGTAAAACAAACTTTTTTAAGGCATTAAATTTTGCTAAGAATCTCATTCTAAAGGGAACTCAACCAGAAGGGATGATTCAGGTAGAGCCATTCAGACTTGATTCAACCTATGCAACGCGTCCCAGCAGTTTCTTCTTTACACTATTGATTGATGAACAACTTTATGAATTCAGTTTTGCTGTTACCAGTAGGGCTGTCATAGAAGAGAAGCTTGTTTGTATTTCTAGCAGCAGTGAACGAGTTTTATATCACCGCAAAACTGACGATATCAGTTTTGATTCATCACTGGCTAAGAATCAATTCCTCCACTTTGCTTTCCAGGGAACGCGTAATAATCAATTGTTTTTAACAAATAGTGTTACCCAGAACGTTAAAACATTTAAACCAGTTTACGACTGGTTTATGAACAAGTTAGAGTTGGTGGCACCCGATAGCAGGTTTGAGCCTTTTGAGCAATTTTTGCAGGAGGACAACCCGTTGTACGCTAGGATGAATGAAATATTGCCGCTGCTTGATACAGGAATTTTGCACCTTGGTGGTGAGGAAATTCCTTTTGATAAAAGCCCATTTCCTGACAATTTGAAGGCGTTGTTACAGGAAAAAGTTAAAGAAGGTACTGCAGCTAATGTACAGCGAGGGGAGTCTGATGAAAGATATATGGTTACAAGAATAGGAGAAGTACTCGTTGTAAAAGAACTGTCCACTTATCATCAAAAAAAGGATGGGAGTGAGGTGAAATTTGAAATGCGCAACGAATCTGATGGTTCCCGGCGACTTATTGATCTACTGCCTGCTTTTCTTGAGGTAGCCGCCAAAGGATCCAGCAGGGTCTATGTTATTGATGAGTTAAATCGCAGTATGCATACATTGTTAACACGCCGGTTGCTGGAAGCTTACCTGGGTGATTGTACCTCTGAAAGCCGTTCACAGTTGTTATTTACCACTCATGACGTGCTGTTGATGGACCAGAACCTGATGCGCCGTGATGAAATGTGGGTAGCAGAACGTGATACGGAAGGTGCATCTTCCTTGATTGCTTTCAATGAGTATAGGGATATTCGTTACGATAAAGATATTCGCAAGAGCTATCTACAGGGTCGTATAGGAGGTGTACCTCGAATACTGTTTTCTGGAGCAACATTTAGAGATGAATGTAGCAGAGGAGATGACTGATGGCTCCCAGGAGAAGAAGCTTTCAACGCCCTCTGGGCGAACGACGATATCGCAAAATGTTCGTAATATCTGCCGAAGGAAGTAAAACAGAGCCGCAATATTTCGGGATGTTCAATTCAAATCAAGCTGTTATTCATGTTAATTGTTTGAAATCCACAACTAAGAGCTCACCAAAACAGGTGCTTAAACGCCTTACAAAATATCTGCGACGTGAAGGTTTGAGGAAAGGTGACGAAGCGTGGGTAGTTGTGGACAGGGATCAGTGGCTGGAGGAGAAATTGGCAGAACTATGTAGCTGGTCAAAGCAGAAGGATAATTATGGATTTGCTTTAAGTAATCCCAATTTTGAATACTGGATACTTCTTCATTTCGAAGATGGTGGTGAGGTGATAACTTCAAGGCAGTGTTTGGAGCGTCTTAAAAGATATCTCCCTGGATATAACAAAGAAATTGACGCCCGGAAAATAAAATCTGGCATCTCAGACGCGATAAGGCGCGCTGAACTTAGAGAGCAGGAATCTTGCGATGATTGGCCGCAATATGCAGGAAGCACTGTCTATCGCCTGGTAAAGAAATTACAGGAGTCCGCCCTGTATTGTCATCCTTGAGGGGTGATCTGAAACCCTGAGCATATCGAAGGGTGAGCGACCGAAGGACCTGCCACCCACTGTCATTGCGAACGCATTCCCTCTCCTAATAATCTTTTATCATTATCCAACCAAAGCGCCTCGCCTTACACGAAGTGGTTCAAGACGTTCGTCAAGAGATTTGGCAGAAACAAAAAGAAGATATTTCAGCTCTGTCTCTAGTTCTTCAACTAGTACTACAGGTTGATACCTATCTTTTCTGAATACGACAAATGGATCTGTTAAAATTTGGACTTCAGCCCATTCAGTTCCAATTTTTAAATGAGAAAGGCTAGTCAGATCTATCCCTAAAAGCGCTTCTTGCATCACTCGTATAAAAACTGCTGGTTTATTATCCATGATTATTTACTAGTATTATATTGTATTAATATACATGTTTTAGTTCTGAGAAGCCCAGTGGATATTAAGCAGATAGACGTTTGTTTTCTGAATACTATTCATTTGCTATATTTCAATATCTTACTATTAGGTTCTTGTTTATCATAAGAGCTATTGTTATGTTAATACTCGCTAATGAACTTCATGTTACTTCATGACAATAGCGTAAGGTAAAAACATTAAGCCTTTCCATTTGGTCTTGGTATGTGCCCATTTATCTTATGCCTGTCGTAGGCATCAAAAACATCTTTGCAAAACCTAATCACCTTATCATCATGAGCCATAATAGCCTGTTCATATATTTTGATAAAATACCTTTTCCCCGCCTCAGTTTGAGAATAATTCTTCTTTAGAAGGTTATGCTCCATGCATAGGGTCTGCCCATTGTTAATAAAGTTATTTCCACCCTTGTCTTTTGGTCTGATATGGTCAACGCATAATTCAACTCCTTCCTTTACACCTCTACCACAAACAATGCATTTATAGTTGTCACGCTTCAGGATCATATTCTTTACATTCATGGGGAAATCAAACAATTCATTTTCTTTAACATAGGCAGGGTCATAACGATACACTCCTTTTTTTACCTTTATTAGTATTCCCTCTTGGTAAAGCTTGCGGATTGCTCTCCAAGGGTCTCTCGGTGGTTGTGTGTGTTCCCTACGGTATTGACTAGTCACCCAATCTACAACCGGACCATGTGGTAAATCACGCCGAGGGTGTTTTTCAAAATATTCGAGTACTAACTTGCTAATAGTATTACTTTGTGCCACTATTTTGCTCCACGGTTATATTAAGAGGGAATTGATTCATCTGCCCTTCAGTCAAGAGTCGTTTTTTTGCTAAATCGCAATATTCTTGATCAATCTCGATTCCTATTCCTTTTCTTCCTGTTTGCAAGCATGCAAGCAAACTTGAACCACTACCAAGAAAGGGATCAAGAACTGTATCTCCAACAAAGCTAAAGAGTTTAATACACCTCTTGGGCAATTCAACAGGGAAAGGAGCTGGATGCCCAATTCTTTTCTTGCTTTCTCCCATAAAACTCCACACGCCATTTGTCCATTCCATAAACTCTTTTTTTGTTATGTCTGATTTGCCATCCCTTCTCATCTTTTTCCATCTTTCTTTATAGAGAATTACTATAACTTCAACCGGAGCGATAACATATGGTGCAGTTGCAGAAAGCCATGAACCCCAAGCAGTCCTTCGTGAGATATTTTGTTCATTCCATATAACTGTTGAGTGGTATTTAAACCCGGCTGCTTTGGCAATGCTTGTGATATCCGCACAGACACTCTGTTGACCGCCTTTATTCTTGTCCAATGGGATATTCAGACAGAATCTCCCATCATTTTTTAATAGCTTATAACATTTAGCTAGCCATTCACCCGAAAAAGACAAATAATCTTTATAGGACATAGTATCATTATATGAATTATACTTAATATCTACGTTATATGGTGGAGATGTTACTATTAAGTCTATAGAATTATCGGCGATATTATTTGCCTTTAAAATGTCGATATTGCATATCCATATTGAGTCCTTATGGAAGTACCACCGTTCATTTAAGAAGATTCTAGGAGATATCGCTGGCTTATCGTTTTTTGTGTACTGTGCAGCGTAGATTACCTCAGGCTCTTTAACTAATGAAGTTGATTTCTTGTATCTGCTTGGATTCTGTGGCGCAGTAAAACTCTGGCTCTGTTTCAAATACTCTAAAATGCTTTGCCTGCTAAAACGTCTTTGGCCACCTGGTGTCCGTGCTGAGGATATCAGACCTTGTTTCTCCATGCGATAAATAGTGGATTGGCTCACCCCAAGATACTCAGCAGCTTCCTTCGTCCTGTAAACTAACTTTTTCTCCATTACTGCACCTTTCATATATCGTCAATACTATAAAACACTAGTCAACAATTGTCAAGTAATAGTTGTTACTATTTATGTAACGAGAAAACAAAAATTGATGATTTGAAGATTTTATTTGTGTAATGATGTTGCTAACGATTCCTCGAAGATGACAAAAGGGGAAGCCCTTCCACTAGATTGCTTCGTCTCTATGTTCCTCGCAATGACGGGGACAGGAGACGGAAGACCGAGGAGGCACAGCCTGGAATACTGCTATCAAATGTCGTAATCAGCGCAGTCGGGAGTCATCGCCTCAATCACGAAGTCCACAAAAACGTCGGGGATATCCAGAAAGAACTCTTTATCCGAGTATCCAAGGACAATCGTTTTGTAGCCCATCTTCTCTATCGCAGCAACTAACTGCCTGAGCTCTTTCTCCGGCTGTTCACTTAGAAAGGCGATCTGGGACCTGGATTTGTCACATATTTCCCGATGGTCTTTCCTTCTCAGCGCATCGATATCGAGCCCTTTTGTCTCTGGTTTCGTATCACTGGCGGAAAGCTGAATGTCGACCGGGAGTTCTCCCTGGCGCATCCAGATTACAGAACCTTTTCGTCGAAGCACCTTGGACCCAAGTTTTTCCGTAAAAAGGGAAACTACCGTCTCAAAATCATCCCTGTACACCCGAAAAGCACAATGGTTAAGTTCCATCATAACTACTTCTCCAATCTCTATTGTATAATAAATTATACAATACGGAACGGGGCATTATTTCAGCTTTCTCTCAAGAAGCCAATTACGGTGAGTGTTCTTATATTGACTCAGATTATTTTCTTGAGTAGCTATATATACGCCCCCTTGATGGTGGCAATACTGGGTAGATTCCTGCTACCTGCTTTCGCAGGTACAGGTTTAGCAGGAATGACATAAAAGAAAGCAAGAATGACATGATTGTAAGGTAGAGCTGTTTAATACTGGTTTAAGGCTAAGGCATTTATTTAGTTGCGTGGTAAATATCTTCTTATTGGGTGACAGCTTTTTATTTTAATATCATTTAGATTATGAATAGTTAAGTTTTAATCCCTAAACTCGCGAGTATCGCTCTATCTATTTCCTTCATTTTGTTTTCAGATACAGAATCATATTTTTTTACGATGCATGTTTTATCCACCGTTAATATCGCAGAGCAATTAATTGTAGAATCCTCTGTTAATCCTGCCTCTCTTGCTTCTAAGTGGACAACAAAAGGGTAAGCCTTCATTTTTGCAGTAGTTGATGCGGCAACAATTGTTGTTGGACTATATTTATTTCCAATGTCATTCTGAATAATAACGGCAGGTCTAATTCCTGCCTGCTCACTACCTCTATGGGGATTCCAATTTATTTCTACTACTAATCCTCTTTTTATCTCAAACGACATAGTAAATCACTACTTAAGTGCAATTTTCCGCTGTTCTGTAAAAGCAAGTTTTGCAAATTGTTTCTGTTCCTCCGCTAAAACCATATATCCTTCTTTCATAAGGGATTTCTCCCTTTCGGTTTCAAGGTTTTCCAGAAGTTTCACTACAAGTCCACTTTTACTGGTTTTTTCTTCATCTGCAACTTTTTCCGCAAAGTCTGCAAGGCGCTTAGGAATATATATAGACATTCTAGTTGTTTCTGTAGCCATAATAACACCTGCACATATTATTTTATATTACGATTAAGTATTATATATTAAAGCTCCATGTTTGTATACCTACTTATTAAGGTTAACTGATACATTAAACACATCTATGTTATAGACTGGGGGATGATAGTGCGTGATGTCGGGTGGATTCCTGCTTTCACGGGAGAGGCAAAAGAGAAGAGCAGGACAGATAATAGAATAATGACGGGAATGACATATAAGAGGGCTGGGAGATGTGCTGTGTGCAAGTTGTGATGGGAAACTGAGGCCTAGATACAGCTATTATATATCGTAATCGGCGCATTCAGGAGTCATCACCTCAATTACGAAGTCGATAAACACGTCCGGCATATCCAGAAAGAACTCTTTATCCGAGTATCCGAGGACAATAGTTTTATAGCCCTTCTTCTCAATCTTAGCAGCTAACAGCTTGAGCTCTTTCTCCGGCTGTTCACTTAGAAAGGCGATCTGGGACCTGGATTTGTCACATATTTCCCGATGGTCTTTCCTTCTCAGCGCATCGATATCGAGCCCTTTTGTCTCTGGTTTCGTATCACTGGCGGAAAGCTGAATGTCGACCGGGAGTTCTCCCTGGCGCATCCAGATTACAGAACCTTTTCGTCGAAGCACCTTGGACCCAAGTTTTTCCGTAAAAAGGGAAACTACCGTCTCAAAATCATCCCTGTACACCCGAAAAGCACAATGGTTAAGTTCCATCATAACTACTTCTCCAGTCCTTATTACCCGACAGATTATACGATACGGGACAGGGCATTATTTTCACTTTCTCTCAAGGAGAGAATTAAGGCGAGTATTCTTCTATAGATTCAACACCCTTCATACGCCGTAAATTTCTGACCTCGGGAATAAAGAGCAGCAGCGTAAACAGGAATGCCAGTATATCCGCAGCGGGGTATGATAACCATATGCCGTCGATTTGCCAGAACCTGGGGAATATCAGTATTAAAGGCAGGAAGAAAAGTATCTGCCGTGATATAGCGGTCAGTAAGGCAGGTGTGGCTTTCCCGATTGACTGGAATAGCACCGAGCCTACTACCTGGAAGCCAATTAAAAACATACAGAGGGACATTAATCTTGCTGCCCGGGTGGATTCCATGATGAGAGTAGCATCGTTGGTGAAAATACGAATAATTGGTTCAGCATTAATAACAAGCGGGAAAAATGCCACCAGGGATACTATTGTTGATATTATGACGGAGAGCTTGATAGCCCTGAGCGCCCTCGCTCCATTTCTTGCTCCATAGCTGAATCCGAGGATTGGTTGTAGTCCCTGTCCAATGCTAAAAAGAGGCATTAACACGAACATCAGCACTCGTCCTACGATACCAAATGTGGCGACGGCCATATCACCACCATAAAGGATTAACGACCGGTTCAATATCACCATGATGAGGCTGGTAGAAGTTGATCTGGCGAATGAAGCCATGCCGATGGGAATGATTTCTTTTATCACTCCGTAGTAAGGGATAAGATTTGCCGGGCGAATCTTGAGTGTACTGTTCTGAAACTTATAATAGGATAACAGGAACAGGGAAGTAATCATTATCGATATGACGGTGGCTATCGCTGCACCCTGTACACCCATATCCAGCCTGAGAATGAAGATTGCATCAAGCACAATGTTCAATCCTGCTCCGATTATCATGGCTGTCATGGGAACCCTGGCGTTTCCTTCAGCTCTGACCAGATTATTTGTTGACATGGCAAAGATGCGGAAAACCGTACCAAGCAGGATGATATCCAGATAACCTTTAGCATAAGGGGCAATCGATTCTGATGCCCCGAATAACCTGACCCAATAACTGGTATTGGCCAATCCGATTACCATAAAAACCATGCCCAATATAACTGACAGAGATATGGCATTGCCCAGCGTTCGTTCCGCCTTTTGGATATCACCGGCTCCCAGGGACCTGGAAATAAGTGATGCTCCTCCTATCCCCAGTAGCATACCCACGCCCATTAGCAACATCTGAATCGGGAAGACGATGGTGAGGCCTGCAATTCCCAGGGGCCCAACTGCATGGCCGATAAAGATGGTGTCGACCACGTTGTAAAGAGCCATCACAATCATGCCTACCGCGGCAGGAAGGGAAAGCCTCAATAATAATCTGCCAATACTTTCATTGGCTAGCATATTCTGTCTTGTGTCGCGCATATTATTTTTCCTTGGTAACTGTCGTATTCCTTATTGGTAGATCCTGTCTTCGCGGATTAAAGCTTTATAACTTTGAAAACACTTCTCGTATTTTCTGCAGTGAAGCAGAGACATCCGCAAGTTCGTCATTGGTGAGGTTTGCCATGCTCTCTCTCAGGGCATCCCTGATATGCTTCCTGTGTTCTTCGATTACCTTGTTTCCCTTGCTGGTAAGCTGGATATCGAGCATCCTTCTGTCTGATTGGTCAGTATTTCGTTCAACCATTCCCGTATCTACCAGTTTGTCAATAAGGTGAGTCATTTGTGGCCTTGGAATAAACAACCTGTCAGCAATGTTACTGATGTGCACCTGCCCACTTTCATGCAGCATCCTCATAATCTCATAATGGGGTGGCAGCAAACCATGCTGGACTAGTGTAGTCTTGTTCTGAAATAACTTTTTCTTTATTGCCCGGTGAAAGAGTGGCATGATGTAATGAAGGTTATCGATGATACCGTCCAATTCGCGCGTTCTGCCTTTTGATTTATCCATGTAAAATACTTATAATAATTAATAGTTAAGAATATTAACTATTATATATGTGTACGACTATGATGTCAAAATAAAGGGTTCTATTCTGAAGCATTTAACATATGTGGGTAGTGGCTGGCTAATTACTCTTTTGGGGATTCTGTAAAAATGAAACAAAGCTTGCCACTTTTTTATCAAATCCCTGTTTCATATCGTTCTTGTCCAGTCCCAGGAAGGCAACAGGTTTCTGACCGGTAAGTTTTTCCAGCTCGCCGAGACAGTTATCGACGTAACGCCCACTGTTCCCGCCCGCGGTGCAGAACAAGGCGATATTTTTCAGCAGATTCTTGTTATCATCGATATAGGTCCTCAGTGGGGTGGACAGGTTATTTCCCCATACAGGAGTGCCAAGTATTACCAGGTCGTACGCAGAGGGGTCCTTCTCGGTCTGTTTTAGACTGGCCCTCTTTTTTCGTATGGCATCTATTCCGGATTTAATATATCCGATTATGCCTCTTCTGTTCTCCAGGTCGACGAGTTCCTCGAGGTCAGCATTGATTGATTTCGCTATTTCCTGTGCTACCTTCCAGGAGATTCCTGTCCTTGTATAAAACACAACCAGAGTCTTCATAATAACTCCCTTTTATAAGTGTTATTCTTATTTAAATTTCATGTAATTGTAACATAGGCCTGTGCTGCCGATAGAATGCGACCGATTTGTCTGAAATATGGCTTTGGTTGTTATACTGAAAAGTTATGACAGTGAAAGTTGTAACTGACAGCGTCGCTGATTTGCCAGCCGATGTGGTTAAAGAGCTGGGGATTACTGTTATTCCTTTACTCGTTCGTTTTGGAGAAGAGGTTTACCGTGATGGTGTTGACCTGACTACTGAGCAATTCTACGATAAGCTGAAGCAGACCAAAATTCTTCCGGGCACCTCGGTGCCATCTCCCGGAAGCGTCGCTGAGGCATACGACAGGCTGGCTGAAGACACAGATGAAATCCTTGTTATCACCCTTAGTTCCAAGCTTAGTGGTACTTGTGAAGTAGCGAAACAGGCCGTCGTGCTGATGGAGAAGAAATGCAGGGTAGAGGTGATTGACTCGGAATGGGCAACTATGGCGGAGGGATTTATAGTCATGAAGGCAGCCAAAGCGGCATTGGCTGGTGCTACCTTGGACGAGCTGATAGCATTGACCCGAAAGACTATTCCACGTGTGGATTTTCTCTGCACTTTTGATACCCTGGAATATCTACGCAGAGGTGGCCGTATTGGTAAGGCACAGAGTTTCCTGGGGTCCGTAACCAGGGTGAATCCACTGATTACCCTCAGGGACGGCGTGGTTGAACCCGCAGGCAAAGCATTTTCCCGAGCCATAGCGAAGAATCGGTTATGTAGCTTCGCCATGAACTATTCCCACATCGAGTATATGGCTGTGGAAGATACAGCTTGTCCCGAGGAGGCGGAGATACTGGTTGAACAACTTGGTGCTAAGTATCCCAGGGAGCGTATTTTTCGGTCAAAGATGACTCCCGTAATAGGTACACATACCGGGCCTGGCCTGTTACTGGTAGCTATACTGGGAGATAAGAACTAGCCTGAAAGCGGGGTAATGCCATCGGGTCAGGATAACAGGAATGGCACGATAGAACACCTGTTAGAGTCTTTCATTAAAATTGCTATGCTTGATGACCTTGAGCCAGCTGCCCCCGGTTTTTGCATACATGTCCCTCATCTTAGGGATATATTTTATGAATATAAACAGCAATAGTGCGATGCAGAATAACAAAAGTAGTTTTGAGTCGTAAATCAGCCAGGCGATAAAGGGAAAAACAATAAGGGCAATACTATAGCAGAAGGCGTAGTTGCGGGTAATAATTAGAGCAACAATGGCAATAGCGACGAAGAAGGGAATTGCCGCGGGCATGAGGAACAGGAGGATAGCAAGTGCGGGAGCTCCACCTTTGCCACCACGGAATTGAACGAAAACAGGGAAGCAATGACCCGCTACGCTGACAAACCCGGCCACAAGTTGCCATATCACTGGCAGACCCAGCCAGCGGGACAGCAGAATTGCCGCTATCCCTTTAGCCATATCAACTATGAGTACCGGAATCGCTGCTGCCAGCCCGATTTCATGGTAAACATTTAATGTTCCCATGTTCTTACTGCCTACAGTACGAATATCTATTTCTTTTTTCAGACGGCCTGCGATATATGCTGATGGAATAGACCCCAGCAGATAGGCAGCAATGATACTGATAACGATAGTTAACATTTCAGTGATGTTATTTTATAGTATTGCCTGGGGAACAGCGCAACCCCTTGCCCTGGTTTAGCGTGTGGCCTCAGGTCTTATATCCTTCACTTATTGTCATTCCTGCATCCTCTATGTCGTTCCCGCTAAGCCTGTACCTGCTAAAGTAGGAATCTACCTGGTATTGTCATCCTCGAAGGAGCGTAAGCGACCGAAGGATCTCTCTGCCCTGAGATTCTTCCCCTTCGCTCAAGAATAACAAACTAAGCTGTCATTGCGAGCGAAGCGCGGCAATTTTGGTTGTAGAGCAGGGGAGGGCATAGACTATCGCCAGAGAAATTCTTCATCCTCCCAGATTGCCACATTGCCTGTCAGCTCCTCGCAATGACAAAGGCGGATTGTTAGTTCTGCCTTGCGATATTAAGTTATTAACCTTCCAGGGGGATGTCGGTACTGAAGAAGTCATCGTCCAGTTTAAGGCCTGTTTTAATTTCTGTGACCTGCATGACAGTCTGTCCGCTCGCCTCGTTGCTGGATATTGACTTGAAGGGGATGCGTACCCCTTTCACCTTCCGATAGTCCTCGTAAAGTGTTTCTATTGGTATACCAATGCCACCCTCTGTTAATAATACCAATTCTTCTTTTAGTATGTCGCCGTTGTTGGCATCGACATAGATGGTTACCGGCGGCAGTTCACCGCGCCTGAGTTGCAATACATGTACCTTGTTCCCTTCAAGTTCAGCATTGCGTACTACCTGGGCTGAATCGTAATAATCAAACCAGTCCCCGAATAATGATTCGGGATGTCCCATCTTTGCCTGTTCTAGCAGTTCACCATATAGCTCAGTAGGGGGCATACCCGTGAACTCTGACCAGGCACGGTCCGCGTTTAATACGCTTCTCCCTTTACCAAACTTGCCGTAGTCGGAGTTTATGCGGTATTTATTAATCCCGGCTATGGTAATAACGATCGTTCCTTCGACTCCGGACTGCAGGCTATGAACAGTGCCCGATAGACTGTAAATTTCCATATCCTCCAGGGTAGCCTTGCGATTGTCCGTATCTCTCAACGCTAATATTTCTTCCAGGGTAGGCAGCGGTTCATTGTCCACGCGGAGCATCTCGTACTCCCTGTTGTCCTGGTAATAGGTCAGGGATTCCATAGTGCCGTCCTGTTTTTCGTTGAACAAGAGGGAAAACCTGTCTGAAATCCTGAAGACCCAGATACCGTCCTCGTCTGGAGGATAAAGCTCATAAATCATCTCTCCAGGCCAGTCGATGGCCAGTCTGTTGTTTTGAATCAGAACGCTGGCGGTTACTCCCAGCTCCTCAGAGCGATAATCACCGACATATTTTTCCAGTTCGTCCAGAGGTATTTCGGCTTCCTGCTCAACACCTTTGAGGGGTAGCTCAAAGGTCATGCCTGACTGGTACATCTTCATCCCAGTGATGTTACCTTCGCTGTCTTCATCGAATGATACTGCTATTTCATTAGTCAGGGTAAAATACCATTTTCCTTCTTCATCGGGGTCTTTTAGCTCGTAAACTGTCTGTGTGGGCACATCGACCGCCAGCCGATTGTTTTGCTCCAGCACCGTGAACTCGACGTTATCGAAAGAAGCGAAGTTGGCGACATATTCACCTGTATATTTTTCATACTGTTCGGGTTTACTGGACGTGCCGTCAACTTCCCACTCTCCCAGCAGTGTCTCCCAGACAATGTTTAAGGATGTTTGTTGCAGCGGAGAGGCCGATGCGTTTGTCAGCAGTACAAATCCCAGGTTGGATTCTGGCAACATGGCTACCTCTGCGGAGAAACCATCGGTGTTGCCGCCGTGCTCTACTACTTGTTGCCCTTCCCAGTTATGAATCATCCAGCCGAGCCCGTAGCTTATTTGTGGGCCGATTTGTATTTGTGGAATCCAGGTTTCCTGCAACTGTTCCTTGCTGATAAGGCGTTCACCATCGTATGCGCCGCGGCCGAGCTGAAATCGGAGCCACTGTGCCATGTCAAGGACATTGGAGTTTATAGAACCGGCTGGTCCGATATTCTCCAGGTTGCGTAGCGGTTTATACTTGTAATCCTGCAGGGATTCTTCCCATAAATAGCCGAGTGAAAGTCGGCTGTCATCCTGCACCTGGCTCAGCGCAGTACTGGAGCTTTCCATGCCAAGTGGCTCGAATATGCGCTCGGTTATTAGCGTATCCCAGTTTGAGTCTGTAGCGCTGGCGGCCGCAGTTCCAGCAGCCAGGTACATTACATTGTTATAGTAGAACTTATCCCTGAAGCCTGCCCAGGGCTCGGCTGCGGTTGCAGCCTGTAGTATCTCCTCCTGAGGCACAGCACCGCTGGCAAATAGCAATCCCATGCGAGGGAAGCCGGTACGGTGGCAGAGCAGATCACGGATAGTGACCTGGTCGTTGGTATCTTCGCTGTCTATATCCATGGTGAAATAGGGCAGGTAGTCGGTCACCGGGTCGTCCCAGTCCATCTCACCGTCATCGATGAGCATACCGATGGTGGTTGAGGTGAATGCCTTGGTAGATGAGCCGATAGGAAAGATAGTTTCAGCTGTAACGGGAGTCCCTTTCTCGACATTTGAGACTCCGAAACCGTGTGTTAGTATGACCTCGTCGTCCTTGACCACAGCCAGTGCCATGCCCGGGACATGCACTGTCTGCCGTTGCTCCTCCAGTCTGTCCACTAGCAGTTCCAGTCGCTGTTCCATAGAGCCGGGTTCGGGGACTTCGACCTGTGGAGAGCTGGGCGCAGGTGCAGGTGTGGGTGTGGGCAATGCAGGTGCGTGAACAGGGGTGGAACATGCCGATGCCAGCATGAGTATTATCAATAATAACGTTACCAGTCTTTTCATAGGTTTGTATTATTTCTTCCTGATTTTATGCGAAATAGATTTTGAAATTCTATCCCAGCCATCGTACGGAGTCAAAAACTGAGTTGGCTGGGCGTGTGCATTTAGAGCTTTTACTATTGCGATCCTTGAGATTCTTTTCTTCGATTAGAGGGACAAACCAAGCCGTCATTGCGAGGAATGTAGAGACGAAGCAATCTGGGAGGGGACTGTCACTCCTGCCTCCTTCTTGTCATTCCTGCTAAACCTGTACCTGCGAAAGCAGGTAGCAGGAATCTACCCAGTATTGTCATCCTCGAAGGAGCGTAAGCGACCGAAGGATCTCTCTGTCCTGAGATTCTTCGCTTCGCTCAAGAATGACAAAGGGGAGAGAATTAAGGTGGGTGTGCTTTTCTATTCTTTACAGAAGTAACAAAATTCATTTATCCTTAATTCAGTGGTAAAAATTATTTATCCAAAGATTAAAACTAATGTAGATCATATTAACTATTCATTTGAAGATCTTGAACAGATTACCGGCAGTATTGAGATTGCGTTATCTGCTAAGAAATTAACAACCCCAAAGACATGCCCTTATGGGATAATTGTCATCCCGAATAGACTTTCATTCTTCTTTCGGATTGATCCCGATGTCAAAGATATGGAGCTTAATTTAGGTATCAAGGTTGGAGAGCCTCTGATATCAAAGAAAGCTTATAGTTTCAGTGTGGATAACAATACTGCTGCTAATAAACTAATTATATTGATTAGCAAGGGAGGAATAGTCGAAGCTACTTTAAATGGCAACAAGCTAACTGATATAACACCGTATTCGTGGGAACATAAAATAGATCATTTCGAGACGCATAAGAAAATACTTGAGGGCATCCTAGGGTCTGAATGGTTTACTTCTAGCGTCCAGCATAAGAAGGGACACCCAGCCTATATAAGATGGCTGTTATGCAAGGACATTATAGAGCGTGGTCTAAAATACCCTGACCATATAGAATTCCTGCCAGAGATTACTGCTATGATGTTAGATAATTATGCCTTATTATTATGTAGCCGTGGTGACATAGATAAAAATATATTTGGAAGTCTTGCTAATTATGGAGCTGCCAGTGTCGTAAAAAGGATTCAATCGGAGATTATTAACTCGGATAAGTTTGGTGATTTGCTTCTTGAACTAACATTTGCAGCATGGCATATCTCGAGAGAGCACAACGTGATACCCACTGACGAACAAGGAACTGCTGATTTTGAAGTACTTATTCCCGGGCATGATTTCCCTATATATACTGACTGTAAGAGAATTAAAAGAAATACCAGTGATAGCAGGTTTCGTAAGGTAATAATAAAAGCAAATAAGCAAATTAAAATCTCAAGCAAAGGGCAAGATTGTTTTGGGTTAGTCGCCATTGATATTTCAGATAGGATTTCGCCACCTGAAAAACTAACGGATGCTCTCCCTACTGAAGTACAACGCGTGTCTGTTATTATTAATAATATTTTAAAAGAGCACTTTACATCTGTTAGTGCTGT
>CAZZHQ010000018.1:23911-35492 GCA_964654015.1 uncultured Dehalococcoidales bacterium | reverse complement strand
AGCCTGGTTGTCTCGTATGCAATGAGAGCCCTGAGATGGCCGGCGGCTTTTAGAAATTCAGGGCTCTTTGTCCTTGCTTCCTGCACCCGCTGCATGTGGGTCAGGTCATCATAGCCCCAGAGGTCGGTAATCTCATCCAGGGTTCCAACGGTAGTACGCCACTGCGCAACCAAATTCATTCCTACTTTTTTACCTTCTGGCAGAAATTCCTTCTCAAATACCTTCATCATTTCATTCATTTTGCCAGGAACTACCCGAAGTGATGCTTCTATGTAAATCATATACTGCTACCTCCTTATAATTATCGATTCCCTTACCCTGACATATTATCAGATAGGCAGATGGTATTCCATGAGCAATACTGTATTGGTTAAAAATATATCCAGCTACTAAACGGTCGAACGTAACTACCAGGGTCAGGCCATCTTGACGAGTAATTGAGAATGTGAATAATAGTGTTGAGATAATAATATAAATAGATATAACAATAAGACTCCTTTAGAACTCTAATGCCAATTCTTTACAGAGACATGGTTAAAGTGTTATATTGAATTCACGTTAACAACTTAATAGTGGTAGGGAGCTTGGGAAACCAGGCTGAGAGGATGTGATTGATAATGAAGCATGGTCAGTCATATCGACCTAATGAACCTGATCCGGGTAATGCCGGCGGAGGGAATGCGAATAGGAAAAAATAAAGGGCTACCCTCTATAAAGGGTAGCCCTTTTGCATATGGAGTAAATCCAATGAAAGCTTTAATACTGGTCAATGGGGAATTATATAAACCAGATGTTCTTCGAAGCAGGGTTCGCGCCGAGACATTTGACCTGGTAATTGGTGCTGATGGGGCCGCACGCTATGCCCATACCCTCAATGTCACCCTGGATGCAATCATCGGCGATATGGATTCACTCTCAGATTTTGAGAAACATGGCATTAATAAACCTGAATTTATCTCCTATCCCGCAGAAAAAAATGAAACCGATCTTGAACTGGCGCTTCTTTACGCTCAGCAACAGGGAGCCAATCAAATCGTAATGGTTGGTGTAATGGGTGGACGAATGGATATGACCATCGCCATCATCCCCCTGACAGCTCATGCAAGCCTTGGTTCATGTAGAATTGAACTGTGGCATGGGGAACAGACGGGATGGGTCATTAAGCCGCCGGGTGAGGATATTTTTGGCCATCTCGGAGATACGGTCTCATTTATACCTTTGGGTGGCGATGCCTCAGGCATAACGACGGATGGATTGAAATATTCCCTCAATGATGAAAAACTCACCTTTGGCCCTGCACGGGGAATCAGTAACATATTGGAAAAACCATCCGCCCACATCAAATTATCAGAAGGTCTCCTTCTGGCGGTCCATATCCCAGGCAGGGCATAAGAAAGGTAAGGAGAAATAGTATGACGGAAAAAAGGACCAGGAACGTTGGAGTGCAAGTCTTGCCTCTAGTTGAGGATATCTACCCCATCGTCGATAAGGCAATAGAGGCCATTCAGTCCAGCGGCGTAAAGTATGTGGTCGGACCATTGGAAACGACCTTGGAAGGCGATGACCTGGATCAACTGCTTGAGGTGGCTAAATCAGCGCACCGTGCTTGTTTTAAAGCGGGTGCGAGTAAAGTGGTAACCATCATCAAAATCGCTGACGCGCTGGAAGGCACCACGATTGAGGAAAAAGTCAGTAAATATCGGAAAATAGATTCATGAACTGGCGCAGAGATATATCCCCTCCCATAGCACTGATAGCCATCCTGATCATTGGCTGGTATTTCGTGGCGAAAGTCAGCGGATTGAGTTCGTTTATCCTGCCCACTCCGCTTGATGTAATCCGGGCCGGATGGGAAACGCGAGATCTTTTGTTGAACGCCATCGGTACCACCCTGTTGGCGACTGGAATCGGGTTGGCACTGGCCCTCGTAGCGGGGATTGGAATCGCCGCCCTGGTGGATTTCTGGATTCTGGCGCATCGCGCCCTATATCCGCTTCTGGTCGTGTCACAAACCATCCAGATACTCGCTATTGCACCGATTCTGATTATCTGGTTTGGATTTGGCCTAACGCCCACGATCTTTACCGTGGTGTTATTTTGCTTCTTCCCGTTGGCAATAAGTACCGCCGATGGCCTGACATCCTCGGATCCGGAATTGATAGCTTTACTCCGCGCAATGGGGGCAAATAAAAAACAAATCTGGCGAATGGTTCGTATGCCTTCGGCTTTGCCATCGTTCTTTTCTGGCCTGCGGTTGGCTGTGACCTATAGCGTGGTCGCGGCAACCATAGGTGAATGGGTGGGTGGTTCTCCCGGATTGGGTCTATATATGCTCCGCTCTAAAAACGCACTGGCAACCGACCAGGTATTCGTTGCCATGTTCATCACGTCACTATTGAGTATAACCCTGTTTATGCTGGTCTACAGTATTGAACGGATAGCCTTGCCCTGGTACTACTCCACACAACGAAAAGAACAATGGGATGAGCTGGGTATTTATTAAAATGAAGAGGAGAATGAAATGAAACGTTTATTTTTAATCATAGTATTACTGATTATCGCACTGGTAACCATTGGCTGCGGGAGCCCCGTAGACGAGGAACTTATCCCTGTTACGCTATTATTGGATTGGGTCCCGAACACCAATCACACCGGAATCTTTGTGGCGGAGGCAAACGGTTATTTTTTGGAATCCGGTCTAGCGGTTAAGATTATTCAACCTGGCGAAGTGTATCCTGAAGCCGCGGTAGCCAGTGGGAGCGCCGATTTTGGCATCAGTTTTCAAGAACAAGTCACGCTAGCCCGCGCTAAGGACGTGCCTATCGTTTCCATCGCGGCTGTGCTCCAGCATAACACGTCAGGTTTTGCCTCCGCTGCTGATCTAAACGTAACCAGTCCCGCCGATTTTGAGGGTCTGCGCTATGGAGCATGGGGTTCGCCGTTTGAGACTCCCACACTTGAAGTTCTTATGAGTTGTGCGGGCGCCGACTTCAGCAAGCTTGAGATGTTAAATACAGGTTGGGCTGACCCGTTAGCATTGATTACTGAGAATCAGATTGATATGGCATGGATTTTCTACGGCTGGCAAGGTTTTCAGGCACAACAACAGGGCGTCGACCTCAATGTATTAATGATGGAAGACTATTTTGATTGCATTCCTGATTACTATACACCGGTTGTAATCGCCAGCGAAGATACCATCGCCAATAAACCGGAAGTCGTCAGAGCTTTCATTGAAGCTCTCTCGCGCGGGTATGACTTCGCGATAGAGAATCCGGGCGAAGCAGCCAATCTTCTGCTTGCTGCCGTGCCTGAACTCGATACTGAACTCGTCCAAAAAAGCCAGGCTTGGCTCTCGGAATACTATCAAGCTGACGCACCGCGCTGGGGTGAACAGAAAGAAAGCGTCTGGCAGGGCTACACCGATTGGATGGTTGAATACGGCATTCTGTCAGCCCCCATCTCTGCCTCTGATGCTTTCACAAACGAGTTTTTATCTTAATACCGGATTACTAATCTCAAAATAAAGGAGAACCTGAAGAGGCTTGAACAAATGAACGAAGAGGCGCTATGACCACGCCACGTATAGAATTTAGACATATCAGTAAAACCTTCTCCGGGATTGATCACGATGTCCCTGCATTAGAAGACGTCTCATTCAAGGTTATGCCCGGCGAGTTTGTCACCATCATTGGGGCAAGCGGAAGCGGTAAAAGCACGATGTTTAATCTCTGTGTAGGGCTACTTGAACCAGATGAGGGCCAAATCCTGATTGATGGCGAAAGGCCAGAGAATCGCGCTGGGATGGTGGGCTATATGCCTCAGCATGACTTGCTTCTTCCATGGCGAACGGTGTTGAATAACGTCCTCATCTCATTGGAGATTAAAGGCATTTCCAAAAGAGAATCACGGCAGAAAGCCCTTGAGATGCTTCCACATTTTGGATTGGAAAACTTCGAAAATGAATATCCTTCGGCACTCTCCGGGGGTATGCGCCAGCGTGCTGCACTTCTGAGAACATGGCTCACGGGGCGCTCTACCCTGTGCCTCGATGAACCGTTCGGTGCATTGGATGCCCTGACTCGTAGGAAGCTTCAAAATTGGTTATTGAGGGTCTGGCAGGAATTCGGGCGGACAGTGATGTTCATCACACATGATGTCGAAGAAGCAGTCTATCTTGCCGACCGGGTGATCGTGTTAACCGCCCGCCCAGGCAAAATCAAACGTGAATTGAAGATTGACTTACCTCGCCCCCGGCGTCAGGGGATGATTACAGACCCTGGATACGGGAAGCTGGTACGAGTATTACTCGCAGAGTCAGGGGTTGATATTGACATTTAGGGAAGATTTTAAAACAGTGGTATCTGGTTAATCCAAAGTCTTTACATAATATCATGACGGGGTCCTGGCATAATTTATATTTTAATTGCTAAATCCATCGTAGCCATTAAGAAATTGGCTGAAATATGTACTAATTTTAGACAAAAAGACTTGATATTTCTGGAAATATCTTTATAATGAAGGAAGGTATTATGGTTAATATTCATTTATAGCTTACAAAAATTGTGCTGTGAACATATCATCCGTGTTCGCAGTTTGTAAGCTCGTATAGTTCGGGATGTCCCACTGAAGCAAGCCCCAGCGTGATTTATGTATTATGCAAATACGGTGTACTTGTTTTCTCCAATAGTCAGAAAGAAGGGACATATTCATAAAAAAGATAAATACAATTCCTGGGAAATACCACCCTTAGCCTCGGTTAGAAAAGCAATCATCCTGGCTGCCGGAATAGGCAGTCGTATGGGTTCCTTTACTGAACATAGCCCTAAATGCCTCGCACCGGTAAATGGCTTACCGATTCTTGTTAACACGCTTGGTAATCTTTTTGAGTCAGGCATAGAGGAAACCGTAATAGTCGTTGGGCACTTGAAAGAAAAAATCTATGACATGATTGGGTCTTCCTTTAATGGAATGCGTATCTCTTATATAGAATCCGACCGTTACGCGACGACTAATAACATATATTCTCTCTGGCTGGCCCGCGAGCATCTGAGCGAGGATGTCCTGTTACTGGAAGCTGACGTGTTCTTTGAACGATTGCTGCTGGACCGCTTGCTGTTGCATAAAAACCGCAACGTTGCTGCTGTTGCCAGGCATCAATCTTGGATGTCTGGTACGGTGGTCAGCCTTGACGAATACGGAAACATAACGGAATTGGTGGAAGGACGCCACCAGAGCCCTGATTTTGACTATTCTAAAGTACTCAAAACCATCAACATATACCTGTTAAACGGTGATTTCCTCCGTGAGCAGTTTGTGCCCCGCCTGGAAGCCTTTATTGGCGCCGGCTATGTTAATCAGTTCTACGAAACTATTCTCCACGAGAGGGTCGATACTAAACGGTATGGCATGAAAGCACTGGTGTGCGATGATATCAAGTGGTATGAAATAGATGACGAAAACGACCGGTTGGCTGCGGAATACATGTTCGCATCACCTGATAAGCGCTATGAGATTGTTTCCCATGAGCATGGCGGCTACTGGCGATATGGGTTCGCTGATCATTTATATCTATACAATCTATATTTTCCACCCGGTGAAGTTCTTTCTTACATGAAAAATAATGTCTATGACTTGTTACAGAATTATCCGGCAGGGCAGGACGACCTCGCAGGTGTCATGGGTTTATTAATCAATCAGCCCGCACAGCGAATTGTTGTCGGCAACGGCGCCTCCGAGATTATTAAGATACTTTCAGGGCGCCTTTTTAATAAAGTAATTATCCCTGTACCGTCTTTCAATGAGTACGTCAATGCAGACCCTGAGGGAAAAGTTACAAGCTTTGCTCTCAGTGCTCCTTATTTTGAATTGGACGTTGATGAGTTTGCTGCGGAAGCCTTAAGCTGCAATGCTGACCTGGCGGTTGTGGTATCGCCAAACAACCCGACCTCCCTTATAGTTCCGAAGTCTGACCTGTTGCGCCTTGCTGGAAAACTGGATCGGCAGAATTGTATGCTTATCGTTGACGAATCTTTCATCGATTTTGCGGAAGAGCATGACCTGCTAACACTGGAACAGGAGATTGCCGGACATGATAATCTTGCCATAATAAAGAGCATGAGCAAGGCTTACGGCATTTGCGGGTTGCGCCTGGGCTACTTACTCAGCGCAAACCAGGAGTTTGTAACAGCGGTAAAGAAAGAATTGCCCATCTGGAATGTCAATGGCTTCGCAGAAGCCTTTCTACGGCAACTTCCCCGGTATCGTCGAGAGTTTATTGAAAGTTGCCGAAAAGTGCGGGATGACAGGGATAATCTTTATCGAAACCTATCCTCGATTCCAGGGATGACAACTTATAAACCAGAGGCAAACTTTGTTTTTTGCCGTCTCCCGGACGACTCAATGTCCGCACCTGAAATTACCCGCAGGATGTTTATAAAATACGACATATTCATTAAACACTGTGCGGGGAAGATGCTTCCGGAGGCAGACAGGTATTTGCGTATCGCTAGTCGTACAGGGCCAGAAAATTACAGGCTGGTAAATGCCCTGCGTAGTATTCTTGTCAGAGAGATGGCAGTGGTTTGAGCGATTCTAATCAACAGCCACATAGAAACTCACGTAAAGTTGACATAACGATTCACACTGTCAGTGTGAAGAGTGATAGTCCTTCTATCCTGTCTTTTATGAAGGATATTCCTAATATTATGACCCTGGCTGGATTGTGCTGTGGGGTTCTTGGTATCTATTTTGCGCTCCTGGGAAATTTCCAGATGGCAGTAGTAGCGATGCTCTGGGCTGTACTGTTCGACTGGTATGACGGTGTTGTTGCCCGGCGGATTTCTGGAAGAAGCGATGATAGTAAAACCTTCGGTAGTAATATGGATACTCTGGTCGATTTAATTACCATGGGTGTTTGTCCGGCTATTATCCTGTTGAGCTATGGGGGGTTCAGTTTGTGGTTCTTCCCCGGAGCCCTGATAATAATTGCATCAGGCGTTGTTAGATTTTCTTATTTCAATATTTTTGGGGTTGACGACGATGGCACCATCAAAGGCCTGTCGAATGATATCATCGCCCTGGTAGTGGCACTGGTATTCGTGCTGGAAGGCGTCTTAAGCTACAATGCCTTTATAGTTCTGCTCTACAGTTTAATGGTCATACTGTCATTTCTGCACGTGGCGCCTTTCCGAATGCATAAGATGGTGGGTCGCTGGTATCACGTTACCACGACCTATGTTTTAGTAATGACGGTTGTCTATGTTTTTATCCTGTAAGACAAGCGAGCGAGAACACCACAGGCTGCTAATGTTTTCCGCTGTACAAGACGCACTATATCCGGAGCATCCGACGCTGGTTAAGATTGGCTGGTAATGGTCAATCTAAAGGCTGTCCGGCAGGCTAGAGCGATGGCATTTGCACTGCATTGTCCCTGCGGGAGCACATTTGTTTTTCCATTGATTTTGGGTAGCGTTCTTTAAGGCGTGATATATCATTTAAACGCCGAAGCGCTTCAGGTTCCATATGCCAGCCACTGGATTTCAAATTGTCTTCCAATTGACTTATAGTACGTGCTCCAACTATCACAGAGGTAATTGCCGGCTGTTCCAGCACCCAGCGGAGTGCTACCTGTGCCGGACTCCGTCCCAGGTTACCGGCAGTTTTAAGAAGTTCTCTGAGTGTTTCATCAGCATTATCGGCGAAGTCGTTGACGGGGAATGACCAGGATTCGTCTGAACGTGACCCTGAAAGCTTTCGCTGACCAGGCTGATATTTGCCTGATAGAAAGCCGCCAGCCAGCGGACTCCATACAACCACACCCATACCGTTAAGCTGGCACATCGGGATAAGTTCCTCTTCGATATCTCGAACAACCATGCTGTATTGGGGCTGATAGCAGTCGAAGCGGGCAAGGTTATTTACATCGCTTATCCGCAGAGCCTCGGCCAATCTCCATGCTTCGAAGTTACTGCAGGCAATATACCTTACCTTCCCCTGGCGAACAAGGTCGTCCATCGCTCTCAGCATTTCAGCGAGAGGGGTCTGCTCATCAACGTGATGGATGTAGTAAATATCTACATGGTCCGTCTGCAGACGGCTCAGACTATCCTCGATACTGTTCATGATATGGACACGTGACATTCCGGAGTCGTTTGGACCCTTGCCCATCGGATTGAAGAACTTTGTGGCTACCACCACGTCTCTGCTGCGGCCTTTCAGTGCCCGCCCGAGAAAGTTCTCCGACTCGCTCCCTCCATATGAATCAGCCGTGTCGAAAAAATTTACACCGGCATCGAGAGCAACGTCCACCATTCTTTTTGCCTCATCCTTGCTGGCTCCTTTTCCAAAAGTCATGGTGCCCAGGCAAACTTCCGATACCTTAAGTCCAGTGCTTCCTAATCTTCGATATTCCATAATACGCTCCTGTAATCAGTAAGTTAATTCAGAAACCAAAGAAACTGCTTTGGATTTTGTAATGCTGAGATTACCTTATATTAGATGTACGGGTCAAGCGATAATTATATATAGCTATTTGCTGGGAATTTATCAAATATTACTTGAACAAGTTGACAACCTGCTGTATCTTTTAGTCTATAGTTGAGTCTATAATCCGGTTTTGGTAGTGGAGGAATTCTATAGAAATAGAGGTTCGATTGGACAATAAAGTTAGAATTCTTAAGGCTTCGTCAATTTTCGGCTTTTTGCAGGATAGTGAACTCAAAGAGCTGTGTGGTAATGCTATCCTGCGCAGCTACAAGTCTGGCAGTTTTATCTTCTGGGAGGGTGATTCTCCTCACTACTTCTATATTGTTGCTAAAGGCAGAGTCAAGGCGCTCAAGAATTCTTCTTCTGGGAGGGAAGTCACCATAGCCTTCTTCGAAAACTATGAAATGTTCGGTGAAGTAGCTGTCTTTCAAAATATGCCATATCCTGCTTCAGTTCAGGCCGTTGTTGACACTGATATACTGCAAATTAATATGGATGACTTTTTGTCTTTTCTTGGCAGAAGCCCTCAAGTAGCTGTGAGGATTATCAGTATCTTGGGAGAACGCCTAAGAGAGGCTCAAGAACGGTTCAAGGACATCGCCGGAGAGAGGGTTGAGCAACGTATTGCCAGGATATTGTTAATGTTGTCGGAGAAAAAGGGACCGGTTTTGCTGTATAAGAGACAGGAAATTGCTGAAATGTCGGGCACCACTACTGAGACAGCTATCAGGGTTATGGTGCATTTTAAGGAAATGGGAGTGATAGATTCTGTTCGTGGTAAAATAACTATTCTTAATGCGAGGAAGCTGAAATTGTTAAGCGAAGGTCCTCCACGCATATAAACATTAACCATTTTCTTTTTTCATGTATAAATACTGTTAAATAGTTAATAAATTGGTTCCCTGTATGATATATATCATATTCACGTTATGAAACTCATTGTATTCTTCGTGTAACGTTCAATACTTAGTCTCAGTAAGTGGATAGCAGGAAGGATGAATAACGAATTGTCAAAGTGTAAGGACTCGAACTTGCGTATGGCTCTCTATAAATGCCCTGGCTGCGACGCCGAGTCGCAGGTGTTCTCAGATGAGGATATCATAAAGTGCTGGTGCTGTGGGGTAATCATTAATCGAGAAGAAACTCCTGCTTGTATGGAGTGGTGTGTCTTGGCTCGGTCGTGTTTAGAGGAGAGAAGGCTGAAAGCATCAAAAGAAGAGAGTGTAAAATATGGCTCGTTAATCTCGAATATAAATAAGGAGGGGGAAATGGAATCAACTAAAACAGCAAAATATGAGTGTACTGTTTGTGGCTATGTATATAGTCCGGAGGAAGGTGACCCTGATAGCGGTATTGAACCTGGTACAGCTTTTGCAGATATTCCGGATGACTGGGTATGCCCTGTCTGTGGTGTTGGTAAAGATTTGTTTGAAATAATTAAGGAATAAAATAAAGAGGGGAGAGTGTAAGCAGGTGAATTCAAAATATGTGAGCCCTGGGATTTACATGGTGGGAGCTATTGACTGGGACAGGCGATTGTTTGACTCTCTCATTCCGTTGCCTGATGGCACAAGCTACAACTCGTACCTGGTCCAGGGCAGTGAGAAAACAGCCCTCATTGATACCGTGGACCCGACGATGAAAGAAGTGCTGCTAAACAACCTTGAACGACTGGAGATTGGACGGATAGATTATGTTATTGCCAATCATGCGGAGCAGGACCATTCAGGGTCTATCCCTGAGGTATTGAGCAAATATCCAGAAGCAAAAGTAGTGTGCACAGAAAAATGTAAAGTAATGCTCATAGACCTGCTTGGAGTTTCCTCGGAGAAGTTTATTACGGTCAAAGACAGGGAGACTATTTCACTGGGAGACAGGACGTTGGAGTTCATTCACGCTCCATGGGTTCATTGGCCGGAGACGATGCTGACATATTTCAAAGAGGAGAAGATTCTTTTCTCCTGTGATTTCTTCGGTTCGCACCTGGCTACTACTGATTTGTATGCAACTGATGGCGCCAGGATTTATGAGGCAGCCAAGCGGTATTATGCCGAGATTATGATGCCATTCCGGGTGCAAATAAAGAAAAATCTTAATGCCCTTGAGGACTATGTGATAGACATTATTGCACCCAGCCATGGTCCTTTGCATAATAAACCGGAATTTATCAGGCAGGCATACCATAGCTGGACTTTTGACGAACCCAAGAATATTGCCGTCGTAGCCTATGTATCGATGCATGGTAGCACAAGGGAGATGGTCAATTATTTGGTCAGGTCACTATCTGAAAAAGGTGTAACCGTGAAGCAGTTTGATATCACTGTTACAGATATTGGAAAACTGGCGATGGCGCTGGTGGATGCGGCAACAGTTGTTGTTGGAACGCCAACCGTGCTGGCTGGACCACATCCGAATGTAGCCTATGCTGTCATCCTGGCTAATGCACTGAGGCCTGATATCAGATTCCTTTCTATTATTGGGTCATATAGCTGGGGAGGTAAGGCGGTTGAGCAACTTGCCGGGCTGATTCCCAACCTTAAAGCGGAACTATTACAGCCAGTGTTGAGCAAGGGCTTTCCGGGAGAGGCCGATTTCCGGGCGCTTGATAACCTTGCGAGCGCTATCGCAGAAAAGCATAAGGAAAATAGCTTTAGCTGAAAATATTTGTTAGAACCCAAATATGCGAGGAGGATAATATGATAAGCAGGAAACAAGTATATAAATGTAATGTATGCGGGAACATTGTAGAGATACTGCGTGCTGGAGGGGGCGAGCTTGTATGTTGCGGGCAGCCAATGGAGTTACTGCAAGAGAAGACAGCAGATGCTGCGCTGGAAAAACACGTTCCTGTTATAGAAACGACAGCCAGTGCAACAAAGGTAAAAGTGGGAGAGGTGCCTCATCCGATGGAAGAAAAACACTATATAGAGTGGGTGGAGATACTCACTGATGGTAAGATTTATAGGAAATTTCTGAAACCGGGGGATAAACCAGAGGCTGAGTTTAAGATTGATAACGAAGGGGTTACTGCCAGGGAGTATTGCAGCGTTCATGGCTTGTGGAAATCTGCTTAATTGGCAGAGCTACTATGGCA
>CAZZHQ010000018.1:0-23811 GCA_964654015.1 uncultured Dehalococcoidales bacterium | reverse complement strand
TATATTATTACAGGAGGATGAACATGGAGCTAAAGGGGAGTAAAACTGAGCAGAATTTACAGGCTGCCTTTGCGGGTGAATCGCAAGCACGGAATAAATACACTTACTTTGCTTCGGTAGCCAGAGCAGAAGGGTTAGAGCAGATTGCCGGTATTTTCCTTGAAACGGCAGAAAATGAGAAAGAACATGCCAAAAAAGAATTTGATTATCTTGGAGGAGCTGGGGATACCAGGGCCAATTTAAAGGCAGCGGCGGAGGGGGAGAACTACGAACATACCAGTATGTATCCGGAATTCAAGCGTGTAGCGCTGGAGGAAGGATTTAAAGAAATAGCCACTTTTTTCCAGGAGGTAGCTGAAGTCGAGGAGGAACATGAGAAGAGGTATCTTGCCCTGCTGAAAAATCTCGATCAAGGTAAGGTCTTTAAGAAGGATAAGGTAATCAGGTGGAAGTGCCGGAACTGCGGTTATATTCATGAGGGAATCGAAGCTCCAGTGAAATGCCCCGCATGTAGTCATCCTCAAAGCTATTACGAGGTAATGGCAGAAAACTACTAGTTTTTACACCGGCTTTAAAGGCTTAAAAAGCGAAAAGGGGGGAGGATATCTAATAATCCTCCCCCCTTTATTAACTACATGATAACTATGCTATACCCATCCCATAAGCAGAGCCACTCCCACAAAGAGCATGAGAATTCCTGCTATCAAGTGCAATTTGGTGATGTGACGATTTTTCCATTCCTCGACATCCTTTACCCCTCTCAGTCCCAGGTAGACTATTCCCACTATTGCCATCATAGGAAGGATAAATATCAGGTTATAAACTATAAGGACAGGGATATTAGCCAGCATGTCGAAGACAGAAAGGATGCCAGCGGCTATGACGTAGGGGCCAATGGTGCATGGCAGTAGAAACAAGGTGACCAGTATGCCTGCCAGGAAAGCCCCTTTGGGTGAAGTTACCCTGGCAATCATAGCCTGCATCTTGGGCCTCAGCATGAGTGGCATCTCAGTACCAAACCCTCCAGGCTTGTACTTGATAAAGTCCCTGATGTTGAGTATACCGAATATGATAGACGCAATGGCAAGTGCCCTGAACAACCATATCTTGACAACATTTAAAGTTTGTATTAGTTGAAAAAACCTGATGAATATAAGCCCGTATATGAAATACATGGCAAAGACTGCCGTAACGAACATCAGTCCTCCCAGCAACACACTTCGCCTGTTCCCGGGGTTATAAGCCAGTATGGCAGTTAGCAGCAGTAATAACACTGCGAAAGCACAGGGGTTTACCGCGTCAACCAGTGCCAGGGAGACAATCTTTGTCATGGTTACAGTGTGCTTCACCGGATTGATAGGCTGTGTCCCGGGGGCATAAGCTCCTGCCTCTGCTGATGGAACCCCCATGCGGTCACCATTCCACTGGAATATCCAGTCGCCAACCAGTATGGCGTTGTCGAATTTAATGTCGCCTCCTGAAAGCTCGACCAATATCGGCTCTATGGGCGTGTAATCTTTATCCTTAAGAATACCTGACAGGTCGTCTTGAAGAATCAAGTTTTTAAGAAGCTCGCTATCCCCTGCAGATCCTGTTTTTATAGCTATTTTATTTTGATGCCATATCTCCGGGTAGCCCGGTAAAGTGAGCAGGTCTAATTCCTGGAAGTCGATGGAACTGCCATCGGAAAGTGGTACCGGGTTATGGTCAAGCTCATCGAGATAAGGTTTGATATTTTTCATCACTTTGACATCAGTAGTGAGGATTCTTTCCTTATTGAAGACTGCCACAGGAATTTCGTAGGTGGCTACATATGCGCTGTGGTATTCATCGAGAAGCGGGGCATTTTGCTCCATCTTGTAGATTTCATACCCTATAACAATCAGTTCCGGATATTCTCCTGGCAACTCCAGTAATACAGTTGGGTCTGTATGAGCACAATGCTGACAGCCAATGCCGTGGAAATAGACTATTGAGACATAATCATCTTGTGAGTCCTGGGCGAGGGCCTGGGAAGATAAAACGAGACCAATACCGAGGAGGCAGACAACCAGTATCAATCCCGCGTGTATGAATAGCTTCTTCGTCATTCGAATTTAATCCTCCGAGTAAATGGTCTTAGGGGCTATTTATTAATAATTTTGCTGATGTTATATGGCAGGGCATCCTTTTCCTCAAGGATGCCGAGATGTTCATAAATTCGAAGACTCACCGCCATGGATTGCTATCTTTCTTCTCTCAATATCGACAAGGTCCTGCAATGTGGTGGTCTCCAGTATGTCATCTATCGCTTTCTTTATCAGACACCAGATATCATGAGTGCCGCACTGGTCGACACGTGGACATAGTTCGGGATAGGTGACACATTCTACAGGAGTTATTGTGCCTTCAAGAAGCTGAATTATCTGGCTAAGTTTTATTTGAGCGGGCTGCTTAAGCAGTGTAATTCCCCCAGCGCGTCCCCTGCTGCTCATTACTATGCCGGCAGTTAAAAATGGTGTGATTATTTGTCCCAGATATGGCAGAGAGATCTGCTGCCTTGCTGCAACGTCTTTTAGTTTTGTTCTCTCTCCGCTTGCGTGAAGAGCTATATCCACCAGCGCCCTGGTCCCATATCTTGATTTTGTAGAAAGTTTCATTAGCTAATAAAAGTTGACTAATATAGTGATGATACTTTACAAAATATTATATGATATTGTCAAGAACTATGAGTACATGCGTGTTAATGGATTATGACTTTATCATGACAAGCATCATTTTGAACCTGTTGAGTGCTTCAAGGGCATGTGGTTTATCCGCTGGCATGATGATGGTCTCTCCACCCTTCAGGTAGAAGGATTCTCCTGAGATGGTTATTCTTGCCTCACCCTCTAAAACATATACAAGTGCATCAAATGGTGCGGTGTGTTCGCTCAGGCCTTGCCCTTTGCCAAAGGCGAACAGGGTAACTGTCCCCGTATTCTTATCGACTATGGTTCGGCTCACTACTGAGTCTTCCTGGTAATCTACCAGGTGGGCTAAATTAACAACCCGTGAAAGTATCTTTGGGTCAATTTCATTATTGTTTTCGGCTTTTGTCATCTTGTATACTCCTATCGGATATCGTTGTTTATTTAAAAATGGTCGGCTTGAACCTCTTGAGACGCAATGAATTGGATACGACAGTAATTGAGCTGGCGGCCATGGCTCCCGCTGCTAGAATAGGGTTCAAGAAGCCATAGTTGCCTAGAATAAAATGAAGTTCCGGGGGAACGCCGGTATTTCTGAAAACAAAGTACAATACTCCTGCCGCCACCGGAATAAGAGTAGTGTTGTAGGCGAAAGCCCAGAACAGATTCTGCTTGATAGTTCTCATAGTGTGTTTGCTCAAAGATATAGCGGTCACGATTCCACCAAGGTCACCGCTTATCAGAGTGATATCCGCAGCTTCCATAGCCACATCTGTGCCGGTACCAATGGCAATGCCAACATCTGCCTGAGCCAGGGCAGGAGCATCATTTATCCCATCTCCTACCATTGCTACCACTTTTCCTTCCTGCTGCAGTTTTTTGACCTCCTGAGCTTTGTGTTCAGGCAGGACTTCTGCCAGAACACGGTCAATACCCAGCTCTGCAGCAATCGCCTCAGCAGTATGCTTGTTGTCACCGGTTATCATCGCAACCCCAATACCCATATCGTGTAATGCGTTCAGTGCTGCCCTTGCATTCGGTTTCAAGGTGTCAGCCAGAGCAATGATGCCTACCACCTGGTTATCTATGCCCAGTAACATAACTGTCTTTCCTTTTGCGCCAAATTGTTCGGCATCTCTTCCCAGCTTATCAAGGGAAAGTTTTTTTTCATTTATCAGCCTGAGGTTACCCAACACTAGCTTTTTACCCTCTACCAGGGCCTCGATACCGTATCCGGGTATTGCATTAAAATCTGATACTGAAGATAGCTCCAGCTTCTTTTCGGAGGCAGCCCTGACAATAGCGTCAGCGAGCGGGTGCTCAGAATTATGCTCGGCCGAGGCTGCTAGCCTGAGGACCTCCTCTCTGGAATAGGGAGGGAGAGCAACTATGTCGGTTACAATTGGTTTGCCATGAGTTAAGGTGCCTGTTTTATCCAGTATTACAGTATCTATTTTATGAGATCTCTCCAGTATCTCAGCGCTTCGAATAAGCAGGCCATGTTCGGCTCCTTTACCTGTACCCACGATGACAGCGGTTGGCGTCGCCAATCCCATGGCACAGGGACAGGCTATAATAAGGACTGCTACGAAATTGAGAATTGCGAAGGTGAAGGCAGGGGATGGTCCTGTAAAGTACCATAATATAAATGTAACGACAGCGATGCCAATCACTACCGGTACAAAGTAACTGGCGATGATATCCGCCAGTCGTTGAATGGGGGCCTTGCTTCCCTGTGCTTCGTCCACCATCCTGATAATCTTGGCCAGGGTGGTGTCCTTTCCCACCCTGGTTGCCTCGAACTGGAAGCTACCTGTCTTATTAATCGAGGCACCAATAACCTCGTCACCTGTCTTTTTTTCTACCGGCATACTCTCTCCGGTAAGCATTGACTCGTCAATGCTGGAATATCCCTGGCGGATAATACCGTCTACTGGTACTCTCTCTCCCGGCTTTACCAGTATAAGATCGGCAATCTGGACATCATCTACGGAGATTTCCATTTCTTTGCCATCACGTATTACAAATGCTGTTTTTGGCTGTAACCCGATAAGCTTTTTTATAGCTTCTGAGGTTCGCCCTCTGGCCGTGGCTTCAAGGAAACGGCCCAGTAAAATCAAGGCAATAATCATGGCTGAGGTGTCAAAATATAAAGCTGGCTCAACTCCGGCACTGATAAACAGGCCTGGAAAAAGGACGGCTGCCACGCTGTAAAGATATGCTGCTGAGGTACCGACGGTGATTAACGTATTCATGTCGGCAGTTTTATGCCTGAAGGCTCCCAAAGCCCCCTTGTAGAATCTAAAGCCTGCCCAGAACTGCACCGGCGTTGCCAGTGCCCAGAGCAGGTAAGGCTTTAGCAAAAATCCGGGAGCCCAGCCCAGTAGCATTATTGATACTCCGACGACGGCGGCGAAAATAAATCTGTTTCTCAGGGAAAGAGAATCCCGTCGGGCGGTAATAGAAACATCTTCCAAGGCTACGGCTTCTGTACCCAGGTTATAGCCGGCCTTTTCCACTGCTCGTTGCAGTTCAGAGAACGTCGTCTCGTCCAGATATTCCATAGTGGCTTTCTCTGAAGCAAGATTAACATTGGCGGAGATTACTCCGTTCACGCTCCGTAGGGCCTTCTCAACATGAGAGACGCAGCCTGCACAGGACATCCCGCTGACAGGAAAGATAGATTTTTTTGTAGCTGTCCCATAGCCTAGACTGGAAACTGTTTTATTAATCGCTGCCAGGTTAACAGTTGCCGGATCATATTCTACGGAAGCCTTTCCCGAGGCATAGCTCAGATTTACCTGCTCTACACCGCTCATCCCTGAGAGTCCTTTCTCAATGGTGGCAGCGCATGTAGTGCAGGTCATCCCTGTTATATGAATATTAGCTTTTGTTAATTTCTTATTAGTAGAAGTTTTATTATTTTCCATAAGGCCCCCAAAAATCTTGCCTGAACATAAATTATTGTCTGTTTTCTATTCCACGAATTCCACAGTTAGCTCTTTTACATCCCAGAGAGGTTCTATCTTCTCGGTTATCTCGCTCTTTATTGCGGCAGCAAACTGGTGGTTTGGAGGTAATGCAATCACTATCCGGACGTTACCGTCCTTTAGCTCAATGTCCTGCACCAGATTTGTATGCATAAGGTCTAATCCCGCCATAGGATTCATAACTTTCCTGAGGCGCCTGCGTAGTAACTCTATAGTGGTCGGAATTTTCTCCTTTACCAAACCGTGACGCTCTTCGTAGTTGGTAATGGCCGAGCGTAATCCTTCTATGGCAAGCACCGAGCAATGGGTTTTGACTTTAGGTAGCCCTCCCAGCGCATCTGAAGCCTGCTGCCAGGTAATTTTCTTCGCTTCATCAAGTGTTTTTCCTTTAGCCATTTCCGTGATGATAGAGCCTGTAGCGATGTTAGAAGCACAACCGTAGGATTCGAATTTGATGTCCTGGATACTATCCGTATCAGGGTCAACCTTGATGTGTACGGACACCATGTCGCCACAGGCAGGACTGCCTTCCAATGCCTTTCCATCGGCATCCTCAATCTTACCCACGTTACGTGGATGGCGAAAATGTTCCATTACTGTTTCATTATATGGGAAGCTCATTTATAATCCTCCTAACCGTTTTATTGTTTACCCAGTGGGCTGATGCCTCTCAACTCGTGTACTACCTCGTCAAGCGTCTGTATAACGGCATCTACTTCTTCCATCGTATTGTAACGTCCGAAGGTAAAGCGTATTGACCCGTGCGCTCTTTCATGGTCGCCACCGATGCCGAAGATAACATGGCTGCCTTCCAGTGAGCGACTGAAGCAGGCAGAACCGGTGCTTACAGCAAAACCATGCATGTCAAGATGAAGTGTGATAGCCTCGCCCTCTATATAATGGAAAGAGATATTGGCATTATGTGGTAACCTCTTCCATCGATGCCCGTTAAGGACCGTGTCTGGTATCACGGCCAGTACGCGGTCAATAATATGGTCCCTCATTGATTGTAATCGAATCGTTTCTTCGGGAGTGACCAATTCTACTGCCCTGGCAAATCCTGCCGCGCCAGGTATGTTCTCCATACCCGCTCGAAGGTCGAACTCCTGGAAACCGCCATCTACCCACTTGGCTATTTTTGTTCCTTTACGGATGTATAGCCCTCCTGTGCCCCTGGGTCCATGAATGGTATGGGTGGATACGGTGATTAAATCCACAGGTATGCTTCTGACATCAAGGGGAACCCTGGTGAAAGAGTGCGTCGCATCTGTATGGAACAGAACGCCTTTCTCACTACAAATATCAGCAATGCCGGAGATATCCTGAATAGTGCCGATCTCCTGGTTGGCGTGCTGTATGGAAACAAGTATTGTCTCGTTAGTTATAGCTTCCTTCAGCCTGTCCAGGCTAACAAAGCCGTCACCATCTACATCCAGGTATGTCACCCGGAATCCCTGCTTCTCAAGGGCTCGGGCACTGTTCAGCACCGGAAAATCTTCAATTCCTGATATGATGATATGTTTCCCTTTCTGGTTACCGAGAGCCAGTGCCACTCCTTTCAGTGCTATGTTTGAGGATTCGGTGCTTCCTGAACTAAAGATAAACTCTTCGGGTGCGGCACCCAGGGCGGTAGCAAGGGATTCCCTGGCAGTATCCAATACTTCCCTGGCCTCTATTCCCTGTGAATAAGCGAATTCCGAGGTGGCAATGCCATATATATCGAAGAAATATGGTTTCATTGCTTCCAGCACCTGTTCATCAAGCCGGGTGGCTGCCGAGTTATCCAGATATACCTGACGCCTGTTTAGCATAACGTTCTCCCGTCTATATAAAAAGGGTTATCGTTGATTCTCTTGCCTCATTTATATAGGTGCCTACTGCACAATACTCTGATATCAGGTCTTCACGAAGATCTTCTTTCTTAACCCCCATTATCTCCATGGTCATGTCGCAGGCAAGGATTCTACCTCCGAGTTCGTTGAAGTCCTGTAAAAGTCTCTCTAAAGAGGCCGCACCGGCCTGTTTCATTTTGCGTTTAATCATCCATTTGCCAAGGCCCAACATATTCATTTTCGACAGAGGGCCTTTTTCCAGTCTGCCTTTCTTCAAGCGTTGTAGTCCCCAGAAGGTGAAGAAAAGCGATACTTCCATGCCCATTGCCAGTGCCCCGTTGGCTACTATGAGGGCACTGTAAATCTTGTCCATTTCTCCGCTGTGTACGATAATGGTAGCTTTATCTGCCATGTTTACTTTCTCCTTCTACCTGCGTATCCTTATTTTCCAGACTCCATCGTTCTCCTGGACATCTATAAGTTCTAGTCTCAGTGCCTTGACAGCCATTGGTATCTCTTTTTTGGAGGAGGGATGGGTTCCAATAATCTCTATCAGGTCACCTACTTTTGCTTTCCTCAGCGCTTTACGAGTTTCCACTAGCGGAATCGGACAGTTTTCACCAGTGCAATCCACCTTTATCTCAGCCATTTCATATTACCTCTTATTTAATATCAACTTAGTCTTTGTAAATAACGCTGCGCCTGAAGGGCAGCCTTGGCTCCTTCGCCGGCGGCAATAACTATCTGCTTCTCTGGAGCGTTAGTCACATCCCCGGCGGCGTAAAGTCCTGGTATTTCGGTCTCGCAAGAGCAATTGATCGGTACCTCCCCCATTTTGTTTAATTTAACAAGGTTTTTTACTTGCTCGGAGTTAGGTATTAGCCCGATTTCAATGAGAATTCCACTAACCTCAAGTCGTTTACCTGTACCGCTCTTCAGGTCTTTAATAATTAATCCTTGAACGAAGTCATGTCCCTCTATTTTTTCTGTTTGACATTCGGTGAATATGTTCAGGTTGCTTGCATCGGACAGCTTGTTCGCAAGAATCACATCCCCAGTCAAAGGAGTAAGGGAAACCAGGTCAACGTGTTCCGCAATTTTCACCATATCCAGCGCCGCCTCTATAGCTGAATTACCTCCACCTATAACTGCTACCCGCTGCCCTGAAAAAACAGGTCCATCGCAGATGGAACAGTAGGTTACTCCTTTGCCAATATATTTGTCCTCTCCGGGAATGTTAAGTTTCCGTGGTTTCTTTCCGGTAGCCAGTATTATTGTCTGGGCTAGGTATTTTTCACCGGATTCTGTTTCAGCCTCAAATATACCTTCCACCTTGTCCAGTTTCGTTATTTTCTCACCGATTTTTTGTTCTATAGGGTACTGACTCGCTTGAGCACTAAATTTATCTATCAGTTCTGCGCCCTCAATAAATTGATAACCCAGGTAATTCTCAACTCCCAGTGTCCAGTTTACCTGTCCGCCAATATCACTGCTAATCAGCAATGTCTTTAACTGCTTACGAGCGGCATATATACCAGCGGCCAAACCAGCTGGTCCCCCGCCTATTATTATCAACTCATACATATCTACTCCTTTAAGTGAACCCAACCTTACACGGTTATACTGCCAGCAATTTGTCTAGCAGTGTTTGATTGAAACCAACAATAATCTCATCATCGATAATGATTACCGGTACGCCCATCTGGCCTGACAGGCGTACCATTTCTTTGGCTTTATCCTTATCTTGTGCCACATTATTATCAGTATAAGAGATACCTTTACCGGACAGGTAAGTTTTTGCTCTTTTACAGAAAGGGCAGGTTGGAGTCGAATATATAGTTACTTTTTTCTCAGTCATTTTGACCTCCAGTACATGATTTATTAGGGTTAGCTTTCAGGAAGAATGCAGTCCCCCACTATTGGATTACCACATACCGGGCAAGTAGCCATTAAAGCTATCTGGCAATGGGGACAAGTACCTGGTTTTATTGTTGCATATCCACAATTCGGACAGACATACTTCGTATCTTGCATAACACCATCCCCCATATTATATAGTTAAAAGATTGTAAGTTTGTTCAGCAAGCGTGTCAATTAGGTTTACTCTTTCAGTAATGTAATATTCCTTTTTATATTTCATACATGCACGCCATTTTATCTTCATAAGTACTGGTGTTATTAAACAAAACAGGCTTTTATCTGTATATGATATAAATCATGTAATGAGATTGCCCATGGCATTATTATAGTGAAGTTGAACGTAATCGGTATCTAATAAATAAGGAGGAAAGAATAATGAGTATGTTTTGCTATCAATGTGAGCAGACAGCGGGGGGTACAGGCTGCACTTCTGTTGGGGTATGTGGTAAGGACAAAAATGTCAGTAGCCTACTGGATACCCTGATATTTGCACTGAAAGGAGTTGCTGCCTATGATTTCCATGCCAGGGAGCTGGGTTATGCCGATCCTGAAGTGGCGGCTTTCTATTCGAAGGCCCTGTTCTCGACTCTCACTAATGTTAATTTCGATTTAAATCGATACGTTGACCTGGTTCTGGAATGTGGGAAAATCAATTATCAGGCAATGGAGGTTCTCAGTAATGCTCATGTTGAGCATTTTGGCACTCCCAGGCCCGCTGAAGTTAGTAGAGGGACCAGGAAAGGTCATGGCATCCTGGTTACCGGGCATGATCTGCTTGATTTGGAAGCACTTCTCAAGCAGACTGAGGGAAAAGGCATCAATATCTATACCCATGGAGAGATGTTGCCGGCACATGGCTATCCTGAGTTGAGGAAATACAAGCACCTGGTTGGTAACTATGGTGGGGCCTGGCAAAAACAAAGGAAGGAGTTTGCCGAATTTCCAGGAGCAATTCTGGTGACAACTAACTGTGTGTTGATTCCAAAGGTGGATACTTATGGAGACAGGCTCTTTACCTGTGGAATTACAGGAGTGCCAGGTGTAAATCACATAAAAGGTAGGGACTTTGCTCCTGTGATTGAGAAAGCACTATCATTGCCCGAACTGGACGATGAGGCCGGGGGAATTTTCACTACTGGGTTCCATCATACAGTCATACTGGGACTGGCTGATAAAATTGTGGCTGCTGTTAAATCAGGTAAGATACGCCATTTCTTCCTTATCGGGGGATGTGATGGAGCGAAACCAGGACGCAACTACTTCACTGAATTGGCTGAAAAGGTTCCACAGGATTGTGTAATCCTGACCCTGGCATGTGGTAAATACCGGTTCAATGATAAGGATTTTGGTGACATTGATGGTATCCCTCGCCTGCTCGATATGGGGCAATGTAATGATGCTTACTCGGCGGTCCAGGTAGCACTTGCACTTGCTAAGGCTTTTAATTGTGAGGTGAATGAACTGCCGCTTTCGATAGTGCTCTCGTGGTTCGAACAGAAGGCCGTGGCAATACTACTGTCTTTACTGTATCTAGGGATTAAAGGAATACGTCTTGGGCCCAGTCTTCCAGCCTTTATTACACCTGATGTATTGAAAGTGCTCCAGGATAACTTTGACCTCAAGGCCATCACCACTGCAGATGAGGACCTGAAAGCCATGCTTGGTTCCTAGTCGGATAAACCACTTTCGACCTGCTTGCTTGTTTAGACAGATGGATTTAAGTGATAGAGAACTAAAGAGGGCTACTATAGCCCCCTTTAGTTCTACTTTAGAACATTGACAATAAGCCTGATGACCCACACCAGCACTTTAATTGCTGTTACCACCGCGACGACAGTCAGGACTGCAAAAGCGATTGTTGGGGAAATTGTGGCCATACCCTCATGTGGGATGACATTGAAGTCCAGCGGAAACACCCTGAGAAAAGTAAGAACAGCGGCCAGGCTGAGTATATGTAAAACAATCCTGATTATCTCTTGAAGTATGTACCTGTCGAAGGCGATGGCAAGGCTGTAGCCTATTATGGATAAAATCAACGCCACGTTAATAATTGGTAATACCAGAGCGAAAGTTTGAGTTAGCAGTGGATAGATATGCCATGTAGTTACTCCGTTTACCGTGTTACCGAAATAGCAGGCTATGTATTGGCTGAAGAAATTGAATAGAACCAACAGCGCGATACTCCAGACAATAGCGCCGATGTATGAGGCGATTCTACCAGCTCTCTTGCCCTTAGAATAGCTGTCTGTTTTATCTGAAACTTTTTTACCTTCCTCAGCAAGAGAAGATTGTTCCGATTCCAGTGTTTCTTTATGAGGTGCTACTTCCTGGTAAAATTCTTCCTTGCTGATACCGTCTAGCCTGGACAGTATCCTTAATGCTAACTCACTGAACAAGGGGACTTTGACGAAATGACCATGATGAGTTTGCTGCATCAGGACTATCCACAATACAATGGTAATAATAACGAAGATTCCAAAGACGGCATTTGTAGCAATCTCCAGTGGAAAGAAAGGGCCTCTGTGGCTTGCCCAGGTAGCCCATCCCCGTGCAATATCAGCGATATTTATTACAATACTAAGGATGCCAAAGCAAACCAGTGACTGCATTGCATGAAAGCGGACCAGTGTATTCTTTTTCTCTATGATGAGAAAGACGATACCTGATATCCATATGCCAACATAACATAACAGTCCGGCATTATTTGGTTTCAGTCCAGTGCTCGATTCCCCTGAAAATACCTGTTTCTTACTCTCATCCATAGAGCTGTTGCTCCTTCCGATACTCGTTAATAGGGTAGCATAGAGGAATGCTGGAAGCAATAATCCAGTAGAACCTTCCTGGATACTATGTTCTATAGTGTAAAAATGTCTGCTATTCTTATTGGAACTATACCATAGTATAGCCTTTAAGGGTTTATTAATTATCCTGAAAATGTATATTAAGAGACAATATCGTTCATCAGTCCAATATTACTGACAGAATGTTTTTTGGAGGGCAGGTAACTATCCTGTATTTGGTTCAGGGATTTCAGTAGAGCGGTTTCCCATTTGTCAGCCCTCAATTACCTCTTTTTTCTGCTATTATTAGCGGTAGTTCTATAGTGGCGGAGCTTTTGCCGAGAAAAGGAGGTAAACAAATCATGGTATCAAGGCGTGCCCTGGCAGGAAATAGCAAGGATAACGTGGCTGTGGTAGTGGAGGATGTCGCTGCAGGTGAACAAGTGAAGGTGGAGGGCAAACAAAAGGGGTTGACACTCGATGCAATTGAAAAGATTCCTTTTGGTTTCAAGATAGCACTGGATAATCTTCCTGAAGGAAGCGATATAATCAGATACGGGGAGATTATTGGGAGGGCTACAGTAGATATTAAGAAAGGTGCACAGGTACATGTGCACAATATAGATGGAGTACGTGTCCAGGCAGAAGGAGGCGACAAATGAGTTTCCTGGGATATCCACGCGCTGACGGCACAGTAGGCACCCGTAATTATGTGGTGGTATTGCCCGCCAGCATGGTATCGAGCAAAATATGTGAATTCGTAAACGGTGTTCGTACAATGGTGACTGCCGATAGCGGTAACGGTCGTTCCAGGCGGGACAGAGAGACCATCGCTCGTATCCTTGTTGGACTGGGGAAGAACCCAAATGTTGCTGCTGTCATCTTGCATGAGCTTGCCTGGGGAACTGATTACCCTGAACTGAAACCAGAGTTTCTTGCTGCACAAATAGCCGAAACTGGTAAGCCTGTAGAATATATCTCCAGTAATAAATACACCACCGCCTTCCAGGTAATGGAGCGTGGTGCTCGTGTAGCGCGACAAATGGTACATGATGCCTCTTCTATTCGTCGTGAACTGGTTGACGATAAGTTTCTCGCCATTGGAGTAAAATGCGGTGGTTCGGATGCTACCTCCGGTATTGCTGGAAATCCAGTGGTGGGTTATTTGTTTGACCACGTTGTTAACGCTGGTGGCAGGGCTATGTTCGGGGAGAATACTGAAATTATTGGAGCGGAGCATATACTGGCGAGGCGTGCTGCTAATGAAGAGATTGCACAGCAGATTGTCAATGTTGCCCTCGCTACCGAAGAAAGAGGTAAGAGAATAGGAGAACCGATACGTTCTGTAAACCCGGTGCCAGCCAATATCGCAGCGGGTATCTCCACATTGGAAGAGAAATCACTGGGTGCCATTGTTAAAGGAGGCACCTGTCCTATTCAGGGAGTACTTCGTTACGGTGAAATGCCACCCCACAGAGGATTATTCTTTGTGGATAACTGGCAGGACCCAAACAGCATTTTTCCCGGTTATGTGGCGGCTGGCGCTAACGTTGTACTGCTGCAATTGGGTTTTGGTGGTGCATTGAAGCATACTATATTGCCACCAACACCGACTGTGGTAGTTCCTGATGTAGCCACTACGGCTAATCCCAATACTTACGCAGTCCTGGGGGAGAGCATAGACTTTTACTCTGGTACGGTGATAGAGGGAAGTGAGACCATCGGACAGGCTGGTGAGCGACTTTGTGAAATAGTTAGACAGGTTGCTTCGGGCACTGTGACCAGGTCAGAGACTCTGAAATTTCAGGATGTATCACAATGCTTTCTCATGGATGCAGGTTTTTAAATAGAATCGTTCATATGTGACGTATCTGATATTACGCAATAATAATAAAGAGTGTAAGTAAAGGAGGAGACTATTGATGACTGACAATAAGGAAATGCTCAAGGGATTTACAGATCATAGCTATGGCCCATGGAAGAAACAAAAAGATTGGAAGTCGCCTGTATGTATTGCAAAGGCAGAGGGTGTTCATTTGTATGATGAGGATGGCAAGCCATACATTGATTTCTCATCGCAGTTTATGTGTTCTAATTTGGGTCATGGTAACAAGGCGATAATCGAAGCTATTCACCGACAAGCTGATGAACTGGTCTATGTAGCTCCAGTGTTTGCTCATAAATCTGGGGAGAGGGCTATCGAGGCGTTGATGTCGGTTATGCCAGAAGGATTGAATAAGTTCTTTTTCTCAACATCAGGCAGCCTGGCGAATGAATCGGCGGTACAGATTATCAGGCAATGTATGTCACCGAGTCACAAGATAATCGCACGTTATCATTCATATCATGGAGGTACTGCCTCAGGTATGACACTGACTGGCGGACCAAGACACAGGTTCGCTGAGCGAGACCGTTATGGTATTGAAGGAGTAATTTTTGCTCCTGATGCTTATTGTTATCGCTGCCCATTTGGACAGAAATACCCTGAATGTAATATCCGCTGTGCTGAATATGTAGACCACATGATAAAAGAAGAGGGTAATATAGCGGCAGTGTTCATTGAACCAGTTGTTGGCACTAATGGCAAACAGGTGCCTCCACCCGAGTATTTACCGAGGCTACGACAGATATGTGATGAGAACGGTGTGTTACTGGTGGTGGATGAGGTGATGAGTGGCTGGTTCCGTACGGGGCCTGCTTTCGCTGTAGATAACTGGAAGGTTAAACCTGACATATTAACTACTGCTAAAGGTTGCACTGGCTCGTACACTCCAGTGGGAATAACGGCAACAGGTGGAAAGGTAACAGATTACTATGAAGATAATACAATTTATTTTGGCTTTACTTATACAATGCATCCTTTAATGATGGCGGCTATTCCACCCGCAATTTCTGAGTACAGTAAATTATGTGCTAGCGGAATTCTTTCCAGAGTAAGTAAATATTTGCAAATGAGACTATATGAATTACAGGAAAGGCATGAATGTATCGGAGATGTTAGGGGAATTGGGCATTTCTGGGCACTGGAACTGGTAAAGAATCGTAAGACAAAGGAACTGTTCAACGTTAAGGCTGACAAATTCTATAAGAAACTATTGGCTGATCGCCTGGCTGCGGAGGCATTAAAAAAGGGTATGTTTATTATGAGCTGGTATGACCACTTGACTGTTGCTCCTCCATTGATAATTACAGAGGAAGAAGTTGATGAAGGAATAAAAATACTGGATGAGGTACTGGAAATAGCAGATAAGGAAGTTGAACATACCGGGACTCCTGGCTCAAGGAGCAGTGAGGAATATATAAAGTCACTACCCTTATAATTACCAATAAACCAACGCAATATAGTGTCGATGTTGATTGTCATGAAAATTAAAACATACGCTATGGAGGTGATTATATGAGAATACCTCTCTGGGAGATACTCGCAAGGTCAAAGAAAGGACCGATAATAGAGGAGAAACAGTTTGACCTATCCATATTCAGGAAGGGGCAGGAACTACAACAGAAGTATGGCGTTAAGTACAATCCTGAAGAGCCACTTGATGTTACTGGTGAACTGGCAGACAGGACTTTTCATGCGGGGGTCGAGTTCTTCCTCAGTATAGGAACGTACTGCGTAAATACCAGGCGTGTTATCAAGATTAGTGAACAGGAACTACTGGCTGAGCTTGCTGTTTGCCCGCAGGAGGTAAAGCTTGGGCAAGGTGATGACAGGGTGACTTTACTGCATCGTGATGTTGAGGGGAAGCAGGAGCCAATTGTGGTTGCCGGGATTCAAACGGCACCTTTCAGTAATGAAGAGATGATGTTTACTATCAGTAGGGGCTGTGCCCTGGACCGCTGTGTGGACGGAATATGGGGAGGTATCCTGCTGCAAATTGATAATAAATACGACGTGTTGGCAGGGGCACCTAGCGAAATATATCAGTATCGAAAGGTGGCTGAAATTCTACGCAGATCTGTAGCAGCGGCCGGACGACCAGGAATGATAACTATTAATAATGCTCCCACAAGCGGGGCTACCATAGCAATGTTCAGCGAAGAAGAAGGTCTGCGTAAATCTGATGGTATTGTAGCGACTGGTATGTCCGAGTGCAAGCTTGCCTATGATGACCTTGACAGGTCTGCTTTCGGGCTGGCCGTAGGGATGCCAATACATGGTGCGCATAGCTCGGTGCTGGGAGGGTTTTCAGCTACTCCTGAGGGAGCGGCAATAACTGCTGTCGCGGCGACGTTACAACTTGTATGCGTGCACAAATCTGACTGTACGCGCGTTGGAGTGACTGAGTCCATGATAAAGAGCCGTGTTACCAGGAAAGAATTGTGGTCAGCTGGTACTGCCATACAGGGAATAAACCGTAATACAAAACTGATTCTTGATGGCTCGATAGGGGATCATCCCGCAGCAGGACCTGGCACAAAACAATATTTTTATGAATCGGCCGCCGGTCACATCGTATCCACGGTTATGGGTGCTCATTCAACCGCTGGAACACGTAAGTTCGTGGTAGGTAGTACTCCTGACTATGGTTCGCCACTGGAATCACGCTGGATGGGAGAAGTTTGCAAAGGGGCAACAGGTATGGACCGGAAAAAAGCGGACCATATTGTAAAGTACCTGCTGGAAAAGTATGAGGACAGGCTGAAGGATGCACCTGAAGGCCAGACATTTGAACAATTATTCGACCAGGAGAAAATGGAGCCGGTACCGGAATACCAGGAACTATATGAAGAGGTGAAGGATGAAATGAGAGGACTGGGATTTGTATTTAAAAAGCAGGTGGAATAATGGAGATTACTGATTTATCCCAGGAACAACAGGAGTTGCTGAATTCACTTAAAGATGCCATCGTCGCTATAGATGAACAAAAAGCAAAACAAATTACTGACGAAGTCGTTGCTGCGAAGATAGACCCGAATCTTGCTATTAAGAGTTGCATAGGTATCGCAGCGGTTGAGGTTGGGCAGAAGTTTGATAACGGCGATTACTTTCTACCGCACTTGGTCATGGCAGGTGACGTGATGGATATAGTAGGCGCCATTCTTGAGGAAAATATCCCTGTGGAACAGATCGTAAAAAAGAAGATTATCGTAATTGCTACCGTCGAGGCGGACATGCACAGCGTGGGAAAAAACCTGGTAGCAACCATGTTGAGGGCTGCCGGGTTTGAAGTCCGCGACATGGGCGTTAACGTATCCAGCGGCACGGTTATTCAGAAGGCTAGGGAAGTAAAAGCAGATATGATTGCACTATCATCGTTACTCACCACTACCATGCCCTATCAACGAGAGGTAGTAGATGACCTCAAAAGCATGGGGATCAGAGATAATTTCAAGATTATGATTGGAGGAGGGCCTGTTCGCAGAGAATTTGCGAATGAAATTGGTGCTGATGGCTATGGTTACGATGCTGTTGAAGCTGTAGCGGAGGCGAAGAGGCTCCTAGCTAAAATTCCGGGCATGGACTAAGCCTGAGAAATAATAGGTTTATTTGAAATTACGGAGGCTTTTGCTATGAGTGCAACAGAACAAGCTGGCAAGGTGCAGACCGTGCTGGGATTGATTTCACCTGATGAACTGGGCGTGACATTGCCACATGAGCATCTTATTAACGATGGGTCGTGTTACTTTGTTGAGCCAGACGCTGCCAACGACCGGGCTATGGCGCATAAGCCCGTCTCAGTGGACATATTGTGGTGGTTGCGTTATCACTTTACCCAGAATACAGACGAGGTGATGCTGAGGGACGAGCAGGTAGCAATAGATGAAGCAATGCGCTTCAAACTGGCGGGAGGTAATACCATTGTTGAGGTGACCAATATTGGTCTGGGTCGCGACCCAGCGGCGCTGGCACGCATTTCACGTGCGACTGGTCTTAACGTGATAATGGGTTCTGGCTACTATCTGGCGGTGTCCCATGGGGCTGAGATGGATATAATGAGCGAGGATCAGATAGTCGATGAGATTATTCGGGATGTCACAGAAGGGGTTGGCGCTACAGGAATACGGGCAGGACTTATTGGCGAGATTGGTTGTTCCTGGCCTCTGTTTCCAAACGAGCGTAAGTCACTTCGTGCCGCTGGTCGTGCCCAGAAACTAACCGGTGCGGCATTACACGTGCACCCGGGGCGTGACTCACAAGCTCCAGTAGAGATAGTTGGTATATTAAAAAGTGCTGGTGCCGACCTTTCTCGTACTATTTTTGACCATGTAGAACGTACCTACCGTGACCTTCGACAGACCATCGAGCTGGCGAAAACAGGCTGCTACATTGAATATGACCTGTTTGGCCGTGAAGGTTACTATCCCATAAACCTGGACCTGCCTAACGATACTCAGAGAATCAATGAGTTGATGCAACTGATTGATGAAGGATATCTGAATCAGCTCCTAATCTCTCATGATATATGGACCAAAACACAGTGCTGCACCTATGGTGGTTGGGGATATGCCCACATCCTGCGCAATGTTGTACCTGTTATGCTGGCCAAGGGCATGACCCGGGAGCAGATACGGACCATCATGGTCGACAACCCCCGCCGGATATTAACCTTTGTGTAGAAGTCGGCTCAAGTTAAAAGACGCAGTTATGTTTCTGTTATTGTGAAATCACTGAGGGCATTTGGCAATAACAGATTCGTGTGATATGGAAGGTTTAACAAGCGACGACACACACCTGATTTATCATACCCGCGAATACGAGTATCCAGGAGTGTAAAAAGCATAACCATAACCTGACTGTTAAAGAAAGCAAGGTTGGCAGGTTCTAACGTCGAAAACCACATCTTGTTCCACCGTGTTACCATTGACATCAGAGACCTTTACGGCGACGGTTACAATTTGTTTGCCGCCAGGTGCGGTCCAGGTTATCGTAGAGCCTGAGCCTGATATTTCTCCATTGCTGGCGTACCATTCGTAGCTGTAATCGTCCTGCCCTTGTACCACACATTCCAATTCACAGCTCTGATGGTTGAGGATAACGTATTTTTTTGAGAATGGCTGTACTATAAAGTACTGAGGGTTGTTTGGAGTGAGAACCACCTCTTCAATCTCTGGCGGGTCAACAGCTTTGACCTTGATGCTCAAAGAATCAGAAACTTTATCCCCTTGCGGGTTGGTTACTGTGACTGTTATCTTGTATTTATCTGCCTCTTTTGGGGCAATCCATGTGATGCTTTCCCCTTCGCCGTTGATCTCACCTCCACTGGCAGACCATTCATAGCTGAGGTTGTCACCATCAGCAGATACGGTATTGCATTCGATACGGCATTCATCACCAGGACTGACCTGGTCGTCGTCAGTTTCCAGGCTGCTTATTGTCAGGGATTGAACGGAACTCACACTTTCAGGTGTGCTCTCTATTACTGGCTCAACTGTCGGAGAAACGAGGAGTACTTGCCCATCATTGTTGCCTACTGGAATTTCTGTTATGTCTTGGCTTGCCTGGTAACCGGTAAGCTCAGGAAGAGGCTCAACCGACTGCAAGAACTGTCTCTCTTTATCTGCTCCATAGATGGTTCCGATGGCACTTCCCAGCCTGGAACTCGAGTTGTTCATGGTCTCGAGGAATCTCTCATGTATCGTAGCTGGTGTTTGTTCCAGTATCTCAGTTAGCATATCACGCTGCCAGATGTTGCTTTGCTTCATTGCCTCTATCAATACGGCTGCATCTCTTTCACCGTCTTTGAACCTGGTTTTCACGGTAAGCCGTGTGGCCTCCCTGAAATGTTCCAGGAATTCCTGGCAATGCTCTTCGGCAATCTGGTACTTATCCTCGTCACATAGCTTGTTGATTATCAGCATATCTTCATTAGCGTATTTCAGTGCCAGCCTGGCTTCATTTTGCGTCCCAAAAGTGAATAAACCTGTGACGGTTCGCTTGAAGGAGGTGATGAAATATATTTGTGAATCAGGCAATCTGTCGATGTTATAGTCATTGGACGGTGAAACGCCAGCCACTGCCAGTCCGGGCACTATGGCAACTACAGATACCGCTACTATAATTAGCAGTCCTATGGAAATTAATACACTTTTTCTGTTCATTTTTATCCTATACTGAAAAGAACTATCTGTTGCATTTAAGCAATGCAAGTCCCATTATCTTAAAATAAATCCCGACAAATATACTCGTATTTCATACTATCATAAGTAGTGACTGGGAATTTGTCAAATCTTACGTACATTTAGCTTTAGTATCGCGGGAGTTTCAGCCCCTGGTATTAGTCATCCCCTGTGATTTGTTTGCCGATACTAAATGCTTTACCGATAAAATTTCCAAGGGAGTGGTACTGGCGAAGGTTGGTGACCAGCACCAATGGAGCGATTTTGTCGATGTCTGGTTTGCCCTCACTGAAACATTTTTCCGACAGGTAGTTCTCCTCCACCGTTCCTACGACCAGTGCATGGTCTGGCAGTTCAATAATACGTTCTACCTTGCATGCCATATTGATAGGGCATTCCTCTATTAAAGGCGCATTAGCTACCTTGCCATAAAATACATTTAAGTTACAGACATCTACCTTGTTTGTATTGGAGCCTGATACCAATCCACAGTAATCCGCTTCCTTGGCCATATGGACAGAGGGGATGTTTATGGAGAAGGTCATGTTATTTCTTATCCCCTTAAGTGTATGTTGTCGGTGACTAATGGCTACGGAGAACATTGCTGGTTTGCTATTGGCAGTGCTGCCCCAGGCGAGCGCCATGAAATTTGCCCTGCCGTCAACATCTGCTCCAACCAGAAACAGTGCGGTTGGATAAATTGTTGCCTGATTATCAAGTAGAACCTTGTTAATACTGTTTACTCCTCATGGCTAATGCTATCGATATCGTTTCTCATGATATTAGCCTGGCCCTTTCATTCCGAATAGCAATTGATGAGGAAGCACACCAGCAGTTTTGTGCTGTAGCGAGGCATACTATTCTAATTCCTTTCCGATGCTGAAAGCCTTGCCTATAAAGTCGCCAGGCACATGATAGTTGCGAGCAGGGATATCAGCGATGACAGGCATTATCTTGCTCATGTCCGGATTGCCATCGCTAAGACAATCCTCTGAAACATAGGTCTCCTCTATCTGGCCTATCACCAGTGTGTGTGTTCCCAGATTAAGCAGGTGTATCACTCTACATTCCATGTTGACAGGGCATTGTTCAATAAGTGGGGCGGTTTTGAGTTTGCCATAAAAAATCTTGAAATGACAGGCTGCTGACTTGTCGACCTGGGAGCCTGAGACGATACCGCAGTAATCCATCTCCTTCACCAAGTTGGCGGAGATAATATTAACTGAAAAGGTCATGTTCTGTTTAATGCCAAGGTACGTGTGACGATGATGCCGGATGGCAACGGAGAGCATTGGAGGCTCACTGTTAGCAATGCCTCCCCAGGCAACTGCCATAAAGTTTGGCTTGTCCTCAATATTTGCTCCTACTAGGAAGGCAGGCATCGGGTAGGCATAGAGCTTTGGTCCAACTGGAATTTTGTTCATCGCTATTTCTCCTTTATTGATATTAGCAGCATAGACAAACAGGAAAGCAGTTGTCAACTCTGTGAAAAAAAATGGCAATTACCAACTGACTTGCCTTTTTAAAGTAGCTAAACTGACTAAACCGTTAGTACTCAATTTAGTTTCTCTCCTCGGAGAACAGGAGATAGGTGTAAAAACCGCTACTGTTCTCCCGGGTGAGAATTAAATATCGATACGGATGCTGCGCCAAATGGGGCTAACGGCTGTCACAGGGAATATCTGCGGGCGAAGGTTGCCTTCACGATAGACTGATACCTTTTTTATTCCGTGGTCCAAAGAATTATCCTTGCTGCCACCGGAATGTCGCCTTGATTTATCTTCAAAGCTCATTGGATGACCCTCCTTTGCGTGATATTTGGTTAGTCGTGGTCATCCTGGGCGAAAGAATATCCGGGTAGACTTATCCAGATTGTCTGAGAAAGGGAAGACCTGTACTGAAACCTGCCGATAGTATACATGAATATGCTCTGTACTACAAATAGTGAGTAAGTAGGGCTATATTTGACAAACAGAAAAATGTTTGTTAGCATGAAATCGACAGTCAGGGGATAAAAGTAACCTGGTTGTTAAGGAGGGAAGGCATGAAACAAGTTTGGTTATGTCAATGGATCTTTCCTCGAGAGGACTCTTCGCTGGCATAGGACGGTTTGGAGCTATATAGCTTTTGTGGAGCCAGAGAAGAGTAATGGGAAGCCCTGAGCTTTTCGTTATGGAATAGAGACTCATGAAGAAAGAGTTAGGCCATTCAGCCCAAAGCTGAAATAGAAGAGTAAGGGTAATAAGGAAACTGTTCACGCAGGAAGGAGCTTCGTCATGAAGCTCCTTCCTTTTTTTAGCATACAGGGAAGGGTCAGAATACTATTTTAAAATATTCTTAGTAAAAAAATGTATTTATTTTTTGTTGTGCCGCGACTTGTTCTTAACACCCCATATTTATATGACAGGATATAGTTGTTTAAGGGGATTATGCTGGAGTCTAGCGAAAATATCAGTATTAACAGTTGAGGATCAGGATATTAGCATTACGATTGCTGTAGACTTAATGACGAATTAGTTAGATAATACTATACGCAAAATTGTAGTCAACATAATTGTTCTAGATGTGTCGACAGCAATAATTATTTTAGAAAGGAATGATAATGAAACTGGAAGGTAAGACAGCTATTGTGACAGCAGCAGGGAGAGGTATTGGCAGAGCCATCGCACTATGTTTGGCGGAGGAAGGGGCAGATGTTGTGGTCAATTCGTTCAGGGAGGAGAGTACTGCTAATGTTGCGGACGAGGTCATGAAACTCGGGCGTAAATCTCTGGGAGTGCCGGGGGATATAACCAATCCTGACTTGATTGATCATCTGGTCAAGAAAACAATAAAAACTTTTGGTAAAGTTGATATTCTGGTCAATAATGTTGGTGGCGGCAGCAAGGCACGGAAGGAGGTCGATGGATTTCTTGGTGATGTCCAGGTTGAATGGGATGGCATGTACAGGCAAAACCTGAGGTCTACGGTGTTGATGTGTGAAGCGGTGGCACCATATTTCATCCAGCAAAAAAGCGGTAAGATAGTAAACATTTCATCCGGAGCTGGTAGACGCAGTTCTCCTACGGCGTCAGCATCCTATGGAAGCATGAAATCCGCTGTTATTACCTTCAGTCAATACCTGGCCGATAAACTTGGTCCACACAACATCAACGTCAATTGTATGTGTCCTGGCCTGGTCTATACTGACGCCTGGAAAGCAAAAGCTAAAGGGTATGTGGAAAGCATACCTGAGTACGCAGGCATAGATCCCAGGGAATGGTTTGTTGGCCTTCTTGCTGGCAAATATCCAGAAATGGCACTGAATACGCCGCTAAGGAGAGAACAAACGGAGGAGGATATGGGACATGCTGTAGTCTTCCTGGTATCTGAGGATTCTCGGAATATCACGGGGCAGGCATTAATTGTCGATGGTGGCAGAGTAAAAAATTAGTGAGGCGTATATGAAGGCAGAGATAATTTCTATCGGAACCGAACTTCTCCTGGGTGAAATAGTCGATACCAATACGCCGTTTCTGGCTGACCAGTTGGCACTGCTTGGTATCGATCTGTATTTTAG